>JBKJSF010000150.1:0-18345 GCA_046595895.1 Caulobacter sp. | reverse complement strand
GCGTTCGTAGAGCGGGACGTTTTTCGGGCTGGAGCTTTCCAGATAGGCGGGCAGGCCGTCGGCGTCGCAACGCTGCAGGCCTGCCTTCAGCAGGGCCGAGCCGAGCCCCTGGCCCTGCCGGGAGGGATCGACGCCGATCATCGACAGATACCAGTGCGGCTCCTGCGGATGAAACTGCCGCATCAGCTCGCCGAGCTCTCCCAGCACCTCGTGTCGCGCTTCGGGAACCGCCTCGCCGACCAGCGCGATGATTGCGTCGCTGTCGGCCGCCGCTCCCGGTGAGAGCCACAGGGCCGCCGCCGCGCCGTCGTCCGCCACCCAGGCTGTGCCCGACGCCACCGCGCTGCCCGCCATCGCCGTCGCCAGCCGGCTGAAGTTGCGCAGGAATCCCTCCGCCGTCGGGAACATGTAGCGGACGGGCGCGTCGGTGCTGAAGGCCAGCGTGAGTGTGTCCATCACCGGGTGGCGCTCGAGAGGGCCAACGGCCGGCACGGCGATCCGCAAATTGAAGTCTGTCATAGTCGTGGTCCCGAAGCCTGCCGGCACACTAGGGGAGGTCGAGCCTGTCCCGCCAGCCTCCGACAACCGTTGACACCGCCCCCCTTTGCCACGATACCGCGCCCGCAAAACGGAGACTCCCATGGAGATTCGCGAAGGGCTCACCTTCGACGATGTTTTGCTCGAACCCGGTCCGTCGGAAGTGATGCCGACGCAGGTATCCACCGCCGCCCGGTTTACGCGTGAGATCAGTCTGAACATTCCGCTCGTGTCCGCCGCCATGGACACGGTGACCGAAAGCCGGCTGGCCATCGCCATGGCCCAGGCCGGCGGTCTGGGCGTCATCCACCGCAATCTGACGGTAGAGGAACAGGCTGACCAAGTGCGCGAGGTCAAACGCTACGAAAGCGGCATGGTCATCAATCCGGTGACCATCCACCCGGAGACGACGCTGGGCGAGGTGCGCGAGATCGTGGCCCGCCGGCGCATCTCTGGCTTCCCGGTCATCGATCCGAAAACGGGGCGGCTGGTCGGCATCCTGACCAACCGCGACATGCGGTTCGACACCGATCCGAACCGCAAGGCCGCCGAGCTGATGACCACCGGCGACCTGGTCACCGTGCGCGAGGGTGCCGGGCGCGACGAGGCCCGCGGCCTGCTGCGCGATCGCAAGATCGAGCGGGTCATCGTCGTCGACGAGGACTATCGGGCTACCGGTCTGATCACGATGAAGGACATCGAGAAGGCCCAGGCGCATCCGCACGCTGCCAAGGACGACCAGGGCCGGCTGCTGGTCGGGGCCGCCTCGACCGTCGGCGACGCCGGCTTCGAGCGATCCATGGCCCTGGCCGAGGCCGGGGTCGACGTGGTGGTGATCGACACCGCCCACGGCCATTCCATCCAGGTCAGCCGGGCGGTCGAACGGGTCAAGCGCGAGTCCAGCCGCATCCAGGTCATCGCCGGTAATGTCGCCACCTATGACGCCGCCCGGGCCCTGATCGACGCGGGCGCGGACGCGGTGAAGGTTGGCATCGGCCCGGGCAGCATCTGCACCACGCGGATCGTCGCCGGCGTAGGCGTGCCCCAGCTGACGGCGATCATCGACGCCGTGCGGGCGGCGCGCGAGAGCGGCGTCCCGATCATCGCCGACGGCGGCATCAAATATTCGGGCGACCTGGCCAAGGCCATCGCGGCCGGGGCCTCGGTGGCCATGATGGGTTCGATGTTCGCCGGCACCGACGAGGCCCCCGGCGAGGTGTTCCTGTACCAGGGCCGGTCCTACAAGACCTATCGCGGCATGGGCTCCGTTGGGGCGATGGCGCGGGGTTCGGCCGATCGCTACTTCCAGAAGGAGGTCGAGGACGCCCAGAAGCTGGTGCCCGAGGGCATCGAGGGTCAGACCCCCTACAAGGGGCCGATCTCGCCGGTGCTGCACCAGATGATCGGGGGGCTGCGGGCCGCCATGGGCTATGTCGGCGCGGCCACCATCGACCAGTTCCAGGAGCGGGCCCGGTTCGTCCGCATCACAGGCGCGGGTTTGCGCGAGAGCCACGTCCATGACGTGATGATCACGCGGGAAGCGCCGAACTATCGACAGGGATGAGCGGGGAGGCTCACGCCATGGATATGACGCCTGAATTCATCGCCCTGGCCGGCGTGCTGATCCTGGCCCTGGTGCAGATCGCCTGGACCGCCGCCGTGCGGACGGGCGAGCTGGGCTTCAAATGGAACGCGGGATCGCGCGACGGCGACTGTCCGCCGCCCGGGAAACTGGCGGGCCGCCTGATCCGCGCTCAGGCCAATCTGTTTGAAACCCTGCCGATCTTCGCCGCCGCCGTAATCATGGCGCATGTGACGGGCAAGGACGGCGGTTCGCTGACCCTGGTCGGCACGCATCTGTATCTGTTCGGCCGCCTGATCTATCTGCCGCTCTACGCCCTCGGTATCGCCTATGTCCGGACCCTGGTCTGGGGCGTGTCGCTGGTCGGGCTGGTGATGGTTCTCGCGGCCCTTTTCGTCTGAAAGACTAAGTGACCCCAGCCGCTCGCCTCGCCGCCGCCGCCTCCGTCCTCGACAGCATCGCCCAGGGCCGCCAGCCCGCCGAGGTGGTGCTGAAGACCTGGGGGTCGGAGAACCGCTATGCGGGGTCCAAAGACCGCCGCGCCGTCGCTGACCGGGTCTATCGGGTGCTGCGCGCGCGTGGTCGTCTGGTCTGGGCCATGGGCGGGCGCGAGGACGGCCGGGCGCTGGTGATCGGCTCGCTGCCGCTGATCGACGGCCTGTCGCTGGAAGAGATCGAAGCCCTGCACGCCGGCGACGGCTATGGCCCCAAGCCCCTGTCGAAGCAGGAGCGGGCGCGCATCACCACCACGGCCGACGAACTGCCGGGCTGGGTCGCTGCGGGTCTGCCCGAGTTCGTGATGGAAGACTTCAAGACCAGTTTCGGCGACCGCTGGGCTGCCGAGGCCGAGGGGCTGATGGTGCCGCGCGCGCCGATCGACCTGCGGGTCAACGCCGCCAAGGCGACGGTGGCCGAGGTCGAGGCCGAACTGCGCGAGGCCGGCCTGTCGCCCGAGCGGACGCCATGGTCGGCGTGGGGACTGCGGCTGGCGGCCGAACCGCCGCCCAACGTCCAGGCGCTTGAAGCCTTCAAGGCCGGGCGCATCGAGATCCAGGACGAAGGCAGCCAGATCGTCTGCTGGCTGGCGGGCGTGGAGCCCGGCATGACGGTGGTCGACTATTGCGCCGGCGGCGGCGGCAAGACCCTGGGCCTGGCCATGCAGGGTCTGGCGCTCGGGGCCGCGCGCGAGGTTGCGCCGGAAGCGGCCGCGCAGGTCTGGACGCCGACGGGATGGGTCGATGGACCCGTCCCGGCGCGCAAGAAAACCGGTCCGGTCGCTGGCGACGGCCGGCTGATCGCCTATGACGTGGTCCAGAAGCGTCTCGACAACATCAAGCCGCGCCTGCAGCGCGCCGGCGTCATGGCCGAACTGGTCCAGCTGGGTCCCAACGGCGGCGGGGTCGAGGACATGGTCGGCCAGGCCGATGTGGTTCTGGTCGACGCGCCCTGCACCGGCTCCGGCACCTGGCGGCGCCGGCCCGAGGACGCCTGGCGGCTGAAGCCGGAAGAGGTCGACCGGATGCACAGCCTGCAGAAGGCCATTCTGGCCCGCGCGGCCAAGCTGGTGAAGCCCGGCGGCCGGCTGGTGTTCGTCACCTGCTCGATGCTGACCGGCGAGAACGAGGCCACCGCCGATCATTTCGAGGAGGACCACCCGTCGTTCCGGCCCGTGCCGGTCACCGAGGCCCTGGGCTCCGCCGCCTTCACCGACGCCGGACGCAACAAACTGGTCGACCTGGCCAAGGGCGGGCATCGCCTGCGCCTGAGCCCGGCAAGCTCCAACACCGACGGCTTCTTCGCCGCCCTGTACGAGCGGCAGGCGTGAACACGGACTGGAGCCTCGACAGCTTCGGTCCGATCACCGCCCTGTGCGTCATGGCGGCTGAGGCGGAATACGGCCCGGCTCTGCGCGCGCGCATCAAGCCGCTGATCACCGGGGTCGGGCCGGTTGAGGCGGCGGTGGCGACGACCTTGGTCCTGGCGATGCTGGCGCATGAGGGGCGGCTGCCGGACCTGGTCATCTCGCTGGGCTCGGCGGGATCGCAGACGCTCGATCACGGCCGCATCTACTGGGTCGACGAGGTCGCCTATCGCGACATGGACGCGTCGGCGCTCGGCTTCGCGCGCGGCGTGACGCCGTTTCTGGACCAACCCGCCAGCCTGACCCTGGCCAGCGGTCCGCAGGGCCAGCCCTATGCGCGTCTGGCCACCGGCGGCAGCGTCGTCACTGGCGAGGCCTATGACGCCATCGAGGCCGACATGGTGGACATGGAGACCTATGCGGTGGTGCGCGCCGCCGCCCGCTTCGACCTGCCGGTCATCGGCCTGCGCGGCATCAGCGACGGCAAGGCCGACCTGACCGTGCTCGAGGACTGGACCGGGACGCTGGCCGTCATCGACGAGGGCCTGGCCGAGGCGCTGGACCTGCTCGCCCGCGAACTGAACCGGCTGACCGCCGACCTCCCCGAATCCTGACCGGAGCCGTCATGACGACCCCCGCGACCCCGCACGCTCACCAGAAGGTCCTGATCGTCGATTTCGGCAGCCAGGTCACCCAACTGATCGCCCGGCGCCTGCGTGAGGCGAGCGTCTATTGCGAGATCCATCCCTACGACAAGGCGGACGCGGCGCTGGCGGCGATGCAGCCCCAGGCCATCATCCTGTCCGGCGGCCCCGCCAGCGTGCATGAGGCCCACAGCCCGCGCGCGCCCCAAGCGGTGTTCGAGGCCGGCGTGCCGGTGCTGGGCATCTGCTATGGCGAGATGACCCTGTGCGAACAGCTGGGCGGCAAGGTCGAGGGCGGCCATCACCGCGAGTTCGGCCGCGCCGGGATCATTGTGCAGAAGACCTCCCCCCTGCTGGCCGACCTCGCCCCGGTCGGCGAGGAGGAGACCGTCTGGATGAGCCACGGCGACAAGATCGTCGCCATCCCCGAGGGCTTCGAGGTCGTCGCCACTTCGGCTGGTTCGCCCTATGCCGTCATCGCCGACGAGGCCCGCCGCTTCTACGGCGTCCAGTTCCATCCCGAGGTGATGCACACCCCGCGCGGCGCGACCCTGCTCAAGAATTTCACCCACGGCATCGCCGGCCTGACCGGCGACTGGACCATGGCGGCCTATCGCGACGAGCAGGTGGCGAAGATCCGCGCCCAGGTTGGATCCGCGAAGGTGATCTGCGGCCTGTCGGGCGGGGTCGACTCCTCGGTGGCCGCGGTGCTGATCCACGAAGCCATCGGCGACCAGCTGACCTGCGTGTTCGTCGACACCGGCCTGCTGCGCAAGGACGAGGCCACGCAGGTCACCACCCTGTTCCGGGAGCACTACAATATTCCGTTGGTGCACGTTGATGCGTCGAAGGAATTCCTCGGCGAACTGGCCGGCGTCTCTGACCCCGAGACCAAACGCAAGATCATCGGCCGGGTCTTCATCGAGATCTTCGACCGCGAGGCGGCCAAGGTCGAAGGCGCCGCCTTCCTGGCCCAGGGCACCCTCTATCCCGACGTGATCGAGAGCGTCTCGGCCTCGGGCGGACCGTCCGCCGTGATCAAGAGCCACCACAATGTCGGTGGCTTGCCGGACTTCATGAAGCTGAAGCTGGTCGAGCCCTTGCGCGAACTGTTCAAGGACGAGGTCCGCGCCCTGGGCCGCGAACTGGGCCTGACCGATGCCTTCGTCGGCCGTCACCCCTTCCCGGGGCCGGGCCTGGCCATTCGCATTCCCGGCGAGATCACGCCCGAGGCGGTCGAGACCCTGCAGCAGGCCGACGCCATCTACCTCGACGAAATCCGCAAGGCCGGCCTCTACGACCAGATCTGGCAGGCCTTCGCCGTGCTGCTGCCGGTCAAGACCGTCGGGGTGATGGGCGACGCCCGCACCTATGAGAACGTCCTGGCCCTGCGGGCGGTGACCTCGACCGACGGCATGACGGCCGACTTCTTCGAGTTTCCCTGGGAGGTGCTCGGCAAGACGGCCACGCGGATCATCAACGAGGTGCGCGGCGTCAACCGTGTGGTCTACGACGTGACCTCGAAGCCGCCCGGCACCATCGAGTGGGAGTAGGGCCGCCGGCGGGGATCAACTGACCCGGTCGGATCGCCTGGCCAGGACAGCGGTCAGAGCCATGTTCGCAGCGACGTTTCCGATCGTCGTGAAGCGATCGACGATCGGGTTCACGGCGATGACGATCGCCAGACCCTCGAGGGGCAGGCCCAACGCCAGCAGCATGGGGCTGATCGCGATCATACCGCCGCCCGGAATGCCGGGGATGGTGGCGTTGAACAGCGCCGAATAGCCCACCGCGAGAGCCAGCTGAGCCGGGCCGAACGGGATGCCGTAGAGCGTAGCGACGAAGAAGACGTTGAATACCCAGGAATAGCCTGAGGTCGGCTTGAAGGTCGAAACCGCCAGCGGCAGGACGAAGCCGTAGATCTTCTCTGGCAGCCCCCAGACATCGCGGACCCCCTCGATCATTGCGGGCAGGGCGGAAAGGGAGGAACTGGTTCCAGCCGCCACCAGCAGCGGGGGCGCGGCTCCGCGTAGCGCCTTGCCGGGTGAGATGCGGCCCAGACCGATGGTCAGCGTGAGCAGGGCTGCGACAACGATCGCCGCGAACACGGCCTGGACGACGATGAAATAGCCCATTGCGGTAAAGACGGCGCCGCCGACGCGGGCGCCGACGACGAAGGTCAGGGCGAAAATTCCGATCGGCGCCACCAGCAGCACCGCCTGAACAACAATCAGCATGATCGCCGACAGGGTTCGGCAGAACTGCACGACACGCTCGCGGATATCGTCGGGAGCCGCCAGCGCGGCGAAGCCGAACGCGACGGCGAAGACGATGATCGACAGCATGGACCCGTCGGCGGCCGCCTTTATCGGGTTGGCCGGGATCAGCGCCTTGAACCAGCCGGTCAGGCTGGCGTCGCCGGTAGGCACGGCCGTCTCGGCGATCGTCGCCCGCAGCGCGGAGGTCATGGACGGATCGATATGGAGCCCACCGAACAGAAGCGGCGCAGCGAGGGCGCCGCAAACGGCCAGGACGGTTACCAGAGCCACGAACAACGAGATCGTCGACAGGCCCAGTCGGCCGGCGTCGCGACCGCTGCTGGCCCCCGCGATCGCTCCGATGAGGAGCGGAACGATCAGGGGGATGACCGTCATGCGGATGGCGTTGACCCACATCGTGCCGACGACGTCGAGTGTCTCGATCGCCGGGGCGCTCCAAGGCAGGCCGGGATTCGACCGCAGCAGAGCGCCGGCCGACAGCCCGAGCACGAGGCTGCCGATGACCAAGGCGGGAAGATACCGGCTGATGAACCGTCGCATTAAGCCCGTGGTGGCTTCAGGGACGTGGGTATCAGTCAACTTTGCTACCCCTCCGACCGTTCAAACCGAGAAGGCCAGGATGCCGGGGCCGATTGCCCGCCACCAGTCGCTGCCGATCAGGAACGGGGTGGCGATGTGGAGCGGCAACAGGAGGGCGACCGTGCACCAGGTCGCCGGGTGGACCCGTCCTAGAGTCCGCTGGTCGTAAAGCGCCAGCGCGATCAGGAAGAGGTCGGCGACGAGGTTGGGCAGCAGGTCGGTCCAGGGCGCGACGTTGGGGATGACCTGCAGCCAGCGCGACAGGGACGGCCCGACAAGGCAGAGCGCGGCGCCGAACATGAAGCGGCGGTGCCAGTCCAGATGGCGGGTCACCATGGCGATGGCGGCGATGCTCAGGCAGGCGAAGGTCGTCAGGTCGACGACGTTGAACAGGGTGAAGTCGAAGGGATGGGCGTCGCCCGCCGCCATCCTGCGCTTGGCCGCCGCCACCGCGATGGCGACGCCAAGCGGAATCATCACCGCCGACACGGCGACCCCGGCCAGTCCCAACTCGCGATGCCGCGCCACCTTGCCCCTGGCGACCAGCCAGGTCTGCCAGGCGTAGAGGGCCACCCAGGTGAAATACGCGAGTCCGTGAATGTGCAGGACGAGCGAGAAGGTCTTCGACCGGGTCATGATCGGCGCGAAGTAGGTGAAGGAAAAGCTGGCCAGGACGAGGGTCAACATCAGCAGCGCAGTGCGCGCGAAGAACTGCGACCGCAATGGCCGCGCCCTGGTCATGTCGCTCACGTCGATGGCCCCCGCCCCGAAAAGACATACCGTCGTTACCAGAAATGGGAGGCTTGG
Organism: Caulobacter sp.; assembly: GCA_046595895.1. Taxonomy (GTDB): domain Bacteria; phylum Pseudomonadota; class Alphaproteobacteria; order Caulobacterales; family Caulobacteraceae; genus Caulobacter. Next base: position 10,056 of record JBKJSF010000150.1, on the reverse strand, counting down.
CGATCAAAATCCTCGGGTTTGGCGACGCCAACCGGAGCCATCGATCAGGAAAAGAGCGTCAGGCGCAGCCTTCGACGTAGGTCAGAACCGGCATCATGCCGATGTGGATCGGCCTGACCTTGCCGTCGGCGCAGATCTCGAAGCGCAGGGCAGGATCGCCGCTGGCGGCGTTGGGAGCGGTCAGGTACCTGGCCGGAGCGGACTTATACTTGTGCGGCTCCTCGCGGAAGCCGGTGAACCCCTCCTTCACTCGTCCGCCTCGCTGTCGCCGACGCCTTCGGCAAGCTGCACGTCCGAGCGATCGCCAACCTGATGCGCTGACCTTACCGGCAGACAGGGAATGATGTCGCATGCCGGGAGAACGGTGTAGCGGTCGCATTGTTGCCTCTCCCGGGAGGTGCTCGACAGGACGGCGACGCGGATTATCAACGAGGTGCGCGGCGCCAATTGGGTCGTGTAGGACGTGACGTCGAAGCCGCCCGACACCAGCGAGGGGGAGTAGGATGACAGCCAGCAACCGCATCGTCCTTTCCAGCGACCACAATGCCATTCGGCTCCGGCAGGCCATTGCCGCTCATATCGCGGCGCAGGGGTGGGTGGTGGTCGATATCGGACCGACGACGCCGGAGAGCACGCACTATCCCGAGCACGGCGAAGCGGCGGCGCGTCGCGTCACATCGGGCGATTGCCGGTTTGGCATCATCCTGTGCGGCACGGGCCAGGGCATCATGATGGCGGCAAACAAGGTCAGGGGTATCCGTTGCGGCGTCTGCGCCGACACCTTCTCCGCCCGTATGATCCGCCAGCACAACGACGCCAACATGCTGTCGATCGGCGCGCGCGTGGTGGGCGAGGGGCTGGCACTCGACGTCGTCGATGCGTTCCTGAGCGCCCAGTTCGAGGGCGGCCGACATGCGGCGCGGGTGGCGATGATCGGGGCGCTGGAGGGTAGGGCCGGTTGACGACGACTCGGTTCCCGGCGTCTCCTTGACCTGGGCGGAACGGGGCCCCTGCGCCGCCGTTGATGTTCAGGGCCGAAGAGATCAACCACATGCAGCCGTTTCCGGAGATTGACGTGTCACGACGGGGCCTGATCATCGCCGGGGCGGTCTCGGCCGCCGGCGCCGGGGCGGTCGGCCCTGCTTCGGCCCGGACGGCGGCGGCGCCCGAGGCGCCGGCCACGGCGACGGTGACGTTGGTCGTCAACGGCAAGAGCCGTGACCTCACGCTCGACACCCGCACCACCCTGCTGGACGCGCTTCGCGAACATCTGCACCTGACCGGGACCAAGAAGGGCTGCGACCATGGCCAGTGCGGGGCCTGTACGGTCATTGTCGAGGGGCGGCGGATCAACAGCTGCCTGACCCTGACGGTAATGCACGACGGCGAGCGGGTGATGACGATCGAAGGGCTGGGCGCGCCCGGCGACCTGCACCCGATGCAGGCGGCCTTCATCAAATACGACGGCTACCAGTGCGGCTACTGCACGCCTGGCCAGATCTGCTCGGCGGTGGCTGTGCTGGAGGAGATCAAGGCTGGCGTGCCGAGCCATGTGACGGCCGACCTCAACGGCAGGCTGAAGGTGACGGCCGATGAGCTGCGCGAGCGGATGAGCGGCAACATCTGTCGCTGCGGGGCCTATTCCAACATCATCGACGCCATCGGCGATGTGGCGGGGAAGCAGGCATGAGAAGCTTCACCTATGAACGCGCCCGCACCCCGGGCGAGGCGGCAGCCGTGGCGGCGGGCAACTCCGGAGCCCGGTTCATCGCCGGCGGCACCAATCTGCTGGACTTGATGAAGCTTGAGATCGAGACGCCGACCCACCTGATCGACGTCAATCGTCTGGAGTTGGACAGGATCGAGAAGACACCGGAAGGGGGACTTCGCATCGGGGCGCTGGTCCGCAACACCGACCTGGCCGCCGACAAGCGGGTGCGCAAGGACTACGGGGTGCTGTCGCGAGCCCTGCTGGCCGGCGCCTCGGGCCAGCTGCGCAACAAGGCGACGACAGCCGGCAACCTGCTGCAGCGGACCCGCTGCCCCTATTTCTACGACACCGCCCAACCCTGCAACAAACGCAGCCCGGGCAGCGGCTGCTCGGCCATCGGCGGCTTCAGCCGGCCGCTAGCGGTGATCGGGGGCAGCGAGCAGTGCATCGCCACCCACCCCAGCGACATGGCCGTGGCCATGCGTCTGCTGGACGCCAGGGTTGAGACGGTGCGGGCGGGCGGCGAGACCCGCAGCCTGCCCATCGCCGACTTCTACCGCCTGCCGGCCGCGACGCCGTCGGTCGAAACGGTGCTGGCGTCGGGCGAGCTGATCACGGCGGTGACCCTGCCGGCGCCGCTTGGCGGCAAGCACATCTATCGCAAGGTCCGCGACCGGGCCTCCTATGCCTTCGCCCTGGTGTCGGTGGCCGCCGTTGTCCAGCCGGACGGGAGCGGCCGGGTCGCGTTCGGCGGCGTGGCGCCCAAGCCCTGGCGGATCGAGGCGGCGGAGAGCGCCATGCCGGGCGGCGCCAAGGGGGTGACCGACCAGCTGTTCGCCGGCGCCAGGCCAACAGAGGACAACGCGTTCAAACTGACCCTGGCGACGCGCACGCTTGGCGCTGTGCTGGCGGAGGCGAAGGCTGGATCATGAAATTCGATACCCCCGCCACCACCAACCCCATCGACCAGCTGAAGGTGATCGGCAAGCCGGTCGATCGCATCGACGGTCCGCAGAAGACCACCGGCACGGCGCCCTATGCCTATGAGCGCCACGACCGGGCTCCGAACGCGGCCTACGGTCACGTGGTCGGCGCAACCATCGCCAAGGGCCGTATCAGCAGCCTCGACGCCAGCGCCGCCCAGGCCGCGCCCGGCGTGCTGGCCGTGATCACCCACCAGAACGCCGGCAAGCTCGGCAAGGGCCAGTTCAACACCGCCAAGCTGCTCGGCGGCCCTGAGATCCAGCACTATCATCAGGCCATCGCCCTGGTCGTGGCCGAGACCTTCGAACAGGCGCGCTCGGCGGCCCAGCTGCTCAGCGTTCGGTACGCCCCCGTTGAAGGCCAGTTCGATCTGGCCAAGGCCAAGGGGTCGGCGACCAAGCCCAAGGACGGCGAGCCCGACAGCGACACCGGCGACTTCGACGCCGCCTTCGGCGGGGCCGAGGTCAAGCTCGACCAGACCTACACCACCCCCGACCACGCCCATGCGATGATGGAGCCGCACGCCTCCACGGCCGCCTGGGAGGGCGACAGCCTGACGCTCTGGACCGCCAACCAGATGATCGCCTGGAGCGTCGCCGACGTGGCCAGGACGCTGGGCATTCCGAAGGCGAAGGTGCGGCTGATCTCGCCCTTCATCGGCGGCGGCTTCGGCGGCAAGCTGTGGGTTCGAGCCGACGCCCTGCTGGCGGCGCTCGGCGCCAAGGCGATCGGGCGGCCGGTCAAGGTGGCCCTGACCCGGCCGCAGATGTTCAATAATACGGTCCACCGGCCGGCGACGATCCAGCGGATCCGCATCGGCACGACCCGGGCGGGGAAGATCACCGCCATCGGCCACGAGACCTGGTCGGGTGACCTGCCCGGCGGCTCACCGGAGATCGCCGCCGAACAGACCAAGTTGCTGTACGCCGGCGAGAATCGCATGACCCGCACCCGGCTGGCGGTGCTGGACCTGCCGGAAGGCAACGCCATGCGCGCGCCCGGCGAGGCGCCCGGCATGATGGCGCTGGAGATCGCCATCGACGAGCTGGCCGAGACATTGAACCTGGATCCGGTCGCCTTCCGCATCCTCAACGACACCCAGGTCGATCCCCGCAAGCCCGAGCGGCCCTTCTCCCAGCGGCGGCTGGTCGAATGCCTGCAGCAGGGGGCGGACCGGTTCGGCTGGAAGGACCGCAGCGCGACACCCGGGCGCCGGCGGGACGGAGGCTGGCTGGTCGGCATGGGCGTGGCGGCGGCCTTCCGCAACAACCTCACCATGAAGTCCGCCGCCCGCATCCGCCTGGACTCCAAGGGGATGGTCATCGTCGAGACCGACATGACCGACATCGGCACCGGCAGCTACACCATCATCGCCCAGACGGCGGCCGAGACGATGGGCGTGCCGCTGAAGCAGGTGATCGTACGGCTCGGCGACTCACAGTTCCCGGTCTCGGCCGGCTCGGGCGGCCAGTGGGGGGCCAACAGCTCCACCGCCGGAGTCTACGCCGCCGGCATGAAGCTGCGCGAGGCGGTCGCCAAAAAGCTTGGCCTCGACCCGGCGACAGCCGCTTTCGCCGACGGCAGGGTCGGGGCCGGCGGTCGCAGCTTCGGCCTGGCCGAGGCGGCCAGGGACGGAGAGCTGGTCGCCGAGGACGCCATCGAATTCGGCGACCTTGGGAAAAAGGCCCAGCAGTCGACCTTCGGCGCTCACTTCGTCGAGGTCGCGGTTGACGCCGACACGGCCGAGGTCCGCGTTCGCCGCATGCTGGCGGTCTGCGCCGCCGGCCGTATCCTCAATCCGAAGTCGGCCCGCAGCCAGGTGATCGGGGCGATGACCATGGGCGTCGGGGCGGCGTTGATGGAGGACATGGTGGTCGACAAGCGCCGGGGCTTCTTCGTCAACCACGACCTGGCAGGCTACGAGGTGCCGGTCCACGCCGACATCCCGCACCAGGACGTCATCTTCCTGGACGAGACTGATCCGACCTCATCGCCGATGAAGGCCAAGGGAGTCGGCGAGCTGGGCATCTGCGGTGTCGGGGCGGCGGTGGCCAACGCCGTCTACAACGCCACCGGCGTGCGGGTGCGCCACTATCCGATCACCCTGGACAAGCTGCTGGAGGGGATGCCGGCGGTGGGCTGACAGGAGCGGGGCCAGCCGCCCGGCCGGCCCGTCTTCAGGGTTTAAGGTGCTCCACAAAGAAGGCGACGATCTCGGTCGTCGAGCGGATGCGGTTGGGCATTTTGCGCCAGCCGTGACCCTCGTCGGGGAACAGGGTGTATTTGACCGGCACGCCCCGGGCCTTGAGCGAGCTGACGATCTGTTCGGCCTCGACCACCGGCACATTGGTGTCGTTGGCGCCGTGCAGGACGAACAGCGGGGTCCTGATGCGGTCCAGCTTGTGGATCGGCGACAGGCGGCGGAGCATGTCCATCTCGGTGGCCGGGTCGCCATATTCAGTCGTCGAGATGGCGGCCATCCACGGCTCGGTCTCGCGGAAGAAGCTCTCGAAGTTGACCACCCCGAACAGGTTGGCGCCGGCCGCGAACATTTCCGGGTACTCGGTGACGCCGGCCATCACCATGTAGCCGCCGTAGCTGCCGCCCATGATGCCCAGCTTCATCGGATCGGCGATGCCGAGCGCGACGAGGGCGTCTGTGGTGGCCTGGATGTCGCGCACGCCATCGACCCGCCTGGCGCCGTCGTCCATGGCCATGAAGGCCTTGCCGAAGCCGGAGGAGCCGCGGACGTTGGGGGCGAAGACCGCAATGCCATTGGCGACCAGGGCCTGGGCGTCCGGGCTCATCGACGGGCGGGCCTGACCCTCCGGGCCGCCATGATAGTTGAAGACCATCGGCAACGGGCCCTTGGCGCCGGCGGGGCGGTAGAGCCAGCCGGACAGTGTCACCCCGTCGTCGGCCTGATATTCGATCAGTTCGGGGCGGACGAGGGCGGCGAGGTCGACGCCATCGTGACGGCTTGTCGTCAGGCGGGTGACAGCGCCGGTGGCGACGTTCACGCGGTAGATGTCGCCGGTCCGGTTGGCCGCGCCGCCGACCAGGATCAGGGCCTTGCCGTCGGGGGTGAACTCGGCCGGGCCGCCGATATCGATGGGCAGGGCGGGGCCGGGCCGCACCTTGCCGGTGGCGGTGTCGAGCCAGGCCAGTTCGCTGCGGCCGCCGGCGTTCCACATCAGGGCGGCGGTGGCGCCGTTCTCGCTGAGCACGGCCCCGTCGGCGACGGCGTCGTCGCGGCTGGCGAGGTATCGAATTGGCGAGGGAGCGCCGTCGGGCCCGAGGGTGATGACGCCGAAAGCGGCGCGGTCGCGGCCGACATTGGAGCCGACATAGACGGTCTTGCCGTCCAGCGACAGCTGGCCCCAGCCGGACTGGGCCTTGCCCTCGTGCGGGGTCAGCAGGGTCTCCTTGCCGGTTTTCAAATCGACCAGATAGAGGTTGTTGTCGCCCCGGCCCATGAGCCGGCTGAGCACGACCTGATGGCCGCGCTGATCGGCGAAGCCGTTGAGGCCCTGGCCGCTGGTCAGCATCCGCCACTGGCCGGTGGCGACGTCGAGGATGCCGGCGTCCCGGGCGGCCGGGTTGTCCTTGTTGGTGTCGATCAGCAGGGCCTTGCCGTCCCGGGTCCAGCCGTTGAAGCCGTTGTTCTCCTTGCCGCCGGGGGTGACGCGCCGGGCGCCAGAACCATCGGCCCTGATCAGCCACACCTGGGTGTTCAGCCCGCCGCCGGGGGCAACCACATAGGCCAGCCACTCGCCGGTCGGCGACCACTGCACATCGCCGACCGGGTCCGGCAGGCTGGTCAGCTGTCGGGGCGGGGCGGCGCCGGTGAGGTCGCGGATCCAGACCTGGGGACTGCCGGTCTCATTGCTGAGATAGGCCATGTAACGCCCGTCGGGGGACAGGCTGGGCGTGCTGGCCGAATTGATCTTGCCCAGGGCCTCCACCCTGGCGGCGACGGCGGGGTCCTGCGCCCCGGCGGGGGCGGAGACGGCGAGAGCGGCAAGGGTCAAGGCAAGCCAGAGGGGTTTCATCGCCGGTCCGAAGTCTGCTGATCAAGGGACGGCAGGTGACGATGGATCGCGCGGCCTGGCAAGCCATCGGGTTGCGCCGAGATCACGCTCCCCGGCGTCACGGTCTTTCGGACACGCCGGGTGAGCAAGCCGATGGTTACGGCACCACCCGCACGGCTCCTCTGGCGGCGCTGGTGGTGAAGGCGGCGTAAGCGCGCAGGGCGGTGGAGACCTTGCGTTCGCGTTTCAGGGCGGGTTTCCAGGCGGCGTCGCCCTTGGCCTGCATGGCGGCGCGGCGGGTTTCGAGGTCTGTCTCGGAGACTCGCAGGCTGATGCCCCGGTTCGGGATATCGATGTCGATGATGTCGCCTTCCTCGACCAGGCCGATCAGGCCGCCCTCGGCCGCTTCCGGCGAGACGTGGCCGATGGAGAGGCCCGAGGTGCCGCCGCTGAAACGCCCGTCGGTGATCAGGGCGCAGACTTTGCCGAGGCCCTTCGATTTCAGGTAGCTGGTCGGATACAGCATCTCCTGCATGCCGGGGCCGCCCTTGGGGCCCTCGTAGCGGATGACCAGCACGTCGCCGGGCTTGATCTTGCCGGTCAGGATGGCGCTGACCGAGGCGTCCTGGCTCTCGAAGACCCGGGCCGGGCCGGAAAAGGTGAGGATGCTCTCGTCGACGCCGGCGGTCTTCACGATGCAGCCGTCGAGGGCCAGGTTGCCGCTGAGGACAGCGAGGCCGCCGTCCTGGCTGAAGGCGTGCTCGGCGCTGCGGATGACGCCCGTTTCGCGGTCGAGGTCGAGCTCCTCCCAGCGGCGGCTCTGGCTGAAGGCGGTCTGGGTCGGCACGCCGCCGGGGGCGGCCTTGAAAAAGGTGCGGACCGTCTCGCTCTCGGTGCGGGAGATGTCCCAGCGCTCGAGGGCGGCTCCCATGGTCGGGCTGTGGACCGTGGGCAGGTCGGTGTGGAGGAGGCCGGCGCGTTCGAGCTGGCCGAGGAGGGCCATGACGCCGCCGGCCCGGTGGACGTCCTCCATGTGGACGTCCGACTTGGCCGGGGCGACCTTGGAGAGGCAGGGCACTCTGCGGGACAGTCGGTCGATGTCGGCCATGGTGAAGTCGATGCCGCCCTCGTAGGCGGCGGCCAGCAGGTGGAGCACGGTGTTTGTGGAGCCGCCCATGGCGATATCCAGGCTCATGGCGTTTTCGAAGGCCGCGAAGCTGGCGACGTTGCGCGGCAGGACGCTCTCGTCGTTCTGCTCATAGAAGCGGCGGGTGATATCGACGATCACGTGGCCGGCCTCGAGGAAAAGGCGCTCGCGGTCCGAGTGGGTGGCCAGCACCGAGCCGTTGCCGGGCAGGGAGAGGCCGAGCGCCTCGGTCAGGCAGTTCATCGAGTTGGCGGTGAACATCCCCGAACAGCTGCCGCAGGTCGGGCAGGCGGAGCGCTCGATGATGGCGACGTCCTCGTCGCTGACGCTGTCGTCGGCGGCGGCGACCATGGCATCGACCAGGTCCAGGGCGACTTCCTTGCCCTTGAGAATGACCTTGCCGGCCTCCATGGGCCCGCCGGATACGAACACCGTCGGGATGTTGACCCGCAGGGAGGCCATCAGCATGCCCGGCGTGATCTTGTCGCAGTTGGAGATGCAGACCATGGCGTCGGCGCAGTGGGCGTTGACCATGTATTCGGTGGCGTCGGCGATCAGTTCGCGGGACGGCAGGCTGTAGAGCATGCCGTCGTGGCCCATGGCGATGCCGTCGTCCACGGCGATGGTGTTGAACTCCTTGGCCACCCCGCCGGCCCGCTCGATCTCGCGGGCCACCAGTTGGCCGAGGTCCTTCAGGTGCACGTGGCCCGGCACGAACTGGGTGAAGGAGTTCACCACCGCGATGATCGGCTTGCCGAAGTCGGAGTCCTTCATCCCCGTGGCGCGCCACAGTCCGCGGGCGCCGGCCATGTTGCGGCCATGGGTGGAGGTGCGGGAGCGGTAAGCAGGCATGACAGTCTCGGGGCTCTGGGCGGAGACGTGCACATGGCGCGATCACCCTGCTGTGTCCATGCTTCGGGGTGAGTTTTTGCCAGGATGTGGGCCTGACGCCGCGGCTGCGGGTTGATCTCACCTCGGTCGTCTCATAATAAAGACATATGGATACTATAATAGACGAATCTGGAACGCTGTTGGCCAACCGCCTCAGGCTGGAGCGCGACATGCGCGGCTGGTCCCTGGCCGACCTGGCCGAGCGCGCCGGGGTCTCCAAGGCCACCATCAGCAAGATCGAGCGCGGGGAGGTCAGCCCCACCGCCGTGATCCTGGTCCGCTTGGCCGGGGCCTTCGACCTCACCCTGGCCGGCCTGCTGCTGAGGGCTGAAGGCGGCGGCGAGCGCCTGACCCGCGCCGCTGACCAGCCCGTCTGGCGCGATCCCGAGACCGGCTACCGCCGCCGCCAGCTGTTCAGCCGCCCCGACCACCCTGTTGAGGCGGTGGAAGTGGAACTTCCGGCCGGCCAGCGCTTGACCCTGCCGGCCTCGTCCTATGCCCACATCCGCCAGGTGCTCTGGGTGCGCGCCGGCGACCTGGTCATCCATGAGGGCGGCGACCGGCATGAACTGGCGCCCGGCGACTGCCTGGGCTTCGGCCCGCCCGGCGAGGTGACCCTCGCCAACGAGACAGCGGCGCCTTGCACCTATGTCGTCGTCCTGGCGCGGAGCTGACCATGATCGCCATCCTCGACACCTCGCACCGCGATGCGCTGAGCGACCTGCTGATCGAGGCGGTCGCCGGCGGCGCATCGGTCAGCTTCATGCACCCTATCACCCGCGAGACGGCCGACGGCTTCTGGGATCGCGCCCTGGCCGCTGCGGCGCGGGACGAGCGGGTGGTTCTGGGCGCCTTCGACGGCGAGGCTCTGGTGGGCACGGTGACCCTGCTGCTGGACTGCCCCGACAACCAGCCGCACCGCGCCGAGATCGCCAAGATGATCACCCGGCTCAGCCACCGGGGAAGGGGGATCGCCACGGCCCTCCTGCGCGAAGCCGAGGGCCTGGCCGTCGAACGGTCGCGCACCCTGCTGGTCCTCGACACCGCCACCGACGGCGGCGCCTCGCCCTCGCATTGGGATGCCGACGACGTCTTGATCAGAGGCCGAGCGATTTCCAGTAGATCGCCGTCCCACTCAGTCCGCCATGGGGCTTGTAGGCGTAGTCAGGGATGACGCCGGCCAGGGTGTAGCCGACCCGCTCGTAGAGCGGCGCCGCGCCGCCGTCGGTGGCGGTGTCGCGCACCCTGCTGGTCCTCGACACCGCCACCGACGGCGGCGCGGCGCCGCTCTA
>JBKJSF010000212.1:0-7628 GCA_046595895.1 Caulobacter sp. | reverse complement strand
GACCCGCTAGCCCTTGAGGCTCTTGAGCATCTGTTCGTGCTGGTAGGCGGCGACGTCGAGCAAGGCGGCGTCGAGGGCGGCATGGACGGCAGGCAGGACTCCCTCCCCTTCCCGCTCGGCCCGTTCGCAGACATCGCCCAGCGCATTGGCCCCGATTCCCCGCGCCGCGCCCTTGATCGTGTGGAGCGCGTCACGCCAACCGGGGTCGCCCGGATGCAGCATTCGCGACCAGATCTGGGCCTGCTCGCGGAACAGGTTCAGGACCTCGTCGACCACGCCGGCGTCGCCCGCGGCGAAGCCTTCCAGATAAGGAAAATCGACCGCCCCGGTGATGTCACGTCTGGCCAAAACAGGTCCCTTGCGTCGCGAGCAATTTCGAGTATGTTCCGCGCCCTCGCCGCCGGGTACGCCCGAAACGTCGATACGGGTGCATAGCTCAGTTGGTAGAGCAGCTGACTCTTAATCAGCGGGTCGTAGGTTCGAATCCTACTGCACCCACCAGTCGCAAGTCATTGATTTGCCTGGTGGTTTTCAAAAATCCAAAGCCCAACACCTGATGCGATGGGTCCCATCAATGGGTCCCACCAGCCTATCGCCTTCCGGCCGGTTGGCAACGCCTCATGGCCAGCGAAACAGCGCCAGAGGTGACTGACATCCTGACGAATGCGGCGTGTCAGTCTGTCAGGCTGGGGGGCATGATTGTCAGGGCGGGCGGCGGCTCGCGGAAAAATCCAGAAAAAATTGCCCGGCCACCCGAGAGAAGCTGCCAAGGACCTGCAGAAGCACACCTGACAGGGCCGTTTCACACGGAGGCTTGTCGCTGCATCCAGCGAAGCAGGCCTTCCAAAGTCTCGCACCTCGGGTGCTCGGCCCGATAGACAAAGTAGAAGCCGTAGCCAATCAGGGCGATATCGCTGACTCTCAGAAGACTGCCATCGCGTAACTCCCGCGCAATGAGCACGCTACTACAAAGTCCAAGTCCCTGTCCGGCTACGATCGCTTCGATACCGTGGTGCTCTTCGTGGAATTTCAGTTGCGGTGGCCGGACAGTGGCGCTGATTCGATGGCCTGCTGCTCGAGCCTCAGTCTCCCAGCGACGCCACGTGGGCGCATCTGCGTCGGTCAGAGGCCAGCCGACTTCGATACGTGGCAGATCGATTATCGCCTGAGGTTCGATCATGCCGACGCCTCCCTGAAGCATCGACGGCGCTGCAACGACGTGGAAGGTATCGCGAAATAGCTGCACAGCAACTCCGTCTGTCGGGGATCGCCGCGCATAACGGATCGCAACGTCAACTTCGCCCGTGCGAAGGCTGAGGACCGTATCCGTTCCCACAAGGTCGAGCGTCGATCCCGGCGCTTCCGTTCGCCAGCTTCCCAGGCGCGGTAACAGCCAGCGCGCGGCGAAGGCGCTGGTTGTCGTCACCCGAATATGGCCGAGCGGGCTTTCAGGGGTCACTCGTGCAAGTTCGTCCGAGATCGACAGAAAAGCGTCCCGGACAACCGGCAGAAGCTGCGCACCCGCACTGGTGAGCTGCAAGGGCCTCGGCTGGCGCTGAAAAAGGGGTTGGCCGCAATAGCGTTCCAGTAGTCGTATCTGGTGACTGACGGCTGTGGGTGTGACCGACATTTCCTCTGCCGCCTTCCTGAAGCTCAGAAGGCGGGCCGCGGATTCGAAGGCCTGGAGCTGTCGAAGAGGCGGAAGGCGGTGCATGCTTCGAGTTCTAGATGAATTGAACTCACCCTGCCCCCAATTCTTTGCTGTTGCCCCGCGTCTTAACGAGTCCGACCATTCCAAAATCTGGGAGGAGATCATCATGCAAGACGGGAAATCGGCATCGACCGCTACAACCATGATCGAAAGGTTCGAACAGATCCGCGCTTTGCTGGCAGATCAGGCCGGGCGCTTTGACGCCAATCGAAGACTGTCTGACGAGGCGTTTGCTGCCTTGAGCGAAGCGGGCTTTTTCCGCCTTCTGCTGCCAGCTCAACTGGGCGGTTGCGGGCTTTCGCCCCTCGATTTCATGACCGTGGTCGAGCATGCTGCGGCATTCGATGGGGCAATCGGCTGGCTGGTCGGAAACGGAGGCGGCATGTCGCGCGCTGGTGGCTATCTGCCGTTGGACGCCGCGCAGAAGGTGTTCGGGAAGCCGTCAGCCTTCGTCGCCTCAAGTACAGGCGCCCTTGGCAAGGCAGTCCCTGCCAAGGGCGGATACCGCATCACAGGCCGGTGGCCTTTTGCGAGCGGCGCGCCTCACGCCACGACCTTTGCCCCGCTTTGTGAAGTGAACGATGGCAGTGGGCGGATCGTTCTGGCGTTCTTGCCCCGCGAGGTCGTCAATCTGATCGACAACTGGCATGTGTCGGGAATGAGAGGCACGGGAAGCTGGGACTTCGAGGCAGACAACGCGTTCCTACCAGCCGAATTCGTTTGTGACTTTCAGCCAAATCCTTCCCACGCCGGTATTGTCTATCGCCTGCCAGGCATTTCCGCCTTTGTCTGGACAGTTGCCACGGTACCGCTTGGGATAGCGAAGGGGGCAATCGACGCGCTCATCTCGTCAAGCTCCGGCCACCGTCGCCAGGGCATGGCCGTCCCCATCGCAGAACGCGAACTGGCTCACGCAGAGATCGGGCGCTGCCTTTCACAGTGCAAGGCGGCTGGCGCCTACATGCGGTCGGCAATGTCGGCCTTGTGCGCGTCCGTCGAAAGCGAGGGCTCCGATCTGGTCGCGGCCCGGATCAACTTCCGGCTTGCCTGCTCTCACGCCGCTGAAGTCGCGGTGGGCGTCGTGCTGCGGGTGAATGATCTGATCGGAGCCCGCGCCCTTGCCGAGTCCCAGCCCTTCGAGAGGCGTGAACGCGACGTCCGCGCAGCGGCCAAGCACGTCGCCATGAGTGCCGAGCAGTTTGTGATCGGCGGCCGCTACGCTTTTGGCGGTGATGTCAGCGGCGCAAGTTTCTAACGATCATTGCGCGCTCGTTACGACGTAATCCCGCCGCATCGGTCCGCTGCAGACCGCCGGGGTCGGCCGATCTTCGGCTTCTGGTCCGTGACCTGCCCCTGAACTTTAATCCAGCCCGGACCAGAGTCTCAGCGTTAGGGGCTACGCTGTTTGGCGCGGCGCCAGCGCCTGACTGCCGGAACCTTGGCGGATGGCCTCCACAGGCGGAGATCGCGGAGCGCCGCTTCAGGCGACGACAACCAACTCTCCGACCCGCTGATTGATGATCAGTGGCCCTGTCCGCTACCGACAAATACTGACGAACGCTGCCCATTTTGCTTGCAACGCGCCCGATTCAGGGTGCTGGCGGGACAACCGTCGCAGCGCCTGCCTCCGGGTCAGCGTCGGGATCCCGCGGCAGGTCGGCAAAGGCGGCCCACAGGGCGCGGACACGATTGCGGAACAGGTCCAGGCCCAGCTCCGACATCTGGCCGGCCCAGCCCTGAGACAACACCCGCATGGTGCGGCCGCCCCAGTCGGGATTGAGGGTCGAGGACCAGCTGACCATGGAAGCTGCGTTGGTCACCGCCAGGAACAGGGTGGCTATCATGATGATGCGGCTGGCGTAGCCCCGGGCCTTGTCGGCAGCGGCCTCCTGCTCGTCGGGATGGGCGTAGCCGAACTCATCGGGGTCGAGGTCGGCGGGGTCGGTGTCGAACAGCATGGTTGATCCTCCTGCGCCTCAGAACTGGAAGTAGATGAAGGGCGCGACGCCCTCCGGCCGGATGGCTTCGATGATCAGCAGGACGACACCGAACAGCAGGGCGGTGGCCGGCGATGGCAGCCTGGCCAGCAGTTGCGCCGCGCTCTCCCCCGCCCGCGACGGCAAGGCATGAAGGGCCAGGCCGAGGACGACCAGGCTCAGAACCATCGGCGTCACCAGGGTCGGCGCCGTCCACTGGGTAGCGAGCGACACCAGGTAGGTGGTGGCTGTGGTGAAGTTTTCTGACCTGAACAGGATCCAGCCCAGAAGCACAACATGGAAGGTGACCAGGAGACCAATCCAAGCGGGCCAGGACGCGTTGGGTCTCGCCGCCCGCCATAGTCGCTCGATGACCAGCACGACCCCGTGCAGCGCGCCCCAGGCGACAAAGGTCCAGGCGGCGCCATGCCAGAGGCCGCCCAGCAACATGGTTATCAACAGGTTTCGGCACGACCGCCACAGCCCGCCCCGGCCGCCGCCCAGGGGAATGTAGAGATAGTCCCGCAGCCATTGCGACAGGCTCATATGCCAGCGGCGCCAGAAATCCTGCAAGGAGGTGGCCCGATAGGGCTGGTCGAAGTTGCGCGGAAACCGATAGCCGAGCAGGGCGGCGATGCCGATGGCGATATCACTGTAGGCCGAGAAGTCGCAGTATATCTGCACCGCATAGGCATAGGCGGCAACGGCCAGATCGACGGCTCCGTAGGAGGCCGGATCAAAGAACACCGGATCGACGATGCGGGTGGAAAGCTCGGAGGCAAAGATGGTCTTTTTGGCCAGTCCCCAGGCGATCAGCACCAGGCCGTGGCAGACGATCTCGCGGGATAGTTTGGGCGTCCGTTCGAATTGCGGCAGAAGGTGCGAGGCTCGCACGATCGGTCCCGCAACCAGGTGCGGGAAGAAACTCATCAGGAGCAGGACATCGCCAACGGAGCGGGCGGTCGATGTCTTGCCGCGATAGACGTCGACCAGATAGCTGATGCCCTGGAAGGTGAAGAAGGAGATGCCGACCGGCAGGATGATCTCCAGCAGCGGCAGGTCCCGACCCCAACCAAGGCTGTCGAGCAGAGTTCCCATCTGCTCGATGAAGAAGCCGTAGTATTTGAACACGCCCAGCACGAGCAGATTGACGGTCACGCCCAGCGCCACCAGCGCCTTGCGCGGCCCCGGGCTTTCGGTGCGACTGATCAGGCCGGCGACCCACCAGTTCATCAGACCGCTGGCGATCAACAGCAAGACGAAGCGCCAGTCCCAGGCCGCGTAAAACACCCAGCTTGCCAGCAGCAGGAACCATTTGCGGGCGACGTTGTCCCGGCCAAAGCTCCAGGTGACGGCGTAGACCACGAGAAAGAACAGCCCGAACTGCAGGGTCGGAAACAGCACTAGCGGGTCTCCTTCACCGGTCCAGAAGGTGGCGCCAGAGCGGTCATGAGATCCTGCGCCAGCCAGCCGCCGATCATGTCGCCCCCCACCCGGGTAAAGTGCACATGGTCGCCGCGCGCGGCGCGGGGGTCCTGGCGCCAGAAACGGTCGATCGAACAGGGACCGCCCATTCGCGCCTCCCAGTCCCAGAAGGCGACGCCTTCTGCGGCGGAGATCCGACGTTGAGTCTCGCGCACCTTGCCAAGCGCCGGAGGCGCATACCACCGGGCCAGCACCGGATCATGTCGGGCGACCAAAGTGTCGTAGTTGGCGATCTCGTCGGCGCTCAGCGGCCTGCAGTTGTCGAAGGGCTCGTCCTTATCGTCATGGTAGAGGTCGGGACGCACGGTCGCCGCATCAGGCGGGCCAGCCGCCAGCAGCACGGCGCCCGGAGCCAGCCGCTTCAACAGCGCCAAAACCTGACGGTAGCTGGCGGCATAGGCAGGTTCGTCGAATTCGCGGTCGAACCCTTCATTCGTGCCAAAGGCAAGGATGATCAGGTCCGGCTGATAGGCGGCCAGTTCGGTGCGCAGGACTTCGGGGTCACGCGCCAGCAGGCTCTCGGCCCGTGCGCCGATGACCCCGAGATTGGACACCAGGACTCCCCCGCCGCTGGTCCGCGCCGTAGCCCAGGAATAAAGCCGCACGGAAGCGCCCCGCACCTCGACAGCGGCGGAAGAGACCCTGTTGGCCGTGCGCAGCACCTCGCATCGGGGTTGGCGTTGCGCGGCGCTCGCGGAAATGAGCCGGGTCTCATATCCGGCCGTCAACAGGAGCGATCCGCCTCCCGGCGCCGCCTCGAAACAGACGGTCAGCTCATCGAAGCTGGACTCGATCTCGGCGTCGAGCCGCATCCGCGCACCGGGCCGCGAAACGGCGACAAAGCCCGAGATGCCTGCCGCCGGGGCGCCATCCCCGCCCTTGACCGACTGCAGACCTGTGTAGGTCAGGGTGGCCTGGCGGACATTGAAGCCAGCGAACGGCAGGGCCGCGGGCAGGATCCCTCGGCCGCCGGCCCCATAACGGGCCTGCAGGCTGGTGCGCAGGGCCCCGCTGATATGGTCAGCGGCAGTGTGGCTGTCGCCAAGAACAAGGATGCGGAACGGACGGATACGGGCCGGATCGGCAAGGATCGCGGCCGCCGGCGCCAGAGTCTCGCCCCGGCAGAGGGCCGAGCAACCCGACGTCAGTTGAGGCTGCATGAGAAACCCCAGAGCCAGAAGGAGACTGATCACCGACCGGTAGCCGACACGGCGCCGGCGCCCTTCGCAGCCTGGACCGGCGCCGCGGTCGGCTGAGTCGCGACCGCGCTGCGCGCTTCGGCCAGATCGGCCTTGATCTGCCGGGCAATCGGCTCGGCCAACAGCAGATACCCGCCCGAGGTCATGTGGATGCCGTCGGAGGACCGGGCCATCTGAAGCCGGCCACCCGGGCCGATAGGAAGATAGGCAGCGTAAGCCTTGCTGGCGTCGCTGGTGAGGCCGGTACTGTCGAAATAGGGATAGCCCAGCGCGGCCGCCCGTTCGGAGAAGATGCCGTTGACCAGCTCCGCGCCGGATTCGGCCCCGGGCGAGCGCATCCGGGGCAGGCCCAGCCAGTAGACTGCGGCGCCGGAGTTCCGCGCATGGGCCACCAGAGCATCGACCCGGCCGCTATAGGCCGCGCGCCAGTCGGGGCTGGCGAAGGCCAGGGCCTTGCCCTCTCCCTGGATACCCTGGCGGTCGTTGGCGCCGATCATGAAGACAGCGATATCGACCCTTTGGCCGGCCAGTTGAGCAACGGTCTGGGCATCGACATTGAGGTAATCGTAGCGTGACAGCCCGGTGGATGGCCGGCTGAAGCGGACCACCTTGACGCCCTCGACATCGCGTAGCTGCCGGTAGAGCCCGGTCCAGAGGCCGTCGGCCATGGAGTCACCGAACACGCCGATCGTCAGGCCGCCGCCGCGCTGGATCGCTTCGCGCAGGGCCGACTGGTTCTGGTCGATGGTAGGTGGGGCGACGATTTCAGGCGATTTCGCCTTGGCCATTCCGGCGACCTGGGTCTGGCGGGCGGACAGGGTCCAGCCCTGGACCGAAGGCAGGGGGCCCCCGGCGGCCCACCAACCGAGCAGAATGCCGCCGGTCAACCCGAGAAGGGTTCCAGCGAACAGCCCTGTGCCGAACCGCGACGACCTGCTGGTTCTCACCGCCCCTGCTTC
Source organism: Caulobacter sp. (assembly GCA_046595895.1). Lineage (GTDB taxonomy): Bacteria > Pseudomonadota > Alphaproteobacteria > Caulobacterales > Caulobacteraceae > Caulobacter. Next base: position 298 of record JBKJSF010000212.1, on the reverse strand, counting down.
ACCCCGGACACTGCCTTCAGACCCCAAGATCGCTCCCCCGAGCGCGCCAACCCGTACTGTGGTCGGCATGCAAATTCGACATTACCTCTTTAGCCCTGTCCCACCAGCGCCCGCAGCGCCTTCCCCCCCGGGTTGCGCAACAGCGCTCGCGTCCGGAACTCCGATCAGCGCAATGGCGGTGGCCTGGCCGTCTGTGGCCGAGATACGCGCGAAGCGAAAGCCCCGCCGGTTGAGTTCGTCGAGCAACCGCGGCAGGGCGATGATCCTGCACGAGACCCGGCCCAACATGATCATCGCC
>JBKJSF010000159.1:0-25955 GCA_046595895.1 Caulobacter sp. | reverse complement strand
GTCGGACCGCCGCGACGACTTCCGCAGGCCGCCCCGGGCCACGGGCCCGAAGCGCAGGTGGACGCCCTCGACCATCGGGCTCCAGACGAAGATCTCCCGGAACGGCTTGGGGGCCGGCAGGTCGTCGAGCTCGCGGCTGGCGACCTTGAAGCTGATGTAGGGCTTGGGCTGACCGTGCTCGTCCTGCAGATAGAAGTTGGTGCGCTTGAGGGCCATGACCAGCAGGGCCAGGCGGCGCAGGACGCGGTCGGCGTCGAGGCTCTCGACTGCTTGAAGGGCGGCGACCACCTCGACCATGACCTTGTCGGCCTGGACCTGGCGGGCGGGGACGTCGGCCTTCACCGCCGGGTCAAACTTGACCCGGAACATGTCGAGGATCAGCCGGGCGATGCCGGGGTTGTCGCTGAGCGCCTGTTCCTGAACCGACTGACTGGGGTCGAGGCCCGACTGCAGGCGGTACTTGGCCAGGGCCCGGACCAGGGCGGCGTCGCGCCAGGAGACACCCAGTTCCAGCACCAGGCGATTGAAGCCGTCGCTCTCGGTCTGGCCCATCCAGACGGCGGTGAACAGCGCCTCGAAAGCGTCCTGGACCTCGGAGAAGACCAGGTGTTCGCCGGCCCGGTCCTCGAGCAGGAACTCATGGACCCAGACGTTTTCCGGGCCGGCCGCGCCGACGGGGGCCAGTTCAAAGGCGTCCTCGATGAGGGCCCGCAGCCCCATGTGTTCGAGGATCGGAGTGACGTCGGCCAACGGCAGGTGGCCGCCGCGATGGTAGAGCTTGAAGCGGAAGCGCAGGGCGCTGTCGCCGACCTTGCGGAAGGCGCGGACCCGGAAGGCATGCTCTTCCATGGCGTCGATTTCATGGAGGTCGGCCAGGGCCTCGTCGGCGGCATAGAAGTCGCGGTAGCCGCCGCTGAAAGCATTGGCCCAGCGGGCCAGGGCCGGCGTGGTGGGCAGGCCGGAGGCGCGCACGGCGGCGTCGAAGCGGTCGCCCCAGGTCCGGGCGGTCTCGGCGATGTCGGCTTCCAGCTCGGCCAGGTCGGGGTGGGCGTGGCCGCCGGGGGTGACGCCGATGATGTAGTGGACGCGGGCCAGGGGGGCGTCGGAGAAGCTGGGGTAATAGGCCGAGACCCGGCCGCTATAGGCGGCGGCGATCAGCTTGCCGGCCCGCTCGCGCACGCCGCTGTCGTAGCGGTCGCGCGGTACATAGAGCAGGACCGAGATGAAGCGGTCGAAGGGGTCCTTGCGGGCGAACAGCTTCAGGCGCGGCCGGTCGATCAGGTGCAGGATGCCCATCGCCTGTTCGAGCAGTTCGCCTTCCGGCAGCTGGAACAGCTCGTCGCGCGGGTAGGTCTCGATGATGTGGCGCAGGCGCTTGTCGTTGTGGCTGCCGGGCACGACGCTGGCGTGGTCGAGGGCCAGGCGGATCTTGCGGCGGATCAGCGGTACTTCGCCCGCCGGTGTCTCATAGGCATCGGCGGTGAACAGGCCGACGAAGCGGACCTCGCCCGAAGGCAGGCCATCGGCGCCGTAGCGCTTGACCCCGACATAGTCCATGTAGGCGCGGCGGTGGACGTTCGAGCGCAGGTTCGACTTGGCGACGGTCAGGGCCGGGCCGGTCTCCAGGTGACGGCGCACCTGCTGCGAGAGGATGGCCGGTTCGGAGGCCCGGCGCAGCACCGCCCGGGTCTGGTCCCGCAGGACGCCGAGGCTGCCTTCGGGCTGGAACAGCGGCTCCTCGGCCGCATAGCCGCCGTCAGGGGTGCGCGGGTATTGGTAGGTGCGGACCCCGAGGAAGACGAAGCGCTCGTTCTCCAGCCACTTGAGGAAGGCCAGCTGCTCGGCATGCTCGTCGGCGTCGGCGGCGCCCAACGTCGTGCCTTCCAACTCCTCGATTGAGCGGCGGATGGCGGCCTTCATGGCGGCGAAATCTTCGACCGCGGCCCGGACGTCGGCCAGGGTGGCGGTGACGGTCTCGATCAGGGCCGCCTCACGGTCCTCGCCGACCGGGTCCATTTGGACGTGGATCAGGGATCTGGCCTTGCCGCCGATCTGGGCGATGGGGTGGAACATGGCCCGCACCGGCAGGCCGGCCTCGGCCACCACGCCCATGATGCTGTCGACCAGGAAGGGCCGGTCGTCCTGGACGATTTCGAGGAGGTCGCGGCCCAGATCATTGCCGTCCGGATCGGTCCAGCGGCGCAGGCGCACGGCCGGGTCCTGGCCGCCGGAGGCCTCCGCGAAGCGCCAGAACTCGGCGAAAAGGGCGCCAAGACCATCTTCCGAGACCGGGGGCAGTTCCTCGGCCTGTAGATCGCCGGCCACCTGGGTCAGGAAGCGGGCTTCAGCGTCGCTGAGCTTTTTGGACTTCAGGTGGCGGGTGAAGGCCTGCGCCAAGGGGCTGTTGTCCGCCGTGGCGGCCAGGTCGCTTTTCGCGCTGCTCATCCCGATTTTCCCGAGAATTTGTTCGTTGAGGGTGGTTTGGCGGTCGCTTTAGCCTGTTCGTCGGCGGTTTGCGTCCAAAATCGACCCCGGATCGGCGAAATTGTCGAACAGGGGTTTAGCTTGTTCGGTCTTTGCGCCAAGGGCGCCGAAACGCCGAGGTCCGGATACGAAGGCGCCGCCGGAGGGGGGGTCCGGCGGCGCGTGCCTCGCACGGTGGCGAAGCTGTTCGAGGGCCCTTCGGGGGGAGGGAGGGCGCCTCTATGGTCCGGGGTTACAGGGGGGAGGGAAGCCCCGGACAGGATGACAGATAGGCGCTCGCTGAACGTGTTCAAGGGGCGGCCCGGCTTTGACTTGATGAAACTTTCTTCACCTCCGGCCCATCTTTCGGGTCCGGGTCCTTAGCGGTTCCGGGGGCGTTTTCCAGCGGGTTGTTGCGGCCGTGGGCGCCGGCCGGGTTGCCGTTGGCCGACAGCAGCACGGCGATCCAGTGCGAGCCCCTGAACTGGGCCAGAATGATCATCGCCATGACCGTCAACGGCGTCGACAGGAACATCCCCGGCATGCCCCAGATCAGGCCCCAAACGCCGAGGCCGAGCAGCACCACGACCGGATCGATGTTGAGGCTGTCGCCCTGCATCTTGGGCTGGACGAGGTTGCCGACCACGAACTGGATCAGCCACAGCACGCCCAACAGCACCGCCCCCTGCCACCAGGTCGGGAACTGGACCAGGGCGAAGACCGGCGGGAAGGCGATGCCGATGAAGCCGCCAATGATCGGGATGTAGGAAGCCAGGAAGATCAGGAAGGCCCAGAACAGGGCGTTGTCCAGGCCGAGCGCCAGCATCACCACCAGGCTGCCGCCGCCGATCATCAGGCCGGTGACGGTCTGCACCCACAGATACTGTTCAACCCCGTTGCGGATGCGCTGGAAGATCATCACCGCCTCCTCGCGCTCGGCGTTGTGCGGGAACATGGCGACGATCTTCCGCCGGAAGCCCCGCCGCGAGGCGATCAGGAAGGCCAGGTAGATCAGCACATAGAAGGTGTCCGACAGCACGCTCTGGGCGCTCTTGGCGATGTCGTCGGCGTACTGGCCGGGATTGGCCCGGCGAACCAGTTCGGACAGGCTGGGCGCGTCCTGCACCCCAACCGCGTGGGCGGCGCCGGCGACCAGGCCCTCCAGGCGCGGGCCATAGCCGGTCATCTGGCTGGCGAACGCGGCCCCCTGGTCTGCGATCAGCCAGACGACGCCGATCAGCATCAAGATGGTCAGGGCGATGGCGGTCGGCAGGGCGGCGGCCTTGGGAAACCTGGGCAGGCGCTCGACCAGGGCCCGGGACAGGCCGTCGATGATCACCGCCAGGAACACCGCCAGGGCCAGCTGGGTGAGGATCCCGCGCATCAGCCAAAGGGCCACCCCCGCGCCGATCACCGCCAGGATGACCACGGCGTTGCGCGTGGCGCCGTCAACGAAGGGCTTGGGCGGGAGCATGACCTATCCTGTGTTTGCCGACGGGGAATGTCCGGGTGGTCGGCGGCGGCGTCAATGAACTTCGGTGACGCCGCCGCGCCGTCACGCTAAGCCAGGGTCTACCGACAAAAGGAGCCCCAGATGGTCGATGTTCCCGAAGGCACGATGTTTGTCGGCATGGCGCCGGAGGGCGAAGGCGGCGCGCAGGTGATGCGGCTGGACCGTGCCAATCGCCACGGGCTGGTGGCCGGGGCGACCGGCACCGGCAAGACGGTGACCCTGCAGATCCTCGCCCAGGGCTTTTCCGACGCCGGGGTGCCGGTGTTCGCCGCCGACGTGAAGGGCGACCTCTCCGGCATCTGCATGGCCGGGACCCCAAGCGAAAAATTGCTGGCCCGGGCCGCCGGCATGGGCCTGGAGCTGCGGCCCGACTGCCCGCCGACGGTGTTCTGGGATCTTTACGGCGAGAAGGGCCATCCGGTTCGCACCACCATTTCGGAGATGGGGCCGCTTCTGCTGTCAAGGTTGATGGAGCTCAACGAGGTGCAGTCGGGCGTGCTCGACATCGTCTTCAAGATGGCCGACGACGAGGGCCTGCTGCTGCTCGACCTGAAGGACCTGCGGGCGGCGCTGACCTATGTCGCCGACAATGAGAAGACCATCGACGTCAAGTACGGCAACGTCTCGGCGGCGACGGTCGGCACCATCCAGCGCGGCCTGCTGCAGTTGGAGACCCAAGGAGCCGAACACCTGTTCGGCGAGCCGGCCCTGCAACTGTCGGACCTGATGCGGGTCGATGGCTCCGGCCGCGGCGTCGTCTCCATCCTGGCCGCCGACCGGCTGATCCAGAGCCCGCGCCTCTATGCGACCTTCCTGCTGTGGCTGCTGTCGGAACTGTTCGAGGAACTGCCCGAGGTCGGCGATCCGGAGAAGCCGCGGCTGGTGTTCTTCTTCGACGAAGCCCATCTGCTGTTCCGCGACGCCCCGCGCGCCCTGCTGGAAAAGGTCGAGCAGGTGGTCCGGCTGATCCGGTCCAAGGGCGTCGGCATCTATTTTGTCACCCAGAACCCGGCCGATATCCCCGAGACGGTGCTGGCCCAGCTGGGCAACCGCTTCCAGCACGCCCTGCGCGCCTACACCCCGGCCGAGCAGAAGGGCCTGCGGGCCGCCGCCGCCAGCTTCCGCCCCAACCCGGCCTTCGATACGGCCGAGGCGATCCAGGGCTTGGGAGTCGGCGAGGCGCTGGTCAGCGTGCTCGACGAGAAGGGCGCCCCGACCGTCACCGGCAAGGCCCTGATCCGGCCGCCGGCCTCACGGCTGGGGCCGGCGACGCCGGAGGAGCGGGCGGCGGTGCAGGCCCGCAGCCCGGTCAAGGGGCTCTATGACACGCCGATGGACCGCGAGTCGGCCTTCGAACGGATCAACCAGAAGACGGCGGACGGCCAGCGAAGGGCCGAACTCGACGCCGCCGAGGCCCAGATCGCCAAGCAGCGCGAGGCCCAGGAAAAGGACTGGGCCAGGGACCAGGTCCGCCGCGAGCGCGAGACCAACCGGCCGGCCCCGAGAGCCCGCGCCTCGACCCGCCAGGGGATGGGCGAGACGGTGCTGAAATCCGTGGTCCGCACGGTGGTGCCGCAATTGACAAGAGCGCTGCTGCGCGGCCTTCTCGGCGGGCTGAAGCGTTAGTCGCCGATGCGCGTCCAGGTCTGGGTCTGGCACAGGGGCTTGGCGATGCAGCCGGTCATCTTCAGCTTGCCGCCGATGACCTTGACCTCGGCCTTGTAGGTCTTGCCGTCCTCGGGATTGTAGACCCAGCCCTTGTTCCAGGCGTTGGGTCCCGTCGGGCTGACCTGAAGGGTGCGCGCGCCCTAGATGGTGCGCGTGCGCAGAGCCGGATTGGAATTGAGCAGGTCCTTCTGGTCCGGGTGGTCCCGCAGGTAGGGCGACGTCACCACCGTGCCGCAGACGTCCTTGCCGCAGGGGGCCATGCGGATCTGGGCTCCGCCGGGAGTCTTCCACAGGCCAAGCACGGGCGCCGGCGCGGGGGCCGACAGGGCGAGGGTGATGAGTACGGACAGCAAGGCTTGGCTCCTTCAGGCGGGGGCGACTATGACCGGCCGCTCGCTGTGCGGGAAGATGCTTTCAGGCCGCCCGCTTGCGCCGCAGGACCGGCTTGTCCTTGGCCGCCGGCGACGCCAGGGGGGCGTGGTTGGTCCAGGCGCCGAGGGTCTCGGCCGGGGCCGGGCGGCCGATGGCGTAGCCCTGCAGTTCGGCGCAGTCCTCGCCACGCAGGAACTCGCGCTGCTCCTCGGTCTCTACCCCTTCGGCGACGACCGGGATGTTGAGGCTGCGCCCGAGGCCAAGCACGGCGCGGACGATGACCGTGGCCCGCTCGTCGCGGTGGATGTTCTCGACGAAGCTCTTGTCGACCTTGATCTTGTCGAAAGGGAAGGACTGCAGGGTCGACAGTGACGAGAAGCCGGTGCCGAAGTCGTCCATGGCGATGCGCACGCCAAGCGCTTTGAGGCGACGCAGGTTGTCCAGCGCCCGCTGGTAGTCCTTGAACAGGGCGCTCTCGGTAACTTCCAGCTCGAGCCGGGCCGGCGACAGGCCAGTGGTGATCAGCACCTCATGAACCAGGGCGGGCAAGCCAGGATTGTTGAGCTGCAGCGGCGACAGGTTGACGGCGATGCGCAGCGGCCGGTCCCAGCTGGCGGCGTCGGCGCAGGCGCGGCGCAGCACCCATTCGCCGAGCGGGCCGATCAGGCCGCATTCCTCGGCGATCGGAATGAAGTCGAGCGGCGGGATCATGCCGCGCACCGGATGCTTCCAGCGCACCAGGGCTTCGAAGCCACAAACCTCGCCATCGGAGGCGCGGGCCAGCGGCTGGTAGTGGACGACCAGCTCCTCGTCGGTGATCGCCTGACGCAGTTCGCGAGCCAGGTTTCGGCGCTCGCGGATGGTCTCGTCCATCTCGCGCTTGAAGAAGCGATAGATCCCGCGGCCGCTCTCCTTGGCGCGGTAGAGGGCCATGTCGGCGTTGGCCAGCAGGGCCTCGGCGGTGCGGCCGTCGTCGGGGTAGAGGGAAACGCCGAGGCTGGCGCCCATGGCCATCTCCTGGTCGTCGTAGGTCATCGAAACCTTGAGGGTGTCGAGCAGCGCGCCGGCCAGTTCGGCGGCGGCAGCGGGTTGGTCCTGGTCGGTGATCTGAACGACGACGAACTCGTCGCCGCCGAGACGGGCGGCGAAGCTCGGGGCGGTGAGGCCCTTGGTCAGCCGCCGCGCGGTCTCGACCAGCACCCGGTCCCCGGCCAGGTGGCCGTGCAGGTCGTTGACTTCCTTGAAGTGGTCGAGGTCGATGCAGACCACGGAGAGCGACTCACCGGACGCCTCGACGCGCTCGAGGGCGGCGGCCAGCTTGACCTGCAGGGCGTTACGGTTGGGCAGGCCCGTAAGGCCATCGTGTTCGGCCAGGTAGCGGATCTTTTCCTCCGCCCCGCGACGCTCGCGCAGGTCGCGGATGGCCAGCACGGTGAGGCCGGTGGTCTCGATGCGAGCGCCGTCATCCATCAACCGGGAAAGCACCTCGACCGGCACCGGTTTGGCCTCGCCGGTCGGCTGCAGATGGGCCTCCCGGCGCAGTTCGGCCGTTTGCAGAGGATAGTCGAAGCTCAGCATGTCGCCGATCAGTGGCCGGCCGATCAGGTCTTCGAGCGAGGCGCCGGCCAGTTCGCAGAAGGCGCTGTTGGCGTCGTTGATCCTGCCGTTCTGGATGACGACGATGCCTTCATAGGCGGCGTTGGCCAGGGTGCGGATACGCTCGAGGGCCGAGCGGTTGGCGCCGCTCTCGATGAGCATGGCGCCCAGGCCGCCGAGGATGATCAGGCCGGTGATCGAAGCCACCGCGAAGGTCATCATGCCGACACTCATCAGCGAGGCCGGAACCGCGACGCTGCTGTCGGGGGTGATGGTGATCGCGGCCATGCCCGTGAAGTGAAGCGCGCAGACGCCGAGGGTCAGCAGACCGCCAGCGATGAGCTGTTCCGAAAGCTTGCGGCCCTTGCCGATGGTGATCAGGGCCGCGGTCGCGCCGGCGATACCCAGCACCGCCGAGGCGGCGATGTAGACCGGTTCCCAGCTGAGGTGGCCCTGGGTGATGAAGGCGGTCATGCCCGAATAGTGCATCGCGGCGACGCCGAGCCCGACCAGGATGCCGCCGGCGATCTTGCTCGACCGCTCCTCATCGACCAGCAGGGAGGCGTAGAAGCCGGCGGCCATGAAGGCCACCGAGATCATCAGTGAGCCGATGGTGCCGGTCGAGGAGAAGCCCGTCTCCAGGTTGCCCGGCGAATAGGCCAGCATGGCCAGGAAATGGGTGGCCCAGACGCCGGATCCGGCCACCAGGGCGGTCAGCAGCAGCCAGGCGCCGCGCACCAGCCCGCGCGCGCCCGTCATCCGCGAATACAGCCGCATCGCCGTCAGACTGGCGGCGAAGCAGACTATGCCGGCCAGTAAAACAAGCCGGTAGTCGTGCTCGTTTACGAGACACGTGATGACCTTGAACACACCCCACCCCTTCACCCGAGGATTATGAGAGGCAGTATCGGGGCCAGATGCGAAAAAAGCGTTTCAGTCTGGCACGATCCGGCGAGACACCCCCGTTGTGGGCAGGCTTGGACGCAAACAGCCGAACGCCTCCGGTCGTGAAACCGGAGGCATCGAACTTCTGGCTTCGAACCTGTAGGGCCTAGGCGGCCTTAACCGACCGTCGGGCTTCCTGGCCCGACAGGGCGCGGGCTACCGTGACCACGGCGTTGCGTGAGCCCGCGTCCTCGATCGAGGTGTAGGCGTGCAGCAGGTCGATGGAGCCGGGATAGGCCAGCATGGTCAGCAGGGTCTCGTCCGTCGGGAAACCGCCGGGCTCCTCGCCGACCAGGAAGGCGACGGGACAGTCGAGGCGCTTGGCGGCGCGGACCAGCATCGAGGCCGACACGCGGTTGGCGCCGCGCTCATACTTCTGCACCTGCTGGAAGGTGATGCCGAGCGCTTCGGCCAGGGCGGTCTGGGTCAGGCCGAGGGTTTTCCGGCGCATGCGCATCCGGGCGCCGACGGCGACGTCGATCGGGTCTGGCGCAGCGTGCTGTGGGCGGGGCAAATCGATATCTCCGGTCGTAAACTCGTCCCTACAGGGCAGACGTAACGGGGAACGCGCCAAGGTCAAGTATGCAACCCTGCAGGCCGGTTCTCCACTTATGCGGCAGTTTGCGCAAGCGCAGGCGGCTATTGGCCGCAGAAGTTAGACCCGATTTGTGCAGAAAATCAGTGTTTTGGCGAGTTGGCTCCCGCTTTTGGGGAATTGAAGGAGAACTACGCCTGCGGATGAATACTCATCGGCGGCCGCGCCGCGCCCGTAGTGGGGCGAGTCGATACCCAAGTTGGGCGCTGGCTCGGATTTGGAGACTGGTGGCCGGGTTGGAGAATGGTGGACGTGACAGGGATTGAACCTGTGACCCCCTCGATGTCAACGAGGTGCTCTCCCGCTGAGCTACACGTCCTTACCGGCAGGAAGGCGGGGTCTATACAAAGGCTTTGATCCGGGCGCAACCGGCCAGAGCCTCAAAACTGTTCACGCCGCCGCCATCATCCGATCGACCTCATTGACGATCTCACGCAGGTGGATCGGCTTGGACAGAACCTTGGCCCCAGCCGGGGCGCGGTCACCGGCCGACAGGGCGACGGCGGCGAAGCCGGTGATGAACATGATGCGCAGGCCGGGATGGCGGGCGGCGGCGTGCCGCGCCACCTCGATGCCGTCCATGCCGGGCATGACGATGTCGGTCAGCAACAGGTCCCAGTCCTCGTCGAGGCAGCTGGCCGCCTCCTCGCCATCGGCGCAGGCGCGTACATCATAGCCGGCGCGCTCCAGCGCGCGGCTGAGGAAGTTGCGCAGGGAGTCGTCGTCTTCGGCCAGCAGAATGCGGGGCATGAGCGTCTATGAAACCCTTGCAGAGAACGTTGGTCCCTTAACCTTAAGCCCAAACCCGTAAAGGCGGCGTGAACCGCACGCCGCGCGCGAGTTATGAACCGCTGGTCCGGGTCCAGCAAACGGGAGGACCACGCGGAGCGTGAAAGCCTTTGACCCGCCGCCGGAGGCGGATGAAATAGCGGCATGACACTGACCGACCCGGACCGGAAGCAGGCCCCAGCGCCTGACAAGCGGGCCGGCGGCGTAACCCCCTTCCACATCATCCGGCCGCCGACCGACATCCCGGCGACGCCGCTGATCTTCGCCTCACCGCATTCGGGGCGGGTCTATCCGCCGGAGATGCTGGAGGCAGTCGCCGTGGGCGAGGCGCTGATGCGCCGATCGGAGGACGCCTTTGTCGACGATCTGATCGCCGCCACGCCGGTGCTCGGCGCCACGGTGATCACCGCTGGCTACGGACGGGCCTATTTCGACCTCAACCGCGACCCTTGGGAACTGGATCCAGCGATGTTCGAGGACGATCTGCCGCCGCATGTCCAGGGCCGCACGGCGCGGGTGGCGGCAGGGCTCGGGGCCATCGCCAGGCTGGCCGGCGAGGGCCAGAAGATCTACGGCCGCAAGCTGCGCTTCGCGGAGGCAGAGGACCGTATCGAAACGGCCCACCGGCCCTATCACCAGGCCCTCAGCCGGCTGATCGACGAGGCCCATGCGGCGCACGGCATGGCGATCCTGATCGACTGGCATTCGATGCCCTCGGCGGCGGCCCGCACGGTGGTGACGGCGCGCCACGGCAAGGGCTGCGACATGGTGCTGGGCGACCGATTCGGGGCCGCCTGCACGCCCGGCCTGACGCGGCTGGTGGAAAAGGCGCTGGAGGCCATGGGCCACCGGGTGGTCCGCAACGCCCCCTATGCCGGCGGCTACACCACCGAATTCTACGGCCGGCCTGCCCGCCGCATCCACGCCCTGCAGATCGAAATCGACCGGGCGCTGTATCTGGATGAGAAGACGTTGGCGCCGACCGAGGGGCTGGCGAAGCTGAAGGCGGATGTGGCGCTGCTGACCGAGGCGCTGGCGGCCCATTGGCGCGAGATCTAGGCCAGCCAAAAAAAGGCCGAGCCCGAGGGCCCGGCCAGTTCATCAGGGAGGAAACGCCCAGGAAGGGCAGAGGCGGCGAGGCCGCCTCACGAGTTGAAAGTAGGTTGCGGCGCACAAAATCTCAAGGGCAAAACGTGCGCCATAGCCAAGTTTTTCTGGGTAACGCCCCAGAAAACACCGGTAACGTAAGGTGATATCGTGCTCAAACTGTCATATTGCGGCGCACAATAATCAGGCGCTAAATGCTCGAATTCATCAATCCATGAATAAATACAAGCGCTTGAACCCGCCCCGTTCCGGGCATCGGGGGTTCTGCGACACCGCCGCTTGCCCGGGGTGGCTTTGTGCGCCGCACTCGCGTACAAGCGCGCGCCTTTGCGGCCCAACGCTCCTCCCCCGATAAAGTAGACCTATGTCCCTGCGCAACATCGCCATTATCGCCCACGTCGACCATGGCAAGACGACTCTCGTCGACCAGCTGCTGGCCCAGTCGGGCGTCTTCCGAGCCAACGAGGCGCACGCCGAGCGGGCGATGGACTCCAACGACCAGGAGCGCGAGCGCGGCATTACCATCCTGGCCAAATGCACCAGCGTGCTGTGGCATGGCGAGGCGGGTGACACCCGCATCAACATCATCGACACCCCCGGCCACGCCGACTTCGGCGGCGAGGTGGAGCGGATCCTCGGCATGGTTGACGGCTGCGTGCTGTTGGTCGACGCCGAGGAAGGCGTCATGCCGCAGACCAAGTTTGTGCTCGGCAAGGCCTTGAAGATGGGCCTCAAGCCCATCCTCTGCCTCAACAAGGTGGACCGGCCGCACGCCGATCCCGACCGCGTGCTCAACGACGCCTTCGACCTGTTCGCCGCTATCGGCGCCACCGACGAGCAACTCGACTTCCCGCACATCTACGCGTCGGGCAAGAACGGCTGGGCGACGCTGGACATGAACAAGCCCAATGACACCCTGGCCCCGCTGTTTGACCTGATTGTCCGCCACGTCCCCGAGCCCAAGGCCATCGTCCGCAAGGACGGTCCCTTCCAGATGTTGTCTGTGCTGATCGAAAGCGACCCCTTCCTGGGCCGCCTGCTGACCGGTCGCATCGAAAGCGGCAAGGCCGTACCCGGCATGGCCATCCACGCCCTGTCGCGCGACGGCAAGGAAATCGAGCGCGGCCGCATCACCAAGGTTCTGGCCTTCCGTGGTCTCAAGCGCCAGCCGATCGACGACGCCGAAGCCGGCGACATCATCGCCATCGCCGGCCTCTCCAAGGCCACCGTGGCCGACACCCTCTGCGCCATGGACGTCACCGACGCCCTACCCGCCCAGCCGATCGATCCGCCGACCATCTCCATGACCGTCTCGGTCAACGACAGCCCGCTGGCCGGCCGCGAAGGCGACAAGGTGCAGAGCCGGGTCATCCGCGACCGCCTGATGAAGGAGCTGGAGGCCAACGTCGCCATCCGGGTCACCGAGACAAGTGAGAAGGACGCCTTCGAGGTCGCCGGCCGCGGCGAACTGCAACTGGGTGTGCTGATCGAAAGCATGCGCCGCGAAGGCTTCGAACTGTCGATCAGCCGCCCGCGCGTGGTGTTCCAGATCGACGAGGAAACTGGCGAGAAACTGGAGCCGATCGAAGACGTGATGATCGATGTCGATGACGAGTTCAGCGGCATCGTCATCGAGAAGCTGTCGGCCCGCAAAGCCGAGCTGAAGGACATGGGCCCGTCCGGGGCCGGCAAGACCCGCCTGACCCTGATGAGCCCGTCGCGCTCGCTGATCGGCTACCAGGGCGAGTTCCTGACCGATACGCGGGGCACCGGCGTGCTGAACCGCGTGTTCAGCCATTACGAGCCCTACAAGGGCGCCATTGAGGGCGGCCGCAAGGGCGTGCTGATCTCCAACTCCGACGGCGAGACCCAGGCCTACGCCCTCTGGAACCTGGAAGACCGGGGCTTCATGTTCGTCGGCGGCAACGAGAAGACCTACCAGGGCATGATCATCGGCGAGAACGCGCGGATGGACGACCTGGACGTCAACCCGATGAAGGCCAAGCAGCTGACCAACGTCCGGGCCAGCGGCAAGGACGAGTCGATCCGCCTGACCCCGCCGCGCCGCATGACCCTCGAACAGGCCATCGCCTACATCGAGGAAGACGAGCTGGTCGAGGTGACCCCGAAGAACATCCGCCTGCGCAAGAAGGTGCTGAACCCCAGCTTCCGCAAGCGCCGCGTCAAGGACGAGTAGTCGAGACAACATTCCTTCTCCCCCTCGTCGGGAGAAGGGATCAGTCTAGCTTCGTAGCCTGCGCCAACTCCGCCGCCGCCTGGGCCGGCGACTGCTTGGCCTTGTCGCGGTCGACCGCATAGTTGGCCTTACGCATGTCTTCGACCGGGATCGCGCCGATCATCGGCCGCAGCGCCTCAATCAGCCGCTTGTCCTTGGCCCGTTTGGGCGAAATCAGCACCACGGCGTCGTAGCTCGGCACCGCACCCTTCGGATCTGCCAGCACCACCAGGTCCTGGGCTGCGATTCGGCCGTCGCTGCTGAAGGCCGAGATGACGTCGGCGTCGCCGCTTGCCAAGGCCCGGTACATGAAGGTCGGGTTGAACGACTTCTCCTTGCCGAAGTTCAGGCCATAGGCGCCCTCGATGGCCGCCCACTCCGGCCGCGACAGGAACTCGAGGTCGCCGCCGAGGGTCAGGGACGGGGCCTGGGCGGTCAGGTCGGCGATGGTCTCGATGCCGAGCGATCCGGCCAGCTTGCGGTCCATGGCCAGGGCGTAGGCGTTCTCGAAACCGAGCGAGCCCAGCACGGTCACCCTCTTCTCCTTCAGCATCCAGGCGGTCAGTTCGGCCATCAGCTGGGCGCGCGGCGGGGTGTCGGTGCGCTTCATGACGTTGGTCCACAGGGTGCCGCTGTAGTCAACGTAGACGTCGATCTCGCCGGCCTCCAGCGCCCGATAGGCCACGGCGGAGCCGAGGCCGTCGCGGCGGGCGACCTGCGCCCCGGTGGCGGTCAGGCGAGCGCCGATGATGTCGGCCAGGATGTACTGCTCGGAGAAGTTCTTGGCCCCGACCACGTAAGTCGGCCTGGCGTCGCCCAGCATATGAGGCGCCGCCGCCGCCGCGACCCCGGCCAGCAGCAGCGCCGCCCCGGCGATGACGGGCAGAGCCTTTCGCCGCCCCACGCCCCGTTCGACCAGACCCAGCAGGCCATCGACGATCAGAGCCAGGCCGGCGCTGGCCGCGCAGCCGAACAGGACGAACACCCAGTTCTCGGTCTGCAGGCCGGAGAAGATGTAGTTGCCGAGGCTGGTCTGGCCGACCGGGGTCGACAAGGTGGCGGCTCCGATGGTCCAGACCGCGGCGGTGCGGACCCCGGCCATGATCACCGGCGCGGCCAGCGGGACCTCGACGCGCAGCAGTTTCTGAGCGGCGGTCATGCCGACCCCGTCGGCGGCCTCGCGCACGGCCGGATCGACCCCGGTCAGGCCGGCGAGGGTGTTCCGCAGGATGGGCAGCATGGAATAGAGGGTCAGGGCCAGCAGGGCGGGCAGGAACCCCAGCGCCTGCAAGCGAAATCCGAAGGCCTGCGCCGTGAAGGCCGAAAGCGCCAGCAGCAGGGGGTAGAAGAGGGCCAGCAGGGCGAGGCCCGGAATGGTCTGGATGAGGCCAGCGAAGGTCAGGGCCGGCCAGCGGACCAGCGGGCTGCGGGCCGCCAGCACCGCCAGCGGGAGGCTGATAACCAGGCCAAGGCCGAGCGCCGCGGCGCTGAGCAGCACATGCTGCGACAAATAATCCGGCAGCAGGGCCCAGGCGGCGTCGGTCTGCTCGCTCATGCCGCACCCATCAGGGCCGACAGGGCGCGGGCCTGGCGGGCCGGGGTGTCGATCAGGGCGGCGACGGCGGGGTCGTCATGGCCAGCCAGCAGGTCGCGTGGGCTGGCGTCGGCCAGCAGCCTGCCGCCGGCCATGACCAGGATGCGGTCGGCCAGCAGCAGGGCCTCCTGGACATCGTGGGTGACCATCAGGGTGGTGAGGCCAAGCCTGTCGTGCAGGTCGCGGGTAGCGCGGCCCAACGCCTCACGGGTGATCGGGTCGAGGGCGCCGAACGGCTCGTCCATCAAGAGGATCGAAGGTTTGGCGGCCAGGGCCCGAGCGACCCCGACCCGCTGGCGCTCGCCGCCGGAGAGCTGATCGGGCATGCGCTCCGCATAGGACGACGGCAGGCCGACCAGGCCCAGCAGCTCGGCGACCCGGGCGACGACCTCGGGCCCCGGCCATCCGAGCAGGCGCGGGGTGATGGCGATGTTCTCGGTCACAGTGAGGTGCGGGAACAGGCCGACGCCCTGGAAGACGTAGCCGATCCGTCGGCGAAGCAGCACGGGATCCTGGCCGGCGACATCGACGCCCTCGACGAGGATCTTGCCGGACGAGGGCTGGGCCAAGCGGTTGACCATCTTGGTCAGGGTGGTCTTGCCGGACCCCGAGGCGCCGACCACGGCGACGAACTGGCCGGCCGGGATGTCGAGGCTGACGCCCTCAACGGCGGTCTGGCCGGTGTAGAGCTTGCTGACGTCCTGAAATGCGATGAGAGGCCCGACCATGGCGGCAAGGTATAGCGGACGGCGGCTTTGCCTAGAGGCTACACTCATCCGCATGACCGCCCTCTCCTCCCCGGCCACCGCCCGCAACAAGGACCTGATCCTTGAGGTCCTGCGAACCTGCCTGCCGGCGACCGGCCGCGTCCTCGAGATCGCCTCCGGGGCTGGCGAGCACGCGCTGCATATGGCGACCCACCTGCCCGGCCTGACCTGGCAGCCGACCGACCCCGATCCCCAGGCCCTGGCCAGCATCGCCGCCTGGCGGGCGGGGGAGGGTCCGCCCAACCTGCTCCCCCCACTCGAACTGGACGCCGGCCATCCGGACAGCTGGCCGGTTCAGGCGGCCGACGCCATGGTCTGCATCAACATGATCCACATCTCGCCCTGGGCGGCGACGGAGGGGCTGTTCACCGGGGCCGGACGTCTGCTCCCGCCCGGCGGCGTCCTCTTCACATACGGCCCCTATCTGGAGGACGACACCCCGACTGCCCCGACCAACCTCGCCTTCGATACGAGCCTGAAGAGCCGCAACCCGGCATGGGGCATCCGCCGTCGCGAGAACCTGGAAACCCTGGCCGGCGCCCACGGCCTGACCCTGGCGACCCGCATCGCCATGCCAGCCAACAACCTGAGCCTCATCTTCCGCCGTTCCGCGAACATGAACGGGAGATGACCAGGGTCGTTCAGGTTAGGCTCAAGGGGCGCCAGTCATAACTCTCCCAACGTCGGGGACCGGAGGGTCCAAACCACCCGCCGAGGAGATTTGAGACCATGAAGAAGTTCCTGATCGCCGCCGTCGCGTTGTCGGTCCTGGGTTCCGCCGGCGCCGCCGCAGCCCAGCCCTATGGCGGCAGCGCCTACGACCGCCGCGACGAACGTCGTGACGACCGCTACGACCGTCGCGACGACCAATCGGATCGCCCGGACGGCTGGTATGACCCTCGCGATGAGGACCAGGACGACCGCTACGACCGCCGGGATTATCGCCATGACGACCGGTACGATACCTGGGCCGGTCACCGTGACACCCGCTGGGAACGCCGCGCCGAGCGCCGCTACCATGCCGGCCAGTATTACGCTCCGCGCGGCTATCAGGCCAACCGGCGCTGGGCCCGCGGCCAGTATCTGCCGCCGTCCTACCGCGGTCGTGGCTACTATGTTGACCACCGTGCCTATCACCTGGCCCCGCCCCCGCGCGGCTACGGCTATTACCGCCACGGCGACGACGTCATCCTGACGGCCCTCGCCACGGGTCTGATCGCTTCGGTGGTCTTCAACCTGTTCGACTAAGGTCGATCCCGCGCAAGCGGAGTACCCGCCCCCGGAGAGTATCTCCGGGGGCGGTTTTCGTTTGGGGGCTACGGGATCGGCCGGGCCATCCAGACGTCGCAGCGGGCGTAGGGCGTCTCCTGCCGGGGCAGGTCGACGAAGCCCATGGACCGGTAGAGGCCCAACGCCGGGCCGAGCGCCGAGTTGGTTTCCAGATACAGACGAGGCGCGCCCATCGCCGCCGCCCCGTCGATACAGGCCTGCATCAAGGTCCGGCCAAGGCCCGTGCCCCGGGCCGCCTCATCGACGGTCATCTTGATGACCTCCAGGCCGCCGCCTTGATCGGCCGGCACGACCTTCAAACCCGCGCAGCCGATGGCCCGTCCGGCCTCGTCCTCGGCCATGAAGATGCGGCCACCCGCCTGCAGCACCTTGCCGACCGGATTGTCCAGCACCTCGACGTCGCTGGGCTCCAGCGTGAAGTGGCGGGTGATCCAGGCCTGGTTGAGACTCTTCCAGGCCTCGGCGTGACGGGGTTCGAAATCGACGATGCGCATGGCATGAAGCATGGGCGCCGTCCGCGCCGCTTGCAAGATTTGGAGAACGGATCCGTGGTCCATCCCGTCTACGCCGACCTTCCGACGACGATCTTCGAGGTGATGAGCGGCCTTGCGCGCGAGCATGAGGCGATCAACCTCGGCCAGGGGTTCCCCGACGAGCCCGGCCCGCTGGCGGTGCGAGAGAAAGCGGCCTGGGAAGCGGTCCACGGCTACAACCAGTATCCGCCGATGCGCGGGTTGCCGGGGCTGCGCGAGGCGGCGGCGCGGCATTATGCGAAATTCCAGGGGTTGGACCTCGATGGGCTGACCGAGGTCACCGTCACCTCCGGCGCCACCGAAGCGCTGGCGGCGGCCTTCCTGTCGCTGATCTCGCCGGGCGATGAGGTGGTGCTGTTCCAGCCTCTGTACGACGCCTACCTGCCGATGGTGCGGCGTTGCGGCGGCGTGCCCCGGCTGGCGACTCTTCAGCCGCCCCACTTTCGCATCGACCGGGCCATGCTGGAAGCGGTGTTCAGTCCACGGACCAGGCTGGTGGTGCTCAACAACCCGGTCAATCCGGCCGCCACCCTGTGGGCCGATGAGGACCTCGCCCTGCTGGCCGAGTTCTGCGTCGCCCACGACGCCATCGCCGTCTGCGATGAGGTCTGGGAGCAGATCGCCTTTGACGGCCGGGTGTTCAGGCCGCTGATGGCCTTCCCCGGCATGCGCCAGCGGACGGTGAAGATCGGCTCGGCCGGGAAGATGTTCGCCATGACCGGCTGGAAGGTTGGCTTCCTCTGCGCCGCGCCGCCGCTGATGAAGGCCCTGGCCGGCGCCCACCAGTTCCTCACCTTCACCACCCCGCCCAACCTGCAGGCGGCTGTGGCCTGGGGCCTCGACAACAGTCCCGAGTGGTTTGCGCAGATGCCGCTGGACCTGCAGCGCTCGCGCGACCGGCTGGCCGATGGCCTGACGGCGGAGGGCTTCAAGGTCCTTCCCGCCGCCGGCACCTATTTCCTCAACGTCGATCTGGCCGCCTCCGGCATCGGCGAGCCGGACGCAGAGTTCTGCCTGCGGGCCGTGAAGGACCACGGCGTCGCCGCCATCCCGATTTCCGCCTTCTACGAAACCGACGCCCCGACCCACCTCATCCGCCTGTGCTTCGCCAAGCGGGACGAAACGCTCGATGCGGGGATCGAGCGGTTGGCGCGAGCTCGCTAGGGGACTGGTTCGCCGCATCGCTGCTTTCGCCGGACGAGCTCCGGCCTGCCCCGGCGTACCTGTCCCCGACATGGCGCCAGATCGGGGACAGGTACACGGCTTCGCCGCGAACCAGTCCCCAGCCGCCCTAGATCGTCGCCCCGCCGTCCACCACCAGTGCCTGGCCGGTCATGAAACTGCCGGCGTCGGAGGCCAGGTAGACGGCCGCCCCGGCGATCTCGTCCGGCTCGCCGATGCGGCGCAGCGGCACCGGGTCGGTGGCCCGGCGCAGGGTCTCGGGGTTGGACCACAGGGCCTTGGCGAAGTCGGTCTTCACCAGGCCCGGCGCGATGCAGTTCACCCGCACCCCATGCGGGCCGTACTCATGGGCCAGATTCCGGGCCAGCTGGAAGTCGGCGGCCTTGGAAACGTTGTAGGCCCCGATCACCGGACTGCCGCGCAGGCCGCCGATGCTGCTGACGATGATCACGCTGCCGGCTTTGCGCTCGATCATCTCGGGCACGACCATGCTGATCAGCCAGTGGTTGGCGATGACGTTGTTCTCGAGGATCTTGCGGAACTGGTCGTCCGCGATGCCGGCCAGCGGCCCGTAGTAGGGGTTGGAGGCGGCGTTGCAGACGACGATGTCGACCTTGCCGAAGGCCTTGCGGGTCTCGTCGACCAGCCGCTGCAGGTCTTCCTTCGAGGAGATGTTGGCCGGCACGGCGATGGCCGCGCCCGGGTAGTTGGCGTTGATCTCGGCGGCGACCTCCTCGCAGGGGCCGGCCTTGCGCGAGGAGATGGTCACCTTGGCGCCATGCTGGGCCATGCGCTCGGCGATGGCCTTGCCGATGCCCCGCGAGGACCCGGTGATGACGGCGACCTTGCCGGTCAGATCGAACAGCGTGCCTTCAGCGGCCATGGCGCGTTTCCCTTAAACGTTTGTTTGAAGTTGCCGCCAACCTGACCGCAGGCTGGCCTTACGTCAAGCGCGCGAACTCCAGGAGCGCCGCGGCTTGAACCTCGGGTATGGAGCCGTCGGCGCGTGGTCCGACGTTGAGCAGCAGGTTGCCACCGCCGGCCTTCACCTCCGCGTAGAGGTCGGCGACGTTCTGGCCGGTCATGTAGTCGCCCGTGGGTTCGGCCTCGTTGTAACCGAAGGCCAGCCCGAGGCCCCGGGTCGATTCCCACTTCACGCCTTTGAGGTGTTCGCCTGAGCCATACTCGACGGTGCGGAAATCGCAGTGCGGCGGGGTCGACCCGCCGTCGAAATGCACCCCGACCTTGGCGATGCTATCCTTGATGCGGCCGTTGAAGGCGGCGCAGGTGGCCGGGTCTCGCAGGCTCTCGAACAGCGGCGCGAGGCCCAGCCAGCGGTCGTTGACCACCCCGTCCGGCACGACCGCATAGTAGTGGGCGAAGAGATCCGGCAGGTCCTCGGCGTTGGGCCAGGCGATGTCGTTCCACAGCACCGACGGCTGATAGCGGTCGATCAGTTCGCGCAGCTGGGCGGCGGCGTAGGCGCGGTAGTCATCGCCGGTCGGCACGGCGGCGAACATCTCGCCCATGTTGCGGATCAGCCGGGGATGGGCGGTCCAGTCTAGGCCGCCGGAGTAGTAGAGCCCAAAGCGCATGCCCCGGGCCCGAACGGCCGCCGCCAGCTCGCCGACGAAGTCGCGGCGGCTGTTCCAGCCGGGCTGCCAGGGGTTGGCCACATCGGTCGGCCACAGGCAGTAGCCGTCGTGATGCTTAGTGACGAAGACCACGTAGCGCGCCCCGGCCGCCTGGAAGAGATCGGCCCAGGCCTCGGCGTCGAAGGCCTGTGAGGCCTCCTCGAAGGGTGCGCGGAAGGCGTCGTAGGGCGCGTCGCCGTAGAGCCCGGCGTGGCGTTTGGCGGTCGGGCTGGAGGGGTCCCGCAGGGCGTTGGCGTACCATTCGGCATAGGGGCCGAGCACAAAGGCATTGTCGTAGTCGGTTTCGAACAGTCGGCTGATCGAGACTCCCGAGGGCGCGAAGGCCGGGACCGAGAAGATGCCCCAATGGATGAAGACGCCGAACTGCGGCTCCGCGTACCAGGCTGGGACGGGCCGATTCTTGAAGGCGCTGAAGTCGGCCATGGATGTCTCCCCCGCCGGGTCCCCTTTTCAGGATTCGGGGCGCCCGGCCTAAGGTCAACTACACTTTGGCCAGCCGCCCATGTCGAGGTGGAAGTGGTTTGCGTGCTCGGCGTTGTAGTCGGGGCTGAGCACGGTGAGGAACACCTTGCAGGCCCCGTCGCGCACCCGGTGCAGGAATTTGCCCTTGGGGCCGGGGTCGTTCCAATCGTTCAGCACACTGATGGTCGTGCCGTCGGCCAGCCGGAAGCCGGCGACATCGAGGGCGTTGGCCAGGGCGTGTTCGCTGACCGGTCCTTCCGTCTGGCCGTAGATGCGCCGGCAGCTGTAGCTGCCGTAATGGTCGATGCGGACCACAGCCTGGTCAAACTCGGCGAAGGCGGCGGTCTGCACCACCTGCCGTTCCCACAGGGCGACGGCCAGCGCCTCCTTGCAGGTCATGGCCGCGTCGGCCGGCTTGAGCGGGGCCATGCCCGACCTGATCTGCAGGGCGTCCTTGACCACGCACCAGCTGTTCGTGCTGGCCGGGGTTTCGGCATAGTCGATGCCGCCCGCCGCCAGGATGGCGCGGCAGGCGGCCGGGTCGGCCCCGGCCCTGGCCGCCTTGACCTTGGTGGCGGCGCCGACCGGATCGACCAGGGTCAGCTTCTTCCACGGCAAATGCTGGCCCGGGATGGCGCGGTCGGCGACCAGGGCCATGATGCCGACCAGCACCCACAGCAGCACGAAGCCCACGATCCGCGCCGCCAGGGTCTGGCGACGGGCATGGTGGACGATGTGCGGCTGATCCGGATGCGGTACGCGGTAAGCGGCCATGGGCGAACACTGGTTGACGGCGAAGGCGGCCATAGCACGGCCGGGACCGCCATTCACTACCCCGCAATCAGCGGCAGATTCGCCACCGGCCCATGTCGAGATGGAAGTGGTCGGCATGGGCGGCGTTGTAGTCCGGGCTGAGGGTCGTGCCGAACAGCTGACAGCCGCCCGTCTTCACCTCGCGAAGAAAGTCGCCCTTCAGCCCCGGATCGCGGTAGTCGCGCACGACCGAGACCCGGCCGCCGCCCCGCAGTTGGAAACCAACGACATCGAGCGCCGAGGCGGTGGCGTGGTTGCTGGGCCGTCCGCCGTCCTATTCGCACATCGTGCGGCAGGCGTAGGTCCCGACATGGTCCACCCGCGCCAGTTCGACGCCAAGAGTCTTGCGGGCCGCCGGTTCGACCACGTGACGGCGCCAGACCGCATAGGTCAGAGCCAGGTCGCAGCGCATCACCGGCGCGCGGGGCCGCAGTATCGGATCGGCCAGGCGCAGACTGTTGGCGGTCGAGCAGAAACCCTGCTCGCGGTCCGGCGCCTCGGCGAAGGTCAGGCCGGCGTCGTCCAGGGCCTCGCGGCAGAAGGCCGGGTCGGCGCTGATGCGGTTCAACTTCCACTTCGTCGCCAGGCCCACCGGCTGGCTCATCGAGAAGGGCTTCCAGGGCAGGTCCTGCGGGGCGGCATTGCGGTCCACGAAGACCGCCAGCAACAGCGCCGCCAACATCAGTTCCAGCACCGTCGCCGCGACGGCCGCCAGCGCCCGCTGTCGCGGCGTCACGGGCGGCAGGGAGGGCAGGGTCAGACGCATGGGAAAGAGTAGAACGCGCCATGTGCAGGTTTGTTGGAGACCTCGCCCGGCTTGACCCCCGGGCCACCGGCCGCCCAAGTGAGGCCATGGCCTCCGATCCCGCCTCGACAGACCCGTCCGCCGCTCCCGGCTGGCGCGAAATCCTCGCCCCGCAATACCTGACCCGCTTCCTGTTCCTGTGCCTGGGCGTCTGGCTGAATGCCGCCGACAGCCTGGTAACGGTGACCATCACCCCCAGCATCGCTGAGGACATCGGCGGCTTCCGCTACTTCGCCTGGAGCGTGGCGGCCTTCCTGCTGGCCTCGATCCTGTCGGGGGCGGTGTCGGGGCGGCTCAGCCTGCGGCTCGGCCTGCGCGGCGCCCTGGTGGTCTCGGCCCTGCTCTACGCGGCCGGCTGCGCGGCCAGCGCCTTGGCTCCGACCTTTCTGACCTTCGTGGCGGGCCGGTTGCTGCAGGGCCTCGGGGCCGGGGCCATCATGGCCCTCTGCTACGTGGCCACCACTGCCCTGTTTCCAGAACGGTTGTGGGCGCGGGTGTTCGGGGCCATCGCCGCGGTTTGGGGCGTGGCCACGGTGCTGGGGCCGCTGATCGGCGGCCTGTTCGCTGGAGCGGGCCTGTGGCGCTGGGCCTTCTGGTTCTTCGCGGTGCAGGGGCTGTTTTTCGTCGGCGCGACCCTGGCGATGATTGCCCGCCAGCCGAAGCGCGAGGCGGGGCCGGAGGGACCACCCATCGCCTGGGCGCAGCTGGCCGGGCTGACGGTCTCGGTCGTCCTGATCGCCCTGGCCGGCGTGACAGGGTCGCCCTGGCTGGCCGGAGTCCTCGGCCTGGCGGGGCTGGCCGCCCTGGCCTGGATGATCGCCGTCAACGGGCGCACCGCCGGAGCCCTGCTGCCGCGCGCCATTGGCGACCCCCGGACCCCGGCGGCCATGGGCTATCTGATGATCTTCGGGTTCGAGACGGCGTTGATCGCCTTCACCGTCTATGGCCCGGCCCTGGTCCAGGGCGTGCATGGCGCCTCCCCGCTGGTGGCCGGTTATGTGGTCACCGCCGTGGCGGGCGGCTGGACCATCATGGCGCTGCTGGTCGCCGGGGTGCAGAACCGCGACGGGCTGATGATCCGGTCGGGGGCCAGCGTCATCCTGGCCGGCGCCCTGTACAGTTGCTGGGCCCTGCCGCTGGGCGGGCTGTGGTCGGCGGCATGGGGCATGGCGACGGTGGGGGCGGGGTTCGGCCTCTGCTGGGCCTTCGCCACCCGCCGCATCCTGTCGGGCCTCGACGAGGAACAGCAGGCCCTGGCCTCTTCGGCGGTGCCGACCGCCCAGCTGATCGGCGGCGCGGTGGGGGCGGCGGCGGCCGGGGCGGTGGCCAATGCGCTGGGGTTCGCCGAGGGGGTGGATCGTTCGGTGGCGGTGAGCGGCTTCTGGCTGTTCGCGAGCTTCCTGCCGGTGGCGGTGATCGGCTGGTGGGCGGCCTGGCGGCTGGGGCAGCCGGTCAGCTGAACAGGGGCGGCGGCGGCGACTGTGGCCGTTCGATCTCGACCTGCGGCGCGAGGGCCTCGACGCAGGCCAGGAAGCGGGCCGAGGTGAGGCCCACCGTGTCCAGCCGCAGGGTGCGGGCAGGGCCGAGCGCCTGGCCGATGTTGAGTAACAGATAGATCTGCCGCGCGGCAGGGTCGCAGCCGGCGACGATCTTCTCGATCTCGCTCCAGGCCAGCCGGCCAAAGCGGGGCTCGAACAGGCCTTCCTCGTCGAGGGTCAGCAGCGGCTTGCGACTGAGGGCCGTGAACACGACGCTCAGGGCCAGGGGGCCGCTGGCCAGGCCGAGGACCGAGGCAACCGCCAGCCGGCCCCAGTCCGCCTGGTACCAAGCCTGGACGACCATCCCGACAAAGGCCGTCCAGCACCACAACCCGCTGGCTCCGAACAACACGATCAGCAGCCGCGACAGGGCCGACCGGGACCAGCGGTAGCCAACCTCGGACCGGAGCGGCATCACGCCGTGCCAGGGCCAGCGGTTGAGCAGGGTCGTGGTCAGCAGCAGCAGGATGACCAGGAAGCCGCCGACCGCCGTCACCGCCGCCCAAGTTTTTCCGGGCATGACGGAGAAGGCGAGGTGGCCCCGGCCGTTGATCAGATAGCCGAAGCCCAGAAGGCCGCCGAAGAACAGGCCGGTCCCGACAACGTGCCAGTGTCGCTTCAGCGGGCCGGTCGGGCCGACGGCGTCGGTCATGGGTTGGATCATACGGCGGTTAGCGCGCTCTGTTCTACCACCTTGACCACGTCAGACATGATCTCGGTCAGCTTGAAGTCCTTGGGCGTATAGACCCGGCGCACCCCCATCTGTTTCAGCACCAGGGCGTCCTCCGGCGGGATGATGCCGCCGACGACGATGGGGATGTCGCCGAGGCCCTCGGCCCGCATCAGTCTGACCACCTCCTGCACCAGGTCGAGGTGGGAGCCGGAGAGGATGGAAAGGCCGACGACGTGGGCATTCGAGGCCCGGGCGCTGGCGACGATTTCTTCGGGGGTCGAGCGGATGCCGTCGTAGACGACGTCCATGCCGACGGCGCGGGCCCGGGTGGCGATCTGTTCGGCGCCGTTGCTGTGGCCGTCGAGGCCGGGCTTGCCCACCAGCAGCCGGAGCCGGCCGCCGAGCTCGGAGCCGGTCTCGCGCACCCGCTCGCGCACCTCGGCCAGGGCGGTGCCGGTGTGGGTCACGTGCACCGCACCGCCGACGCCGGTCGGGGCCCGGAACTCACCGAACACCTCCCGCAGGGTGCCGGCCCACTCCCCCGTGGTCGCCCCGGCCCGGGCCGCGGCCAGCGTGGCGTGCATGAGGTTGGTGTCGGTCAGCGCGTCCGCCGCGAGCCGGGCCAGGGCCGCCTGGACGGCCACCTCGTCACGCTCGGCCTTCCAGCGGGCCACGCTGTCCAGCGCGGCCTGCTCGGCCCCGGGGTCGGCGGCCTGGATGGCACCGTCGAGGTCGGCGGTCAGCGGGTTGGGCTCGGTGGTCTCGAAGACGTTGACGCCGACGATCTTCTCCTCACCGCCCTCGATCCGGGCCCGCCGTGCGGCGTGCGCGGCCACCAGCGCCTGCTTCATGTAGCCGGACTCGACGGCGGCGATCGCTCCCCCCATCTCCTCCACCCGCCGCATCTCGGCGCGGGCGCTGTCCGCGAGCTCGGCCACCTTCGCCTCGACGACCAGGCTGCCCTCGAACAGGTCCTCGTGCTCGAGCAGGTCGGACTCGAAGGCCAGGACCTGCTGCAGCCGCAGCGACCACTGCTGGTCCCACGGCCGGGGCAGCCCCAGCGCCTCGTTCCAGGCCGGCAGCTGCACCGCGCGGGCTCGGGCGTTCTTCGACAGGGTCACGCCGAGCATCTCCAGCACGATGCGCTGCACGTTGTTCTCCGGCTGCGCCTCGGTCAGTCCGAGGGAGTTGACCTGGACGCCGTAGCGGAAGCGGCGCTGCTTGGCGTCGGTCACGCCGTAGCGCTCGGCGAGCAGCTCGTCCCACAGCTGGGTGAAGGCGCGCATCTTGCACATCTCCTCCACGAAGCGGACGCCCGCGTTGACGAAGAAGCTGATGCGCGCGCAGACCTCGCCGAAG
>JBKJSF010000092.1:0-56819 GCA_046595895.1 Caulobacter sp. | reverse complement strand
GGGGAGGGGTTGCGTCAACGGGCGTGGGGACTGGATCGCCGCGCAGTACAAGCACCGTTTGCGCACAGGTGTCTGGGGCGGCGTTCCTGGCCCCTTTATCGAATACAGGCCGCCAGTCCCTCCCGCCGCACCGTCCCACTCGCCGCCCCGATCCGACGCGAGCGCTTTCTCACGTAGGGTCCCGGTGTCGCCGCCTTCCACTTCAGCGGACTGGGCAGGATGGCCGCCAGGCGCGAGGCCTGGGCCGGGGTCAGTTGGTCGGCGCCGACCCCGAAATAGCGCCGCGAGGCCGAGTCGGCGCCGTAGACGCCCGGGCCCCATTCAACGCTGTTGAGATAGACCTCCATGATCCGTCGCTTGCCCCACAGGGTCTCGATCAGGACGGTGAAATAGGCCTCCAGCCCTTTGCGCACATAGGACCGCTGCGGCCAGAGGAAGATGTTCTTGGCCGTCTGCTGGCTGATCGTCGAGCCGCCACGAATCTTGCCCGGCCGGCGCCTGTTGTGAGCCATGGCCTTTTCCATGGCCGCGAAATCGAAGCCCCGGTGACCGCAGAACCGGGCGTCCTCGGCGGCGATGACGGCGTTGGGCAGGGCCGGGCTCATCCTCGACAGCGACATCCACCGCCGGTCCAGGCCCTTGCCCTCGAACAGGCGCTGGACCATCAGGATGGTTACGGGCGGCGTCACGAACCTGAGGATCAAGGTCGAGGTCACCGGTCCCAGCACCCCGACCACCAGCACGACCAGCGCCAGCCGCCGCACCACCTTGCCGAACAGGCTGGTGTGTTTGACCGGCGGCGCGGGGCGGGGCGGCGGCTCACTGGCGAGCGGAGGTTCAGGCTCTGGCTCGGGCTCCAGCGCGCCTTCAAGGTCCGTCGGCGCTGCGTCTTCGACCGGCTCTTCCGCCGCCGCCTCGGACAGCGGGTGGCTCTCGGCCGCGTCGTCCGGCGGCGTGGCTTCAATGGCGTCTTCGGCGACAGCCTCAGGCGCCCCTTCTTCAGGGGTCAACCCGTCCGCTGGCGCCTTTTCCACCGGGTCGCCCGGCGCATCATCCTCGTCGCGGGGCGTCTCATCCGACACTCTGTGTTCGCCCTTGCCATGACCTTGGGGCCACATGCTAACCGCCCCGCCGTCCCTTGTCGCGAAAGTCGCCGCCATGAATGTATCCGACGCTGTCGCCGCCCGCGTCTCGGTCCGCGCCTTCAAGCCCGATCCCGTGCCCGCCGCCCTGCTGCGCGAGCTGATCGAGGCCGCCCACCGCGCCCCCAGCGGCGGCAACCTGCAGCCCTGGCGGGTCCACGCCATCGCCGGCGCGCCGCTGGAAACGCTCAAGGCATCCGTCGCCGCCAACCTCGGCGGCGAGGAGCCGGAGTACGCCGTCTATCCGGAAAACCTGTGGGATCCCTTCCGCACCCGCCGCTTCGAATGCGGCGAGGACCTATATGCGACCCTCGGCATTCCCCGCGACGACAAGCCGGCCCGCCTGCGCCAGCTGATCAAGAACGCCCAGTTCTTCGGCGCCCCGGTCGGGCTGTTCTTCAGCCTCGACCGCAAGCTGGGCCCGCCGCAGTGGGCCGACGTCGGCATGTATATGCAGACCCTGATGCTGCTGGCCGTCGAGCGGGGGTTGGCGAGTTGCGCCCAGGAGTTCTGGGCCCGCTACCCGAAGACGGTGGGCGCGTTCCTGGGTCTGCCGGACGACCACATGCTGTTTTCAGGCATGGCGCTCGGCTACGCGGACGAGACGGCGCCGATCAACAGCCTGCGGACCCGCCGCGATCCGTTCGAGGTCTGGGCGGAGATGCGGGGCTTCGACTAACCACCTCAACAGGGGATGCTTCGGCGGCCGGGGCAGGCGATCATCAGGGATGCTCGGAGGAAATACCATGCGCCTCGCCGTGATCCTGTCCGCCCTGGCCTTGAGCCTGGCCGCCGGCGCCGCCCAGGCCGGAGAGGTGCTGTTCGGCAAGGCCCGGGCCGGCGACACTGTCGCCGCGGTCACCGCCGCCACGCCGGGCGCCAAGCCTCCCCAGGAGAGCGACCGCCTCAACGGCGCGGACCTTGGCCTGGAAGTGAAGGATCAGTTCCACCTCGGCGCGACCTGGCGGGCTCGCTACTTCTTCCTGGACGGCAAACTCGACGCGGTTCAGCTGACCCGCGATCCGCCGCCGGGACGGCGAAGCGACGACATCCGCCAGGGCGAGCTGTACCTTAAGGGCCTGGCCGCCCTGCATCTGGGCGACTGGCGCTGCAAACAGGCTGTCGATCCGGCGACCACGACCTATCTCGACTGCGAGGTGGTCGGGGCCAGGATCAACGTCGGCTACAGCTACATGGACTTCGGCGGCCCGTTCGAGGTGATCGTCTACCGGAGCAAGCGGCCGCTGGATTGAAGGGGGACTGGATCGCCGTCTACGGCGTTTTCAAGTGATCTCCGGATTTAGGGCGGCGTTCCTGTCCCCGATCCGCGCAGATCGGGGACAGGAACGCCGCCCCAGACGTCTTTGCGCGGACATCGCCCACCCCGCGCGGCGATCCAGTCCCCATTGCTCCGTCCCTACAGCGGAACCGCCGCCAGCCCCGCCCCGCCGTCCTCATCTCCCCAGGCCACCGTCCGCCCATCCACCGTCATCGCCAACGCCGAGATGGCCGCGCCCTTCTCGGTCTTGATCATCTCGCGCCGGCCGCTCTTCAGGTCGCAGACCCACACCCGGCCATCGTCCAGCCCGCCGGCCAGCACGCCGCCGCCGGGCATCGCCGCCACCCGCACGACCAGGGCGTCCTGGTCAAAGGCGATCTCGGCCGCCTCCTTGCCCATCGGCCCGTTGGCCCCCTGGAACGGCCAGACCACCGCCCCGTTGGCCCCGGAGGTGGCCAGCATCAGCCCGCCCGACAGGAAGGCCAGGCTCTTCACCTTGGCCGGATAGCCGCCCATCCGCATGTCCTTGGAGTCGCTGAGCCGCCAGCCGTGCAGGCTGTTCTCCTGCATGGCGCTTATCAGGAACTTGCCGTCCGGGCTCCACCGCACCATGGCGTGGCTGCCGGCCCATTTGAGCATCTGGGGGACCTGTTTCTCGATCCGCGCGTACCACAGCGCCGCCCCGCCGTAGGTGGCCGCCGCGATTCGCCGGCCCTTGGGGTCGAAGGCGATGTCGGCGACCGACTTGTCGTGGGTGAAGATGCGCGAAAAGGCGGCATCCTTCGAATCGCGGACGTGCAGCTCGCGGCCGGCGGCAAAGGCGATCAGGCCGGATTCGGGGTTGGCGGCGACCGCGTCGATCCATTTACCCTTCACCGAGGCGATTTCGCTGGCGACCAGTTCGTCGCCTTCCAGACGACTCCAGACCAGGCGGCCGTCGTCCCCGGCGGTGAGGATGCCGCTGCCCGACGGGTGGGCGCAGGCGGCCAGAACCGCCCCGTCGTGAGCCTGCGCGGTGACGAATCCTTCAAGCGTTACAAGGCGCGCCGCGCCATCGCCGCAAGCGAACATCGGTACGGCCTTGGCGTCGAAAAGCGCGGCGGTCACATAGGCGTCGAATTCGAGGATCATGATCATTCGCTTAGACCGGATGGACCCTTACCCGCCATAGCCGCGTTCAGATTCCCTCACCGCGAGAGACGGGCTTTACAGGCCGCCGCTCCTGCGCCATGGGATAAGCGAAGAACAGACGGGTCGCCTATGGACCCGCCAAAAGGAGTGCTCGAATGGCTGCGAAATTGGGCGGCGGAAAGAAGTCAAAGTTCGATCTCGGTCAGAATTCCGAGATCAACGTGACGCCTTTCGTCGACGTGATGCTTGTGCTGCTGATTATCTTCATGGTCGCGGCGCCCCTGGCCACTGTGTCGATCGCCATCGACCTGCCGCCGGCCATTCCGCCGCCCCCGGGCGCGCCGAAGCCGAAAGATCCGACCATCATCTTCATCCAGAAGTCGGGCGCGATGTTCATCGCGGGCAGCCAGACCCGCCTTGAAAACCTACCGACCGACATCCCGGCCGACATGGCCAAGAACGGCGTCACCGCCGTTCCGCAGACCGAGCGGGTGTTCCTGCAGGCCGAGCCGGACGTGCTCTATGAGGACTTCATGGAAGTGCTCAACGTCCTGCAGGAGAACGGCTACTTCAAGGTCGGCATCATCAACGAAGACATCGAGTAGGATTTAGGTCCTGCGAGATACGCAAAAGGGCCGGTGGAAACACCGGCCCTTTTTTTGCGCAACTCTCCCCCCGCTTTGCGGGGGGAGGACCGCTCTGGAGCGCAAGCGACAGAGCAGGAGGGGGGCAAGTCTGTCAGGGATTAGCGGTCCACCGCCGGTGGGGCCTGCCTCCTGGTTTCTCGCCAGGGCTCGAAACCTGTCCTCCTCCCGCTTCGCGGGGGGAGAGTTGGGACCACCGGCCTCCCTTACGCCACACACCCCGCGAAACCCGCCTTCAGCGCCGCTTCGTCCAGATCGCGGCCGATGAACACCATGCGGCTGTAGCGCTGGTCCTTGTCGGTCCACGGCCGCTGGTAGTCGCCCTCGAGGATCATGTGCACGGCCTGGAAGACCAGCCGCCGCTCGTCGCCCTTGATGTCGATGATGCCCTTGGCGCGGAGAATGTCCGCGCCCTTCTCGGCCAGCAACTGGTTCAGCCAGTTCGTGATCCTGATCCCGTCCAGCGGCTTATCGGCGGTCAACGACACGCCCCGGATTCCGGCCTCGGCGGCGTGGTCGTGGACATGCCCATGCCCATGCCCATGATCATGCCCGTGGTGATCGTGGTCGCAGTGCTCGTCGTGCACATGCCCCTCTTCCCCATGTCCGGGATTGAGGAACTCCGGCTCCAGATCGGTGATCCGGGCAAGGTCGAAACTGCCGCGGCCGAGGATGGCGGCGAGCGGAACCTGGCTCCGCGTCGTGCGGTGTATCGGGGCCAGAGGGTTGATCCGCCGGATCGAGGCCTCGACGGCCAACAGTTCGGCCTCGGTGACGAGGTCCACCTTGTTGAGCACGATCTGGTCGGCGAAGGCGATCTGCTCGACGGCCTCCTTGGAATCGGCCAGCCGCAGCGGCAAATGCTTGGCGTCGACCACGGTGGTCACCGAATCCAGCTGGGTCTTGGCCCGCACGTCGTCGTCGACGAAGAAGGTCTGGGCCACCGGCCCCGGATCGGCCAGGCCGGTGGTCTCGACGATGATGGCGTCGAAGCCGCCCTTCCTCTTCATCAGGCCGGACAGCACCCGGATCAGGTCGCCGCGCACCGTGCAGCAGACGCAGCCGTTGTTCATCTCGAACACTTCCTCGTCGGCCCCGACCACCAGGTCGTTGTCGATGCCGATCTCGCCGAACTCGTTGACGATGACGGCATAGCGCTTGCCGTGGTCCTCGGTGAGGATGCGGTTCAGCAGCGTGGTCTTGCCGGCGCCGAGGTAGCCGGTGAGGACGGTGACGGGGGTCTTGCCAACTGTCGGGGAGGTCATGGCCGCCTATCTAGGGGCTAAAGAGCCCAAGCGAAACCTCAGGTCTCGAAGACGACCACCACCACGGCCATGGCGATCAGGGCCCAGCCGAGGATGATCGACTCCTTGGCCTGCAGCGCGTCCAGCTTCACGAACCGCGTTCCGGCCAGCATCAGGCCGGTGAACAGCATCATCGCCGCCCCGGTCGCGGCCATCAGGACGAGGCTGAGCAGGGCGAACCCCAGCCAGCCATGACCGATCGCGGTCATATAGACGCCAATGAAGGCCTCGCAGGGCGACAGGGTCAGCAGCAACACCAGGCCCGCGATGGCCGCCCGATCGGACAGGTACCGGCGCGGCTTGTCCGGGTGCTGATGCGCCTCCCGGGTCAGGTAGAAGGCGCCCAGGGCCACCAGAACGGCGGCGACGATCCACTTGAACCAGCTTTCCAGGGCCGGCGCCGCGACCAGGCCGATGGCCACCACCACCGCCCCGATCAGCGCCGTGAAGGCCACATGCCCCAGCCCCGCCAAGGCGGTGACGCCCAAGGTTTTGCCGGCCGACCACTTCTGCTCCCGCCCGACCAGGACGAAGGGCAGCCAATGGGTCGGCAGGATCGCGTGCATGAAGGCGACAGCGAAGCCGGCGGCGGCGATGGAGGCGAAAACGGCGAGGTTCACGGGATGGGCTATAGAGTGTTATATTGTAACGGTCTAGCGACTCTTGAGGCGTACTAGAGTGTGCTATCGGGGGGCATGCACGATGGTCTGGTCATCACCCCCTCCGACGGCGCGGCCTTCCGCGACGGCCCCGACGCCGGACGCGTGCTGGTGTTCGGGGCCGACACTGGCGGACGCTATGGGCTGATGACCCTGACGGTCGCGCCGTCGGCGCACGATGCCGGCCTGGGGGCCCATCTGCATCACGGCATGGAGGAGACCTTCCTGGTTCAGTCGGGCGAGCTGGACTTTCTCATCGGCGACACGGTGCAAACCCTGCGGACCGGCGATTTCGTCCGCGCTCCGGCCGGATTGCGCCACGGCTACGTCAACCGCTCCGGGGCGCCGGTCGAATTGCTGGTCGGCTTTTACCCCGGCGGGTTCGAGACGTTGTTTCTCAAATACAGCACCGACCAGGATCCCGCGCCCGATCCGGACGGCTTCATGATCGACGCCGCCGCCTTGGTCGGCTCCGAATTCGAAGACTAGCGCGAGGCCCGCCGGGCCTTTCGGCAACATTTCTAGACATATTCAACCGCCCTTTCGGCCGGCGGCCAGGACCCGGCGGGAGGTGCTGGTCGCGGCGTAGCGCAAAACGACGTCGCACATTTTAGTTGGTCCGGCGACCGGTGGTATGATGGCTGACCGCTTCGATATCGGCTTGGAGAGCAGGCCAGCTACAGCCCGATATCGGCCAGCGCCGCCAGCAGCAGCGGCGCGATCTGCGCCGCCACCGCCGCCTCGCCGGCGGCGTCTTCCATCAGGTCCTGGCGGACCTCCAGCTCCAGGTAGTCGAGCCCTCGTGCAATGGCGTGGCGGGGGATGGAATAGTCGATGTCGTCCATCCGGTAGGGCTGGTTGTCGCCGACCACGTCCGATCCGAACGCCGACCGCAGCCGGGCCAGCATGGCGTCGGAGAAGGGCGAGGCGCCCAGGTGCAGCACGCCATAGCGCCAGGGACGGGCGTGGCCGGCCATCGAGGGGGTGAAGCTGTGCAGGGCCACCATCACCGTCGGACGGCCCCCACGGGCGTCCAGCTCGGCGGCGATCGCCGCATGGTAGGGGGTGAAGATCTCGTCGATGCGGGCCTGCCGCTCGGCCGGCTTCAGGTCCAGATTGGCGGGGATCACCGTCCCGTCGCTGACCTCGCAGATGGCGTCGCGCCGTTGGGGATTCCGGTTGCAGTCGATGACCAACCGCGAATAGCGCTGGGCGATCAGGCTGGCCCCCAGATCATCGCTGAGAATCGGGGACATTCCTGCAACACCGATGTCCAGGGCAATATGTCGCCGCCTTTCTGAATGGGACAGTTGGAGATTGTTAAGGCTAAGGGGGATTTCCTGACCGGCATGGTCCGCGATCAGAAAAAACGGCGAATCGGCGCCACTATTTTGGGCAATCACAGGCGAGCCCTCGCCTGCGACAAGCAGTCCACTGGCCATGTCGTTCAAATCGAGCCCCTGTTCTGACAATGGCCGTGATCTCCATTCGCCACCTGACGACTTACCGCTACCGCAAGCCGGTGGCGTTCGGCGAGCATCGGATGATGTTCCGGCCGTTGCAGGCCTTTGATCAACGCCTGATTTCGTCCCAGGTCACCGTCTCGCCGGACCCGGAGATGCTGCGCCACATCCAGGACGTCAGCGGCGCCTGCATCGGCATCGCCCGCTTCGACCGCCCCTCCGACCGCCTGGCCTTCGAAAGCCGGGTCCGTGTCGAGCATGTTACGCACGCCCCCTTCGAACTCGAGGCCAGCGACCTTCGCCTCGGGGCCGGCGACTTCCTGTACGACGCCGATGAGCGCCCCGAGCTGGCGACCTCCCTGTTCCGCCAGCAGGGCGGTCACGAGGTCGAGCAATGGGCCCGCCGCTTCCTGCCGGCCAACGGCGACCTGCCGGTCTCCACCGTGCTGACCGACATGACCCACGCCATCCGCCAGGAGTTCGCCTACGCCCTGCGCCTGCGCGGCGCGCCGCAGAGCCCGGCCGAGACCCTCAGCCTGCAGTCCGGCAGCTGCCGCGATTTCGCCGTCCTGCTGATGGAGGCGGCCAGGTCATTGGGCATCGCCGCCCGCTTCGTCTCCGGCTACGTCTATTCGACCTCCGCCAAAGCCGGCCGCACCGGGGGCGGCCACACCCACGCCTGGGCCCGCTGTTATGTGCCAGGCTGCGGCTGGGTGGACTTCGATCCGACCAACGGCATCATCGGAAACATGGACCTGATCCGGGTGGCCGTCGTCGCCGATCCGCGCCTGGCCCTGCCGCTGTGGGGCTCGTACGACGGCGATGCCGAAGATTACGTCGGAATGGACGTCGAGGTCGATTTGTCTGTAGAGGACGCCCAGGCTGCGCAACCGCCCTTCCCGTTGAGAGTTGCGCAAGCGGGCTGAGCTTGGCCTGATCATTCAACGGGCGAGACACCACCAGATGCGCATACGGGCCGGCTACAAGATCAGCTACGACTGCCCGGTCGAGACGCCGATGCTGATGATGGTCAACCTGCGCCCCGAGCGGGCGGCCGACCTTGAATCCCCCGACACCGTGCTGACCGACCCTTACGTTCCGGTCCGCCAGTACATCGACACCTTCGGCAACATCTGCAGCCGCGTCGTGGCTCCGCCCGGGCGCTTCACCCTCCACAGCGAGTTCATCGTCAAGGACAGCGGCATCCCCGATCCCATCGTGCCTGACGCCATCCAGCACCCGGTCGAGGACCTGCCCGACGCGGTGATCGAATATCTGCTGCCGTCCCGCTACTGCGACACCGAACTCTTGCGCGACCTGGCCTGGAATCTGTTCGCCGACACACCGCCTGGCTGGGCTCGGGTGCAGGCCATCGTCGAATACGCTCACAAGCGGGTGGAGTTCGGCTATGAGCACGCCCGCCCGACAAAGACCGCCTTCCAGGCGCACGAGGAGGGCTATGGCGTCTGCCGCGACTACGCCCACCTGGCCATCACTCTCTGCCGCTGCATGAACATCCCGGCCCGCTATGTCACCGGCTACATGGGCGACATCGGCATTCCGGTGCACGGGGTGATGGATTTCAGCGCCTGGTTCCAGGTCTGGCTAGGCGGCGCCTGGCGCACCTTCGACGCCCGCCACAACATGCCGCGCATCGGCCGCCTGCTGATGGCGGTGGGCCGCGACGCCACCGACGTGGCCATCGTCACCACCTTCGGCGCGGCCCGGCTGATGGAGTTCACCGTCATCACCGAAGAGCTGAAGTAGAAGGGTTTTGACGGGCTCCCTGCGTTGACTCAGGCGAGTCCGTCTGTATAAGACGCCTCCCTTCGCTCCCGGGCCTTTGCCTGCGGGGCGCCTTCGTTTTTGCTATCTCACGTTCAGGACGGACCGATGTACGCGGTGATCAAAACCGGCGGCAAGCAATACCGGGTTTCCCCCGGTGACCTGCTGGTTGTCGAAAAACTGGCTGGTGAACCCGGCGCTGAAGTTTCCTTCGACCAGGTTCTGATGCTGGGCGATGGCGACAATGTCACCGTCGGCCTGCCGATCGTGGCTGGCGCGGCCGTCACGGCGACCCTGATCGAAACCCGCAAGGGCGAGAAGGTTAAGATCTTCAAGAAGAAGCGCCGCCAGGGCTACCGCCGCACCCGCGGTCACCGTCAGACGGAAACCGTCCTGCGCGTCACCGCCATCGGCGATGCCAAGTGGGACGGCACGGTCGACATGACCACCAAGGCCGAGCTCAACGCCCGTTCGCGGAACCTGAAGCTGCCCGAGTTCGCCGCCCCGACCGAAGCGGCGCCGACCAAGAAGGCCCCGAAGGCCGTCGCCGCCGCCCCCAAGGCCACTGCGCCGAAGGCCGCTGCTCCGAAGGCCGCCAGCAAGGCGACCGAGGCCAAGGCTCCGGTCGCCAAGGAAGAAACCATCGTGGCCGCCGAGGCCCCAGTGGTCGAAGCCGCCGCCGAGGCCCCCAAGGCCAAGGCCGCCGCGCCGAAGAAGGCCGCTGCTGCTCCCAAGGCCGCCGCCGCCCCCAAGGCCGCCAAGGCTGACGCCGCCCCCGCCAAGAAAGCCGCCCCTAAAAAGGCCGCCGCCAAGAAAGACGCCGACAAAGCCTGAGGGCCGCGTCGATAGAGGATAGGAGAGCGATATGGCTCACAAGAAATCAGGCGGCTCCTCGCGCAATGGTCGCGACTCGGCTGGCCGCCGTCTCGGCGTGAAGAAGTTCGGCGGCGAGAACGTGCTCGCCGGCAACATCATCGTGCGCCAACGCGGCACCAAGTTCTGGCCGGGCGAGAACGTCGGCATCGGCAAGGACCACACCCTCTTTGCCCTCGAAACCGGCAATGTGAAGTTTGTAACCAAGCGTAATGACCGCACCTACGCGACGGTCGTTCCGAAGATGGCAGAGGCCGCTGAATAGGCGACCAGAGACCCTTCTCCGGAGCGCCCTCTAAAGCGATCCGGACCGAAAAGCTCCAAGGGGAGTCCGGATCGCCGGGCTCCCCTTTTCTTTTCAGGGCTCCCGTCAGAGGAGCCGGGAGGCAAACCATGTGTCTGATCGAACAGACCCCCAGGATAGAGACGCGCCGGCTGACCCTGCGGGCTCCGGCTCCGGGTGATGAGACGCGCCTCGCCGCGCTGATGGCCGACTACGACATCGCCCGCATGACCAGCCGCGTGCCACACCCCTACGACCTCTCCGACGCGGTGGACTTCATCGAAAGAGCGCAGTCGAGCGACCCGGCCACCGACCACAACTTCCTGCTCGAGCATGAGGACGAGGGCGTCATCGGCGGCCTTGGCCTGTTCACACCGCCGGGCCAGCCGCTCGAGGTCGGCTACTGGGTTGGTCGCGGCTGGTGGGGCCGGGGCTTTGCCTCGGAAGCCCTGCAGGGCGCGCTCAGCTGGGCCAGACGCGAGTGGAAAAAGCGCTATGTCGTCGCCGGCCACTTCAGCGACAACCCGGCCTCCGGCACGGTCCTCTGCAAGGCCGGCTTCCTCTACACCGGCGAGATCCAGCGCAAGCACAGCCTTGCCCGCGGCGAAGAAACGGCGACGCGGATGATGGTCTGGCTGGCGTGATGGCGGGGAGGCGTTAGTCTCCCCCCATGACCCAAACGACCCCCTGGTGGCGCGGCGCGACCGTCTATCACATCTACGTCCGCAGCTTTTTCGACAGCAACGGCGACGGCCACGGCGACCTGCCGGGCGTGCTGGCCAAGCTCGACTACATCGCCTCTCTCGGCGTCGATGCCATCTGGCTCTCGCCGGTCCACCCCTCGCCCAATCGCGACTGGGGCTATGACGTTTCCGACTACCACGGCGTCCACCCCGACTATGGCTCGATGGAGGACCTGCAGGCAGTCATTGACGGGGCCCATGCGCGCGGCATGAAGCTGTTGCTCGACGAGGTCCTCGCCCACACCAGCGACGAACACTCCTGGTTCCACGACAGCCTGGAGGGGACCAAGGAGGACTGGTACGTCTGGGCCCCACTGAAGGGCGACGGCACGGCCCCCAACAACTGGCTGAGCGCCTTCGGCGGCCCGGCCTGGGCCTACCAGCCGCTGCGCCGCAAGGCCTACCACCACAAGTTCCTGCGCCAGCAGCCCAAGCTCAACTGGCGCAATCCGGAGGCGCGCCAGGCGGCCCTTGAAGTTCTGGATTTCTGGCTCTCGAAGGGCGTCGACGGTTTCAGGCTCGACGTCGCCAACGCCTATCTCCACGACCCGGCCCTGACCGACAATCCGGTCGATGAGAGCGACACCGGCCTGCGTTGGTCAGCCGCCGCCAACTTCCAGCGCCACTTCAATGATTCCAACCTTGTGGAGAACATCGAGGCGCTCAACGACGTCCGCCTGACCGTCGACCGCCACCCGGACCGCTTCGTGTTCGGCGAATTCTCCGAGGAAGCCGACCGCTGCGGCGGCTTCGCGACCCCGGTCGAGGGCCTGCACGCCGGCTACAGCTTCCCGCTGCTGATCGCCCGCCGCATGGGGCCGGACTTCATTAGAAAGCACATGGACCTGCTGGCCGGCTACCCTCACCACTGGCCCTGTATCACCTTCTCCAACCACGACGTGCCGCGCACCCCCAGCCGCTTCGGTGACGGCTCGGCGCCGGTTGCCAAGGTGATGCTGGCCCTGCTGCTGACCTTGCGAGGCTCGATCCTGATGTACCAGGGCGAGGAGCTGGGCCTGCCCGAGGCCGACCTGACCCGCGAGCAGCTCCGCGACCCGGTCGGCGACCTCTACTGGCCGGCCCACAAGGGCCGCGACGGCTGCCGCACGCCGATGCCCTGGAGCCCCGGCCATGCGCTGGGCTTCACCGCCGGCTCCCCCTGGCTGCCGGCGGCGGCGGAACACGCCGGGCTGACGGTCGCGGACCAGGAAGCCGACGCCCGGTCGGCGCTCAGCCTGACCCGGCGGCTGACCGCCCTTCGACGGGCCCACCATGCATTGCGGCTTGGGGACCTGACCTTCCGAGACCTGCCCTCGCCGATCACCGGATTCGAGCGATCGTGGGAGGGAGAACGGCTGCTCTGTCTGTTCAGCTTGGGCACGGGCGCCGCGCCGGACGACGCTGCGTGGCGCGAGGGAGAGACGCTGCTGGAGGGAGCGATAGGCCAGCCTTTCGCCTATCGGATTGCCCGACTGGCCTGAGCATCACGGTCGACTGACGCAGCCGTGCAAGGGCGTGACTTGCTGCCAGTCGCGGCAGCCCCATGTTTCACCTCATGAAATACCTCGCCACAACTGTCGCCGTCCTGATCGCCGTCGTGGCCATCGCCTTCTCGCAGTCTGGCGGCGGGGCTCAGGCTCAGACGCCGGGCGCGCGGCGTGAAATCGCCTATTTCGCCGGCGGCTGCTTCTGGTGCATCGAGCATGACCTCGCCAAGGTCCCCGGAGTCACAGACGTGGTTTCTGGCTACGCCGGCGGAGCACTGCGCAATCCGAGCTATGAAAACCATTCGGGCCATATCGAAGCGGTTAAGGTGGTGTTTGACCCGAGCAGGATGACCTACCGGGCCCTGACCGATCGGTTCTTCCGGCTTGTCGATCCGACCGACGCCGGCGGCCAGTTCTGCGACCGGGGCCAGCAGTACACCACCGCCATCTGGACAAGTTCGGCAGCCCAGGCGCAGGCGGCCCAGGCTTCGAAACAGGCGGCCCAGGTTGCGGTGAATTCGCGGGCGAGGATCGTCACCCCGGTGCTGGACTACGTCAGCTTCTGGCCGGCCGAGGGCTATCACCAAAACTATGCGGCGAAGAATCCCGTGCGCTACAATTTCTACCGCACCTCATGCGGTCGCGACGCCCGGGTGAAAGCGGTCTGGGGTCGCAAGCCCTGATCCTTCCGCCTGGCGCCTATTCCTTCGCCTTCGGTCGAAATTCCTCGCCAAGGATCAGCACGCCTCTCCGGATCCGCTGACGATCGAGCCGCGCCCGGCTTACCTCCAGCGTCTCTGCCCGGACAAAATCGCCCGAGATCAGAGCAATCCGCTTGCCCATCTTCAGTTCAGGATCGTCGGTGGTCTTCAGCTCGGCGGCGGTGACCACCAGAACGCGCTGACCGATGGCCGGGGTCAGCGGCGAATGGGCTTCGGCCTGGTTGCCGGCCTGGTTCTGGCGCAGCCAGATGGCCAGCGGCGGGCTGCCCGGCTTGGCGAAGAAGTCGCGGCCGTAATAGGCCAGGGCGTTGAACAGGAAGCGGTCGTCGACGGCGATGGCGCTGAGACCTCGATCGGCCATCTCCACCTCGGCCCGGCGAGTGACCGCCTGGGCCGTATCCTCCCAGCCCCGCACGCGCTTGAGGCCGTTGGCCTGGCCGAGGGCGTCGGCGATCTTCGGATCGGCGACGCTAAGGATCAGAACGCCGACCACCAGCCCCTGAACGACAACCGCCGCCCCGGCTCCGATCCGCGTCCAGCGGCTCGGCCACCAGCGGACGATCAGTCCGCCCACCAGCACCGCCGCCGGCACATAGGCGGCGGCCGTCCAGTTGGCGTTGGCCCGGGTCAGTATGGCCTGCACACCGACCACGACCAGCGGCGACAGCGCCCAGCACAGCAGCAGGATGTCCGCGGGCGGAAGCCGCCGCCGCGCCCACAGCACGTAGGCCGCGACCAGCACGGCGAACCCGGCCCCGAACACCCCGAACTGTTCCAGCACCAAGGTGGCGAACTCACCGAGATGCAGGCCGATACCCGACTTCAAATCGGCGTTGGCGGCGGTGTGCCGCACCGTCTCGAAGCCGTTGAGGGCGTTCCAGATCAGGTTCGGCGCGATGATCGCCGCGAACACCGCGACCGCCGTCAGGGCCGTGGCCGGCCGCCAGGCGGCCCGCGCCTCTTTCGACGCCAGCAGGTGCAGGACGATGCCGATCACCGCATAGATGGCCGCGTACTTCGACAGCATGGCCAGGCCCAGCGCCGCGCCAAGGCCGGCGGCGGTGAACAGCGGCCGCTTGGCGCTGGGCAGGTCGACATAGGCAAGCAGGGCGATGCTCAGGAAACAGAGCAGCGGGGTGTCCGTGGACATCGCCACGCTGGCCACCGCGACGCCCGGCATCAGCTGGTAGATGACCAGAGCCGCAAGCCCGGCCCAGGCGCCGTAAATCCGTCGTCCGACCATGAACAGCACAAGGCCGGTGACCGCGTGGAACAGGGGCGCGGCGATCCGCACCCAGGGCTCCGAGTCGCCGCCGATCGCCGTGGTCAGATGGATCACCCAGGCGATCATCGGCGGTTTGGAAAAATATCCCAGATCGAGGCTTCTCGACCACAGCCAGTACTGGGCTTCGTCCGGGTACAGCTCAAGTGGCGTGGCGAACAGGGCGAAGAGCCGCAATCCCGCCAACAGAACCGTCGCCGCCAGGGCGAACCTCCACGGTCGGCTGGCCTCGACATAGGCCCTGCGGTCCGGATCCGGATCTATGGCGCTCAAGCTCGGCTCCCCCGAATCGAAGTCTGGTCCGTTCATGCCCGAAACGGGGGCGAATATAGCCCCCTATAGGGCAAGGCGAGCACGGGGGTGTCGCAAAGTTGCGACAAGGCGTCTCAATTCGGTCCCAAAGTCTTAACGGCGCCTTGTGCCGGAAAGCCGTGTGGTTACAAGCTGCTTGTGTGGTGACGGGGCATCGGAACGGTCACCAAAACTTTGCAATCGGGCGCTATTGCGGCGGCCTAATCCGCCATCGAGCGCGCGCATCGGGCGCTCGTCGGGATGACAGGGGATACTTGATGAGAAACTACAAGCTCGCCATCGTGGCGACCACGGCTCTGGTCGGCAGCCTGTTCGCCACCGGCGCCTTCGCGCAATCCACCGGCACCAACGAAGTCGAAGAAGTCGTGATCACGGCCGCCGCCGGCCAACCGACCATTGACGGCGTCATCACCGCCGAGACCGCCCCCAAGGCCAAGGCCTCGATCAATCAGGAGTTCATCTCCACCCAGGCCTCCGGCCAGACGATCATCCAGAGCCTGAACCTCACCCCCGGCCTGAACTTCACCAACAGCGACCCTTACGGCTCGTCGGGCGGTAACCTCCGCATCCGCGGCTTCGACGGCGCCCGCATCTCGCTGACCTTCGACGGCATCCCGCTGAACGACTCCGGCAACTACGCCATCTTCACCAACCAGCAGGTCGACTCCGAACTGATCGAGCGCGCCAGCGTCAACATCGGCACCACCGACGTCGACAGCCCGACGGCCTCGGCCGTCGGCGGCACCATCAACTACCAGACGCGCCGCCCGGGTACGGAATTCGGTGGCCGCGTCGTCGGCTCGCTTGGCGAGTTCAACTACGGCCGCATCTTCGCGCTGATCGACAGCGGCGAGATCGGTCCCTGGGGCACGGCGGCTTTCGTTTCCGGCTCCTACCAGAAGTACGACAAGTTCAAGGGTCCGGGCGACCTCGAGAAGTGGCAGGTCAACGGCCGCCTCTATCAACCGCTCGGCGACAACGGCGACTTCATGTCGCTGGCGTTCCACTACAACGAGAACCGCAACAACTTTTATCGTAACCTGACCAAGGCCCAGATCGCCTTCTATGGCACGGACTACGATAACCTGGACGTCTGCACCCGCGACCTGCCGACCACCGGCGTCGCTGACAACGACAACTCCAGCGCAGCCGGCGCCGGCAGCTTCATGGTCGCCAACGACAACCCGGCCAACCCGTCCAGCTGCACCAATTTCTACGGCGTGCGCATCAACCCCTCGAACACGGGCAACATCCGCGGCCAGTCGAAGTTCAGCCTGGGCGACAGCCTGACCCTGACGGTCGATCCGTCGTTCCAGTACGTCCTGGCCAACGGCGGCGGCACCGCCACCCTGACCGAGCGCACCAACAGCGCCGTCACTTCCTCGACCCGCCCGGATCGCCGTATTACCGGCTCCAACGCGGGCCTCGCGGCCTTCGATCTCAACGGCGACGGCGACACCCTCGACACCGTGCGCTTCTACACCCCGAACACCACCAACACCCGTCGCTACGGCGTCACCACCTCGCTGATCTGGGACATCAATGACTCCCAGACGGTGCGGGTCGCCTACACCGGGGACTTTGCCGATCACCGTCAGACCGGCGACTGGGGCATGATCAATGACCGCGGTTTCCCGCAAGACCCCTTCGGAGGCAAGGACGGCAACGGCAAACGTGTCGAAGGCTTCGACGGCTCGTCGATCCGGGGCCGTGACCGTGAATCCAAGGCCATCCTGAACCAACTGGCCCTCGAGTACCGCGGCCAGTTCTTTGACGACAACCTGTTCGTCACGGTCGGCCTGCGCGCGCCCTTCTTCAAGCGCGATCTGGATCAGCACTGCTACACTGAAAACAACGGGTTCAATGTGCTCTGCACCACCCAGC
Organism: Caulobacter sp.; assembly: GCA_046595895.1. Classification (GTDB taxonomy): domain Bacteria; phylum Pseudomonadota; class Alphaproteobacteria; order Caulobacterales; family Caulobacteraceae; genus Caulobacter. The sequence goes on along the minus strand of JBKJSF010000092.1, from coordinate 39,826 downwards.
CGGTGGCGCAGACCAATGCCGACGGTACGGTGCAGTTCAATGTCATCAACGCCCTCAACGTCCCCCAGCTGCACCCGCAGCGCTACGTCGCGCCTTTCGAGGCCAGCGTCGAGTATGACAAGCTTCTCCCGAACCTGGGCGTCTCCTACCAGTTCCTGGAAGGCCACACGGTTTATGGCAGCTACGCGGAAGGCCTCTCTTCGCCGCGGACCGACAACCTCTATACCGTTGGCAACAGCGCGACCGGCGACTTGATCCTGTCGGACGTGGAGCCGGAAACCAGCAAGGCTTACGACCTGGGTTACCGCTTCCGTTCGTCGGCAATCATCTTCTCGGCTTCGCTCTGGTACAACGAGTTCCAGAACCGCATCGTTTCGGCCTTCGATCCGGACCTCGGCTTCAACGTCGATCGCAACGTCGGCGATGTTAAGCTCTGGGGCTGGGACGGCCAGGCCGGCTGGACGCCGTCGGAACAGTTCTCGCTCTACGCCTCGGCCAGCTACACCGACAGCGAGCTGCAGGACGATTTGCAGCTCTCGGCCATCACCTTCCTGCCGACCAAGGGCAAGAAGTTGGTCGAGACCCCGGACTACACCTTTGCCCTGCGCGCCCAGTGGAGCCCGACCGACTACCTGTCGTTCGGCCTGCAAGGCAAGCACGTCGGCGACCGGTACGTCAGCGACGTCAACGACGACGAAGTCAGCGGCTACGAAGTGTTTGACTTCGACGCTCGCTATGATCTGCCCTGGTTCAACGACAAGGGCGCCTACCTGCAACTGAACGTGACCAACCTCTTCGACGAGGACTACCTGGGCAACATCAGCACGGTGAACAACGCCAAGGCCATCGGCGACGTGAACCCGGATCCGCTCGTGACGACCCCGCGGGCCGCTTCCAATCCGGCCACCTTCTCGATCAGCGCCCCGCGCACGATCCAGGTGACCTTCAGCGCTCGTTTCTAAGCGATAGCTGAACTCGAAGACGGAAAGGGCGGTCCTCGCGGGCCGCCCTTTTCTTTTGGGCTCCAAACTCTTGACGTCGTCGCCCGCTGAGGCCACTTGCCCCTCCCCATGAAGACTCCCGCCCTGATCCCCGCCGAATGGTCTCCGCACCGCGCCATGTGGCTGGGCTATCCCAGCCATGGCGAGCTCTGGCGGGACGATCTCGAAGCGGCCCGCCAGGAGGTCGCCGCCCTGGCCCGGGCCCTGGCCGGACCCGGCGCCGAGCGTGTGCGGCTGATGGTCTGCGGCGACGAGGCCGAGGCCGATGCGAAGGCCCGCCTGGCCGATACCGCCGGCATCGAGGTCGTCCGTGGCCTGTTCGGCGACATCTGGCTGCGCGACACCGGGCCGATCTTCTCCGACGACGGCCGGGCGTTGGGCTTCAGGTTCAACGGCTGGGGCGGCAAGTATGAGATGGAGGGCGACGATCAGGTCGCCGCCCAGATCGCCGCCGCCTCCGGAGCGCCGCTCGTGCCGCACGACTTCGTGCTGGAGGGCGGCTCCCTCGACCACGACGGCTATGGCACCGTGCTGACGACGACGCAGTGCCTGCTCAACCCCAACCGCAACCCCGGCTGGGACGAGGCCGCCGCCGAGGCCGCGCTGACCGATGCCCTGGGGGCGAAGAAGGTGCTGTGGCTGGGCGAAGGTCTGAACCGCGACCACACCGACGGTCACGTCGACAACCTGGCCCGCTTTGTCGCGCCCGGCGTCATCGCCTGCCCGATCGCCTGGGGCCGCCGCGACCCCAACGCCGAGGTCTATGATGAGACGGCGAAAATGCTGGGCTCGATGACCGACGCCCGCGGTCAGCGTATCCAGGTGATGCGAGTTCCCTCGCCGGGCTGGACGACCGACGCCGACAGCGAAATGGTCCCGGCCAGCCACATGAACTTCATCATCGCCAACCAGGCGGTGATCTGCCCGATCTACGACGCCAAGGCCGCCTCCTTCGCCCTCGACGCCCTGGCCAGCCTGTTCCCGGAGCGCAAGGTCATCGGCCTACCCTCGACCGCCATCCTGACCGGCGGCGGCAGCTTCCACTGCATCACCCAGCAGGAGCCGGCGTGACCAAAACCCTGACCCTCGCCGCCCTCCAGACCTCCTACGGGATGGACCTGGACGACAACATCGCCCGCACGGTCGATCTCGTGCGCCAGGCCGCCGCCGCCGGGGCGCAGGTCATCCTGCCGTCGGAGCTGTTCCAGGGCCCCTACTTCTGCGTCACCCAGGAAGAGCGCTGGTTCGCTTCAGCCAGGCCCTGGCGAGAGCATCCCTGCGTCAAGGCCCTGGCCCCGCTGGCCGGGGAGCTGGGCGTCGTGTTGCCGATCTCGATCTTCGAGCGAGAGGGGCCGCACTATTTCAACAGCCTGGTGATGGCCGACGCCGACGGCAGCCTGATGGGCGTCTACCGCAAGAGCCACATCCCCGACGGCCCGGGCTATCAGGAGAAGTATTACTTCCGCCCCGGCGACACCGGCTTCAAGGTCTGGGACACGCGCCACGGCCGCATCGGCGTCGGCATCTGCTGGGACCAGTGGTACCCCGAGTGCGCCCGCGCCATGGCCCTGATGGGCGCCCAGGCTCTGCTCTACCCCACCGCCATCGGCACCGAGCCGCATGATCCGACCCTCGACACGGCCCTGCCCTGGCGGCGCGCCATGCAGGGCCATGCGGTCAGCAACGTCATCCCGGTGGTCGGCGCCAACCGCATCGGTTTCGAGCCCTGGGACAGCTACCCGAACGGCGGCCAACGCTTCTACGGCTCCAGCTTCATCGCCGACCATCGCGGCGACCTGATCGGCGACATGGGCCCGGACGAAGAGGGCTTCACCTCGGCCACCGTCGACCTGGACTTCCTCGAAACCCACCGCGCCGCCTGGGGCTTCTTCCGCGACCGGCGGCCGGATCTGTATGGGTCGTTGAGCAGTTCTCGCCCGGCCTAAGGTTTCGCCTCTGGGCTCCCTTCTCCGTCGGCGGCGGGAGAAGGTGGCGCGAAGCGCCGGATGAGGGGTCGAAGACTCGTTCAACCGCGCACAGGGTTTCAGCCGCCGCTGAGGAACAAGATTGTCCTTGCCCGTCGAACATTGTTCATGTTTTGTTCGACTTCAAGATGGCCGGCCCAAACCCCAAGCTCGCCCTGGCGCGCCGCATGCGCCACGCCCCGACCTTCCACGAGGGCCTCCTCTGGAAGCTCCTCCGCAACCGTCGCCTCGAGCACCTGAAGTTCCGCCGCCAGGTCCCGCTCGGTCGCTACGTCGCCGACTTCCTCTGCCCCCGTCACCGATTGATCGTCGAGGCTGACGGTCCGTTCCACGATCCTGAGAAGGACGCGGTGCGCGACGCCTGGCTCAAGGCGAAGGCTTCCGGGTGTTGAGGTTTCCCAACGGCACGGTGTCCAATCGGCCGAACGAGGTCTTGGCCGCCATCCTGAAGGCCGTAGAGGCCCCGACCACAGACGACTTCGATGCGCCGGCCGACCGGTGGGCGCTCGACACCGGTGCGCCGCTACCCTCGGCCTACCGGGAGACCGCACCGCCGGAGGGCGGTTGACCCCGTCATCGACCCCTCATCCGTCGCTTCGCGACACCTTCTCCCACAAGGGGAGAAGGGAGCCCCGAGGCGAAACCTTTCAACAACTGAGACCTTCAGGCACCCTCACCCCATGATCAAGACATCCCGCCTCATCCTCCGGCCCTGGCGCCCATCCGACCTCGAGCCCTGGATCGCAATGAACGCCGATCCGGAGGTCATGCGTCACTTCCCGGCCCTGCAGACGGCGGAGGAGAGCGAAGCCATGATGGCCCGCAATCAGGACTATATCGATCGCGAGGGCTTCGGCCTCTGGGCGGTCGAGCGCCGCGAGGACGGCGCCTTCCTGGGCTTCACCGGCCTGATGCGGCTCAAGGACGCCAACCCGCTGTTCCCCGGCGTCGAGGCCGGCTGGCGCCTGGCCCGCCACGCCTGGGGGCAGGGCTATGCCTCCGAGGCCGCCGCCGCCGCGCTACAGGACGGCTTCGGGCGCCTGGGCCTGGAACGCATCGTCGCCTTCACCGCCACCACCAACCTGCCGTCTCAGGCGGTGATGCGCCGCATCGGCATGACCCGCCGCGAAGAGCTCGACTTCGACCACCCCGCCCTGCCCAAAGGCCACGTGCTGGAACGCCACCTGGTCTGGGAGGCGCGGGCCTAGCTCGCGCAACCCGCCGCGGCCGGCGCCTTTTCCAGCTCGGCGCGGGCCAGCGCCATGTCGGTGGCGAAGGCTGGCTCGGCGTGCAGGCGGGCGACGGTGGCGGCGGCCATCATCTGGCCGGCGACCACGTCAGTCTGGAAGTGCAGGCCGCAGACCGCGCGGCTGTCGCCGAATTCGCGGCCCCGGACCACCGCCGCGCTGGCCCGGTCCGGCGCCAGCTCGGCCAGCACCAGACCCCAGGCAAAGCCGGCGGCGGCGTGGCCGCTGGGGTAGGAGCCGTTGGTCTTCATCCAGTCCTCGCGCACGACACACAGCTTCGCGTTATCATTGCCGATCATCGGCCGGTCGCGCTGGTAGGCCTTCTTGGCGGCGCTGGTGCTGCCGGCGGCGTCGAGCACAACGCGGTCGAGCAGCTTCGACAGCACCGGCGTCCTGGCGACGCTGATCTCCTTGCCGATGGCGCAGGCGAAGGACCTGTGGGCGACATCCCCGAACAGTTCGACATCGGCGATGGCCTGGGCCCAGCGCGGCGAGCCCTCCAGCGACTGGCTGGCATCGAACGCCGCCCGGTCGGCCCTGGCCTGTTCGGACCCCGGCGCCGGCGGCGGGCCGACAATGGTCAGGCTGTCGGGCAGGGCCGTCGCCGGCAGATAGCCGCCGGCCGGCCTGGGCGCGGGAGCCGGGGCCTTGGCGTCCCGTGCCACGGCGCCGCAGCCCAGAATCGCCAACCCGGCGACGATCAAAGCGCCCCGTCCAAACTGCTTCGCCGACATCGCCGTCCTCCCGAAATCGCGACCTTCGACAGAACGCGCGGCGGGGCCCGCGTCAAGTCGCTTGACGAGCCCGTATGTTATTTCATAACACTCCGGAACATCCTCCGGAGCCTCCCCATGCGCCGACCCGCTGTTCTCCTGGGCGCCAGCCTGCTGGCCCTGTCCCTTGCGGCTCCCGCCTTCGCCCAGACGGCGCCGGCGCCCGAACCAATGGATGACGGCGACGTCGCCGAGGTCATCGTCACCGGCGCCCCGTTCGCCGTCTCGCTGGACACCATCACCACCAGCGTCACCGTCGTCGGCCGGGATCAACTCGACGTCGCCGCTCCAGGCGGGCTTGGCGACCTGCTGGCCGGCCAGCCAGGACTGCGCTCGACCTTCTTCGGCCCAGGGGCCAGCCGGCCGGTGATCCGCGGCCTGTCGGGACCCCGGGTGCTGGTGCTTCAGAACGGCGTCGGCCTGATCGACGCCAGCGCCCTGTCGCCCGACCACGCGGTGGCCTCCGATCCGGGCGAGGCCTCCCGGATCGAGGTGCTGCGTGGCCCGTCCACCCTGGCCTACGGCGGCAGCGGCATCGGCGGGGTGGTCAACATTATCGACGACCATATCCCCGATCACCTGCCGGACGGCGGCATCGACGGGCGAATATCGGCGTCCGCCTCGAGCGTGGACGAGGGCCGCGCCGTCTCCTTCGGCCTGCATGCGGCCAGCGGCCCGGTGGTCTTCTCCATCGATGGCGTCAGCCGCAGGGCCGAGGACTACGAGGTTCCAGGCGCGCCGGTCAGCAGCCGCCTGGCCGCCGCCGAAGGCCTGACCGTCGATCCGGCCCGCACGGTGCGCAACACCGACCTGCGGCTCGACGCCTATGGCCTGGGCGTCTCGTTCGTCACCGACGAGGGCTATGTCGGCCTGGCGGTGAAGCATACCGACACCCTCTACGGCGTTCCCTACGCGCAGATCACCGCCCCGATCGACCCGGACGATGAGGGTCCGGTGGCCATCGACCTTCGCCAGACCCGCTTCGACTTCCGCTCCGATGTGCCGTTCAGGCTGGGCCCGTTCGCGACCATGCGGTCCTCGATCGGCTTCGCCGACTACGAGCACGCCGAGATCCTGCGCAACACCGGCGAGTCCGGCACCCGCTTTCTGTCCAAGGGCGTCGAAGGGCGGATCGAGTTCGTCCAGCGGGAAATCGGCCCCCTGAAGGGCGCGTTCGGCGTCCAGGGCCTGAGCCGCCACTTCGACTCCATCGGCGACGAGGCTTCGATCCCGAAGACCGACATCGAAGAGATCGGCGCCTTTACCCTTCAGCGCCTCGACTACGGCGGCTGGGGCGTCGATGCCGGCCTGCGGGTCGATCGGCGAGACCTCGATGCGGCCTTGGCCGGTCGCGCGGCCAGCGCCCCGGCCGCCGCCTATGGCCTTGACTGGATCGGCGCCGACAACGCCCCCAGCTTCACCAATGTTTCGGCCTCGGTCGGGGCCTTCGTGAAGCCGACAGATGGGCAGTTCTACGCCCTCACCGTGGCCCGCAATGCCCGCGCCCCGACCGAGGGCGAGCTCTATTCCGACGGCCCACACCCGGGAACCGGCGCCTTCGAGATCGGTGATCCGGACCTCGACTCCGAGGCCGTGCTGAGCGTGGAGGCGACCGGCCGCTGGACCTACGACCGGTTCCGGGCGGAGGGCCACCTCTGGTACGCGTCCTACGACGGCTACATCGACCAGGTCCCGACCGGCGACGTCGAGGACGGCCTGCCGGTGTTCCGCTTCACCCAGAGCAACGCCAGCTTCTATGGCTTCGAGCTGGAGGGGACCTACGATCTGTGGACCGACGGCGGCTATAAGTTGTCGGCCCAGCTTGGCGCTGATTTCGTGCGCGGCGATACCGATACCGGCGTCCCGGCCCGCATTCCGCCGTGGGCGACAACCGGCAAGCTGATCTGGGAGAGCGGCCTGATCGACGCCAATCTCGAGGTCCGCTACGTGGCCGAGCAGACCCGCGTCGCCGTGGGCGAACTGCCGACCGACGGCTACACCATGGTCAACCTCTACGGCGCGCTGAAGCCGTTCCGCGACCCGAACCTGCGGCTCTTCGCCGAGGTTCGCAACGCCACCAACGAACTGGCCCGCGAGCACGTCAGCTTCCTGAAGGACATCGCGCCGCTGCCCGGCCGCTCATTCCGCGCCGGGGTGGCGTTCCGCTTTTAGGCCGATCGACGTTCAGACTGGATCGCCCGTATAGAGTCCATATTGATCAATGGCTTAACGAATAGGTCTAGACATACTCACCGGCCTTGAAGGCCCTTTCGACCAACAAACCCCGCCGATCGACCAACACACTGACCAACGCCCCGGGCTGCATTCTTGCAGCTCGAACCAACGTAAAAGCCCACGAAATCGGGCTCTTAACCCGCATTTTTCCGTCTTTGAATCGGCGTAGGGCCTGTCGATTGGCCCTATCCGAGGACGGTCTTGCCGTTCTTGATCACCGTCACCCCGCGCTCCTTTACGCGGGCTTCGAAGGAGATAACCTCGCCGTCCCGCCACAGATCGACGGCAATGGTCTCGCCGGGGAACACCGGCGAGGAGAAACGGACCTGGTGGCTCTTGATCTTCGCGGGATCGAAGCCGGCGTATTCCTGCAGCACCGACCGGCAGGTGATGCCGTAGGTGCACAGGCCATGCAGGATGGGCCGGGGAAAGCCGGCCATTTTGGCGATCGTCGGATCGGAGTGCAGCGGGTTGCGGTCGCCCGACAGCCGGTAGATCAGCGCCTGGTCGGGACTGGTGGCAATCTCGACGGTCCGGTCGGGAGCGCGGGTGGGAACCTCATGCGGCTCGGGAGCGCCATCGGAGGGGCCGCCGAAGTTGCCGTCGCCGCGGGCGAAGGTGGAGCCGGTCAGGGTGGCGATCTTGTCGCCGCTCTTCGCGTCCCGAAGGACCGTCTCGGCGTAGATGACCGCGCCCTTGTCGCCCTTGTCGAAGGCCCCGATGACCCGGCCCTCGGCGGTGATTTCGGCTTCGCTGGGGAAGGGTTTGTGAAACTCGCACTTCTGTTCGCCATGGACGACCATCAGGAAGTTGATCATCGAGCCGATCGCCGGGCCGGCGCCCCAGGCCACGGTCGTGGCCATGGTCGGCACCGCCTTCAGACCGCTTTCGTAAACGAAGGGCAGCTCGGTCAGGTTCATCGGGTCGCCGCCCAGACCGATGCCGAGCGCGTAGAGCATGGTTTCGCGGTCGCCCCAACGGTAGGGCGCGGGCTCGCTGGTCAGTGACAGGATTTCCGGATAGCGGATCGGCATGGACGTCTCCCTCTTTGGTCCGATCAAAGCGCCTTCACCCTGGGTCCGGCAAGAGGTTGCGGGCCGATTGATCGCCTGACGGGTGGGCGCGATTGCCCGGTTCCACTCAATCGGATAGAAGCGCCGCTCCACCCCTTCCGGCCTACGCGCCGCCCGCTAGCCAGAGTCCCTAATGGAAACGTCCACTGTCTCTTCCGTCAGCCCGGTCGCCGGCAACGTCCTGTTCTACAATTCGCCCGAGCCGCTGAGCAAAGAGATGCACAGCAAGCTGGGCGTGAAGCAGCTGCCCGGCCCGTTCGCCTTCGCCTCCGCCGGCCACGTCGTGCCGCTGACCGTTGCCGAATTCCAGTTCGCGGCCCTCTGCTTCCCGATCATCTTCGCCGGTGAGCAGCGCCAGCCGCTGGCCGTGCTCGGCATCAACCCGGGCGACAACCTGTTCGTCGATGCCGAGGGCGTGTTCTCCAACGGCGTCTACGTGCCGGCCTACATCCGCCGCTATCCCTTCGTCCTGGCCCAGGACGAGGCGCAGGGCCGGATGATCGTCTGCATCGAGCGCGGCGCGCAGATGTTCGACGAAGCCGGCGGCGAGGTTCCGCTGTTCGACGACGCCGGTGAGCCCAGCAGCTACACCCAGAACGCCATCAAGTTCTGCGAGGACTTCGAGGGCGAGCGTCGCCGCACCGAGAACTTCGTCAATCTGGTCAAGGAGCTGGACCTGCTGGAAACCAAGCAGGCCACCTTCACCCCGACCAACCCGGACGGCACCCAAGGCGCCACCGTGGTCATCGCCGAGTACTTCGCCGTCTCGGAAGAGAAGCTGCGCGGCCTGTCGGCCGAAAAGCTGGTCGAACTGCGCGACAACGGCGCGCTCGAGCGCATCTACAACCACCTGACCAGCCTGGCCGGCTGGGACCGCCTGGTGGCCATCGCCTCCGAGAAGGCCCAACGCACCTCGGCCGGCAACGCCTAGATCTTCCTCGGATGCGGCGAACGGTGACAGTCACGCTCCGCGGGACAGTCACCGAACCCGCCACCGGTGACTGTCCTCCGGCGCAGCCGGATGACTGTCACCGTCTGTCGAGGGAAACTACCTGGCGAAGATGCTGCGGGTCAGGCAGCTGAACACCAGCCGCCCGGCCTCGTCCAACAGGTCGTGCTGTGCGATGATGATGCCCTTGCCCTCGCCGACCGCGTCCTTGCCCATCACCGTCATCCGGCCGCGCATCAGCTCGCCGGCCGGCGGGTTGCGGCTCCAGCGCATGGCGTCGACCCCCAGCCGCTTGGTCTGGGCCCAGCGGTCGCCGGCCTCCAGTTCCAGCCTGGACCAGATGGCGTAGACCATGGCGTCCGGCGCGCCGCGCGACGCGTCCCAGCCGGGGGCGAAGGCGGCGACGAAGTGCTCGATCGCCTCGGCGTTGACGGCGGTCACCCCCAGGGAGTGGACCTGGCCGATCTCGAAGTCGTCAAAGGAGGCTGGCATCAGGATTCCGGGCTGATTTGAACGAGCAGCTTGCCATCATGGTCGCCGGTGAACAGCCGCTTTACCGCATCGGCCGCGTTTTCCAGCCCCTCGACCACATGCGCCTTCCATTTGAGCTGACCCGAGGCCACCCAGGGAATCAGCTCGGCCATCGCCTCGCCCGCCCGGGGCAGGTAGTCGATGACGATGAAGCCCTTGATCAGGATGCGCCGCATCAGGACCTTGGCGAAGTCGCTGGGCCCGGGGACCAGGCCCTCGGCGTTGTAGGTGCTGATCATGCCGCACAGGGGCATGCGGCTGAAGTTGTTCATCCGGGCGATGACCGCGTCCATGATCTCGCCGCCGACGTTCTCGAAGTTGACGTCGATGCCGTCCGGGCAGAGCCGGTCCAGCGCTTCGCCCACATCTTCGTTGCGGTAATCGATGGCCCCGTCGAAGCCGATCTCCCGCAGCCAGGCGCATTTGGCCGGGCCGCCGGCGATGCCGATGACCCGGGCCCCCTTCAGCTTGGCGATCTGGCCGGCGACCGAACCGACGGCGCCGGCGGCGGCCGAGACGACGACGGTGTCGCCTTCCTTGGGCCGGCCGATATCCATCATGCCGAACCAGGCGGTCAGGCCGGTGGCGCCCAGAACGCTCATGTAGGCGGTCAGCGGCACGCCGGGAATCTGCGGCACCGGGGTGACCATTCCCCCATGCGCAATGGAGTAGGTCTGCCAGCCTGACAGGCCGGCGTTGACGATGTCACCCTGGTTGAAACGCTCCGAGCGGCTGGCCTCAATGACGCCGATGGCGCCGCCGCGCATGACGTCGCCGATCCCGACCGGCGGCAGGTACTGGTCCTGATCGCTCATCCAGATGCGGTTGGTCGGATCGAGGCTGAGATAGATATTGCGGATCAGGACCTCGCCGTCCTGGAGGTCGCGAATCGGGGCGTCGGTGAGCTCCAGATCGCCGGCGGCGATGTCGCCCTCGGGGCGGCGCTTGAGGATCCACTGTTGATTCGTCGGCATGCCCGGCCTCCCGTTTTGCGGCAAGCATGAGGGGTTGGCGGAAGGGAAGTCGAGCGGCATTTGCCGGGGCCCCCCCCGCGCGCCATATAGGTCGCCATGCGCGCCATCCTTGCTGCCCTCGCCCTGCTGCTGCTCGCCACTCCGGCAATGGCGACGGAAGTCGATACCGGCCACCTGAAGGCCGAGCTGATCGCCCAGGACGCCCACGTCGCGCCGGGCTCGACGATCTACGTCGCCGTGCGCCAGCAGATCGACAAGGACTGGCACACCTACTGGCGCAATCCCGGCGACAGCGGCCAGGCGACGTCGCTGAAGTGGACGCTTCCGGCCGGCTGGAAGGCCGGCGATATCGTCTGGGCGACGCCTCGGACCCTGCCGTTCGGGCCGCTGACCAACTACGGCTATTCGGGCGAGGTGGTGCTGCCTGTGCCGATTGAGGTTCCGGCGAACGCCAAGCCTGGACCGATGACTCTGCAGGCGCTGGCCGAGTTCCTGGTCTGCGAGAAGATATGCATCCCGGAGAGCGCGATCCTGTCGGTGAACCTCACGGTGGCCGACGGCGCGCCACGGCCGGACGCCCGGTGGGGCAGGACGGTGGCCGACGCCCTGGCCGCGGCGCCCAAGCCGGCCGGGCTGACCGCCGCCTTCCAGAACGGCAAGACCCTGACCCTGGCGGTGGCCGGAGCGCCGCTGAAGGGCGCCGACATGGCCGGCGCCTGGTTCTTCCCCTTTGCGCCAACGGTGATCGACCACGCCAAGACCCAGACCGCCGACAGGGGCAGCGATGGCCTGACCCTGACCCTGCCGCCCGGCTACGCCTTCGAGGCCGGCCAACCGCCGGCCGTCATCGACGGGGTGCTGGTGGTCGGCGGTAAGGCCTATGAGATCAGCGCCCCGGCCGGGCCCGCGCCGGCCGGGGTTTCGGGGCTCGGCCCGCCGCCCTCCGCCGCCGGCTCGGCGGGAGCCGCGCCGAAGACGGGCCTGCTGATCGCCGTCCTCACCGCCTTCCTCGGCGGGCTGATCCTCAACCTGATGCCCTGCGTCTTCCCGGTGCTGTCGATGAAGGCCGCCTCCCTCGCCAGCCACGCTCATGACGCCCGCAAGACGCGGCTGCAGGGCCTGGCCTATGGGGCCGGGGTGGTCGCCACCTTCCTGGCCCTGGCCGGGGTGCTGATCGGGCTGCAGCTGGCCGGCCAGCAGGTCGGCTGGGGCTTCCAGCTGCAGTCGCCCCCGGTGGTCGGGGCGCTGGCCCTGCTGATGCTGGCGGTGGCGCTGAACATGTCCGGCGTCTTCGAGTTCGGGACCAGCCTGCAGAGCGCCGGCTCCGGTCTGGCGGCCAGGGGCGGCACGGCCGGGGCCTTCTTCACCGGCGTCCTGGCGGTCGTGGTGGCCAGCCCCTGCACTGCGCCGTTCATGGCCTCGGCGCTGGGCTTCACGCTTGGCCAGCCGCCGATCATCGTGCTGGCGGTGTTCCTGGCGCTCAGCCTGGGCTTCGCCGCCCCCTTCGTGGCCCTGGCCTTCGCCCCGGCGCTGCTGCGGCTTCTGCCGAAGCCGGGGGCCTGGATGGAAACCCTGCGCAAGGTGCTGGCCTTCCCGATGTACGGCGCGGCCGCCTGGCTGCTCTGGGTGCTGTCGCAGCAGACCGACGCGCCGGGACTGGCCCTGGCCTTGGCGGGCCTGCTGCTGGGCGCTTTCGCCCTGTGGCTCTGGGGCCTGGGGCCGAAGCTGTGGCGCCAGGGGCTGGCGCTGCTGATCCTGGCCGGGGCCGTGGCCCTGATGCTGCAACCGGCGGCGGCCGCATCGCCCAAGGCCGGCGAGACCGTCTCGGCCGCCGACCTGGCGCATGAGGCCTGGTCGCCCGAGCGGGTGGCGGCGCTGCGGGCCGAGGGGCGGGTGGTGTTCGTCAACTTCACCGCCGCCTGGTGCGTCAGCTGCCAGGTCAACGACAAGGTCGCCCTGTCCACCGACCAGGTGGCCAAGGCGATGACGGCGACCAACGCCGTCTACCTCAAGGCCGACTGGACCAACCGCGATCCGGTCATCGCCGCCGCCCTGGCCGAGCACGGCCGGGCCGGGGTGCCGCTCTACCTGGTCTACGGCCCCGGCCCCGGCGCCGAAAAGCCGCAAATCCTGCCCCAACTGCTGACGCCCGGCATGATCGCCGAGGCGCTGCGCAAGGCCGCCAAACAATGACCCTGACCCGCCGTTCCGCCCTGGCCGCCGCCTTCGCCCTCCCGGCGCTGGCCCTTCCCGGCTTGGCCCTGGCCAAGCCGGCCCCGGCCTTTTTGGTCAAGGACGCCGACGGCAGGCTCCGCACCCTGGCTGAATTCAGGGGCAGGATCGTCGTTCTCGAATGGGTCAACCGCGACTGTCCCTATGTGAAAAAGCACTACAACAGCGGCAACATGCCAGGCCTGCAGGCCTCGGCGACGCGCGGCGGGGCGGTGTGGCTAAGCGTCTGCTCGTCAGGCAAATGGAAGCCCGGCCACTGGTCTTCCGGCAAGGCGGCCAAGGCCTGGATGGCCGACAAGCATTCCAGCGCGACCACGATGCTGTTCGACGACGACGGCGTCATGGGCCGCGCCTATGGGGCCAAGGCCACGCCCCACATGTTCGTCATCGATAAGACCGGCGCCATCGCCTATCAGGGCGCCATCGACGACATTCCGACCAGCAAGGTCGAGGACCTGCCGCGGGCCCGGAACCTGGTGGCGGCGGCCCTGGCCGATGTCCACGCCGGCCGGCCGGTGGCGACGCCCTACAGCCAGGCCTACGGCTGCGGCATCAAATACGCCTAGACCGGCGGCGCCGGCGGGGCGGTGATGACCTCGACGTTGTCGCGCAGCAGGTAGCCGAGGTCGGTCAGGGCGGCGTCGCGGGCCGTGGGGTTGCCAGCGTCCTCGACGGCCTTCAGCTTGACCGGCAGGTCCTCGCTGATGCCGCGCAGGATGCACTTCAGGTCGCCGTCCGTGCCGCGTTCCTTGAGGGTCAGGTGGCCCTTCATGTCGAGGGCGGCCAGCTCGCCGAGGGCGCCCTTGAGCGTGGCGAACGTCGCCGGCTCCAGCGGCTTGCCCTTCAAACCTTGCACATCGGCGCCCAGTTTTCCGGCCCGGGCGATGATGTCGGCGAACAGGGGCTCCGTGGTCAGGAGCGAGGCGGGCGCGATAGCGGCGGCCGGCGCGGGCGGCGGGGTGTCGCTGGCCCCGCTCCAGGAGGCGAGCCAGAGCATGGAGGCGGCGGCGACGGCTTCGCAGGACATGGCGGTCCCTCTTTGGGGGCGTTACTAGGGGTGAGCCGAACCATGCCGCAGCATGGTAAAGGCGGCGTTTACATTTGCCGGAACCCCTATGGCCGAGACCCCCGCCTGGACCGCCCTGAAGGCCGCCGCAAAGGCCGATGGCGCGCGCCGCACCGCTGCGCTTTTCGACGCCGAGCCGGATCGCCTGGCGGGCCTGACCTTCGAGGCGGCGGGACTGACCCTGGACCTCTCCAAGCAGCCGTGGAGCCGCGAGGGCGCGACCGCGGCGGTGGAGCTGGCCGTGGCGGCCGGCGTTGAGGCGGCGCGGGAGCGATTGTTCGCCGGCGAGATCGTCAACCGGACCGAGGGCCGGCCGGCCATGCATATGGCGCTGCGGGCGGCGGCCGGAGCCGATTTCAAGGCGGCGGGCAAGGGCGTCTCCGAGGAGATCGAGGAGGTCCGCGACGCCATGCAGGACTTCGTGGCGGCGGTGCGGTCGGGGATGTCGGGCGGGGCGACGGGCAGGCCGTTCAAAAACGTTCTCCACATTGGAATTGGCGGCTCGGACCTGGGACCCCGGCTGATCTGGGAGGCGCTGCGGCCGCTGGATTCAGAAATCAGATTGCGGTTCGCCGCCAACATCGACGGGGCCGAGTTCGCCGCCGCCACGGCGGGGCTGGACCCGGAGGAGACGCTGGTGGTGGTGGTCTCCAAGTCCTTCACCACCCAGGAGACCCTGGCCAACGCCCGGGCCGCCAAGGCCTGGCTGGAGGCCAGGCTCGGCGCGGGAAAGGCTGACAGCCACCTTGCGGCGGTCAGCGCCAATCCGGCCGAGGCCGAGCGGTTCGGCATTGCCGAGGACCGGGTGTTCGCCTTCCGCGAGTGGGTCGGCGGGCGCTATTCGCTGTGGTCGGCGGTGGGGCTATCCTGCGCCATCGGTCTCGGCTGGCCGGCGTTCGAGGGACTGCTGGCCGGGGCGGCGGCGATGGACGAGCATTTCGAGACGGCGGCGCTGGACGCCAACATGCCGGTGATGCTGGCCCTGGCCCATGTCTTCAACCGCAACGGCCTGGACCGGCCGCTGCGGGCGGTCGTGCCCTATGCCCGGCGGCTGGCGCTGTTTCCGGCCTATCTGCAGCAGCTGGAGATGGAGTCGAACGGCAAGCAGGTCACGCAAAGCGGCCGGCCGGTGACGCAGGCCACGGCGGCCAGCGTGTTTGGCGATGCGGGCACCAACGGCCAGCACGCCTTCTTCCAGCTCCTGCACCAGGGGACCGACATCATCCCGGTCGATTTCATCGCCCTGGCCGAGGACCATGAGGGGCCCCGCGAGCACCGTAACATGCTGCTGGCCAACGCCATCGCCCAGGCCGAGGCGCTGATGATTGGCCATCAAAACTCCGACGAGCCGCACCGGAATTTCCCCGGCGACCGGCCTTCGAGCTTCATTCTGCTGGAGCGGCTGACGCCGGAGACGCTGGGCGCGCTGATCGCTCTTTATGAGCACAAGACCTTCGTCGAGGGGGTGCTGTGGGACATCGACAGTTTCGACCAATGGGGGGTGGAGCTTGGGAAGGTGCTGGCGGGACGGGTGCTGCGAGAACTGGACGGCGGCGACGGGCCGGGTCACGACCCCTCGACGGCGGCGCTGATCGCCCGGCTGGCGCGGTAGGCCTTATCGAAGCGGCGGGACCATTATACCGCGCGGGGCGGTCTACATCCGCATGGCGCGATTTTGGGTCCGGGCGGCGAAAGGCCTGGCCTGTTGGCTTTTCGGTTGCTGAGGCGGCGGGGAATGTAGGCGCCTGCGTAGACTTGGCGTTGATATGACGGCGGGGAATGTTGACCGGTTCGTGAGGGCTGCGGTCTACGTTTTCGGGCGGGCGGCGATCGGCCCGATTTGGGGCAAAATCGATATGTCTAGACATATTCATCTCCGTCATCCCGGCCGTAGCGTAGCGAAGAGCCGGGACCCAGGGGGTGCGTGAACGGGCTGTATCAACCGCTTCTGTGTGCCGCCCCTGGGTCCCGGGTCGCCCTGCGGGCGCCCGGGATGACGGGCTTCGGTGACTGTCTCGCGCAGCGTGACTGTCACCGCACGGCGCGGACGGTGACAGTCATCCGGCTGCGCCGGAGGACAGTCACCGCGGGTTGGCGCCTTGCCCGTCGTCCGCTATAGGCCGTTCCCGATGACCTGCCTGCCGCACCATCATGCGCATCACCACACCTTCCCTCGCGGGACGGGTCGGGCTCGCGCGGCTTAAGGCCAAGCCCCTTCACCGCCCCGCCCGATGCGGATGGGGCGAGCGCTCCATCCGGTTACAGACACCGACCGATGGACGCTTCCGATGACCGAAGACAGTTTCCGACCCGAAGCTCGCGCCCCTCGCGGTTTCGCTGACAAGCGTAGCCCCCAGCTGCGCGCCGAGCGGCGGATCGTCGAGCAGGTCTCGGCGGTCTATGAGCGCTGGGGCTTCGAGCCGCTGGACACCGGGGCGTTCGAATACGCCGACGCGCTTGGCAAGTTCCTGCCCGACAGCGACCGGCCGAACGAGGGCGTCTTCGCCCTGCAGGACGACGACGAGCAGTGGATGGCGCTGCGCTATGACCTGACCGCGCCGCTGGCCCGGTTCGCGGCCCAGAACTGGGAGACGTTGGCCAAGCCCTATCGGCGGTATGCGTTCGGGCCGGTGTGGCGCAACGAGAAGCCGGGGCCGGGGCGGTTCCGCGAGTTTATCCAGTGTGATGCCGACACGGTAGGCTCGGCCCGGCCGGAGGCGGACGCCGAGATCATCGCCATGGCGGCCGAGGGGCTGGAGGCGGCCGGGCTGCCGCGCGGGACGGCGGTGCTGCGGATCAACAATCGCAAGCTGCTGAACGGCCTGCTGACGGCGGCCGGGGTCGAGAGCGCCGGGCAGAAGCTGGGCGTGCTGCGGGCGGTGGACAAGCTGGACCGGCTGGGGCCGGACGGGGTGAAGCTGCTGCTCGGCGAGGGGCGGCTCGATGAGAGCGGCGCTTTCACCAAGGGCGCCGGGCTGGCCGGCGGGGCGGTGGACCAGGTGTTGGCCTTCCTTGCGGCCGGCGCGGGCGACAATGGCAAGACGCTGGATGCGCTGTCGGGGATCGTCGGCGGATCGGCCGAGGGGGCGGAGGGTATCGAGGAGCTGGCCAAGATCGCGGCGGCGCTGAAGGCGCTGGGCGTCGACGAGAGCCGGGCCAGCATCGAGCCGAGCATCGTGCGGGGCCTCGAGTACTACACCGGCGCGGTGTTCGAGGCCGAGCTGCTGCTGGAGACGGTTGACGACAAGGGGGCCGCATTGCGCTTCGGCTCGATCGGCGGCGGCGGGCGGTATGACGACCTGGTGGCGCGGTTCACGGGCCAACCCGTCCCGGCCACCGGCTTCTCCTTCGGGGTGTCGCGGCTGGCGGCGGCCTTGAAGGCGGCGGGGCGCGAGGAGGCCGGGGCGGCGCGCGGGCCGGTGGTGGTCATCGCCTTCGACGCCGAACAGATGGGCGAATACTTCGGGGTGGCGGCGCAGCTTCGCGCGGCGGGAATCGCCGCCGAGGTCTATCTCGGCTCGTCGGGCATGAAGGCGCAGATGAAGTATGCCGACCGGCGCAACGCCCCGGCGGCGATCATCCTCGGCGGCGACGAGATCGCGGCCGGGACGGTGACCATCAAGGACCTCGATCTGGGCCGGGCGCTGGCCGCCAATATCGCCGACAACGACGCCTACAAGTCGGAGCGGCCCGGGCAGCAGACGGTGGCGCGGGGCGAGATGGTTGCCGCCGTGCGCGCCATTGTGGATGCATCCCTCGGGAGTGGGGGCAAATGAGACTGGAGCGGACCGTTCCGAACGATGCCCTGGCGGCGATCCGGGCGCCCTTCGCGGGGGCCGGGTTGGCGCTGGAGGTTCCGGTGCTGCAGCCGCTGGCGCTGCTGCTCGACCTCGCCGGCGAGGCGATGCGGCCGCGGCTGTTCGTGGTCCAGGCCGAGGGCGGCGAGGAGGCGGCGCTGCGGCCCGACTTCACCATCCCGATCGCCCGGGCCCACATCGAGCGGTCCAAACAAGAGGGCGGGGCGGCCGATGGCCGTTATGTCTATGAGGGCAAGGCGTTCCGGGCGGCCGGCGGCTCGGCCCGGGCCGAGGAATTCCTGCAGCTGGGGCTGGAGGTCTATGGCGGCTCCGACGCGGCGGCGACCGACGCGGAGATCCTGACCCTGGCCTGGCGGGCGGCGCTGGCCGGAGGGCGCGGGGACCTGTCGCTGGTGCTGGGCGATGTCAGCCTGTTCTCGGCCCTGATCGCGGACATGGAGCTGGAGCCGGCCCTCGGCGCGCGGTTGAAGCGGGCCTTCAACCGGCCGCGGCTGCTGAGCGCCGAACTCAACCCCGAGACGGCGGCCCCGGAAGCGCCGCAGAGCAGGCTTGCGGCGTTGCTGGGTACGCTGGATGAGGCGGAGGCCGTGGCCCTGCTGGAAGAGGTCTGGGGCCTGGCCGGGGTGTCGCCGGTCGGCGGTCGTCCGACGGCGGAGATTGCCCGGCGGCTGGCGGCGAGGGGCGGAGAGGGCGCGCGGGCTCGGCTGAACGAGGACCAGATCGGCCGGGTACGGGCCTTCCTGTCGATCGAGGATGCGCCGGCCATCGCCCTGGCGGCGCTGGCGGGGCTCGGCGGCGCGAGGTTGGACGAACGGCTCGGCGACTGGCGGCGGCGGCTTGAGCTGCTGGCCGAGGCCGGAGTGTCGCTGGAGGGGGCGCGGTTCGGGGCCGGATTTGGGCGGGCCTTCGGCTACTATGACGGGGCGCTGTTCGAGGTGCGTAGTTCAGGCCTGGGTGCCGAGCGGCCGCTGGCGGCGGGCGGGCGCTACGACGGGCTGGCGGCGCGGCTGGGTGGAGCAGGCAGTGGGGCGGCGGGCTGCATGGTGCGGCCGGCCCGGGCCTTCGCCCAGACCGACGAAGTGGGAGGCGGGGAATGAGCGACGTCATCCTGGGCATTCCCTCCAAGGGGCGGTTGAAGGAACAGGTCGAGGCCTGGCTGGCCGACGCCGGATTGAAGATCGAGGCCGACGGCGGCGAGCGTGGCTATCGCGCCCGCATTGTCGGCTTGGACGGCATCGAGGTGCGGCTGATCTCGGCCGGCGAGATCGCCAGGGCCTTAAGCAGCGGCGAGGTCCACCTGGGGATCACCGGCGAGGACCTGTTGCGCGAGCAGGGGGAGGATTTCGAGGCGCGGCTGCTGCTGCTGCAGGCGCTGGGCTTTGGGCGGGCCGACCTGGTGGTGGCGGCGCCGCGGAGCTGGCTGGACGTCGATAGCATGACCGACCTCGAGGAGGTGGCGCACGATCATCTGGCCCGGACCGGCCGGCGCCTGCGGGTGGCGACCAAATATGTCGCCCAGACGCGGGCCTTCTTTGCCAGGCATGGGGTCGGCGACTACCGGATCGTCGAATCGGCTGGAGCAACTGAAGGCGCACCCGCCGCCGGGGCGGCGGAGATCATTGTCGATATCACGACGACGGGCGCGACCCTGGCGGCCAACCATCTGGCCATCCTGCGCGACGGGGTGATCCTCAGGAGCCAGGCGCAGCTGGCGGCGGCGCTGACCGCTGATTGGGGCGGGGAGCGCCTGGGCATCGCGCGGCGACTGCTGTCGCTGATCGAGGCGCGGGCCCGGGCCCGGCGGACCCTGACCCTGGTCTGGCCGGCCGACCAGGACGAGGCGGCGCGGGGGGCGACCAAGGCCTTCGCAGCGAGGGGCGGCCAGACGCGGGCGTCGGGGTTGCTGATTCCCCGGGACGAGTTGGCGGCGGTCGGGGCGGCGCTGGAATCGGCCGGGGTCGGGCCGGTGACGGCGGCGGCGCCGGAATATGTTTTCGCGCCAGAATGTCCGCCCTGGGAGCAACTCGCGGAGCGGTTGCGGGTTCGAGTCAGCTAAAATTGACGGAGTCGTCAGAAAGAGTTGTCCGCAGACGTTGTTTTGACGGCTGCGTCCAATGTTCAACCCTTTTTGAGCCGCTTTACCGCAAAATCATGCGCGGACAGGGCCGCGAATACGTTGACACAGACAAGGAATTGCCGTCTTTTTGACTGGCGAGACAGGGCGGCCACCAAGAGCATCCCGTCTCCGGCGTTTCGGGGAGGAAACGCCCGCTTGGATCGAGTGATCGAGGAATGTTGGGCCCGTTGCGATTATCCCCCGCAACGGGCCCTTCTCCTTTTTGGGCGATGGCCGCCGATTCTGACGTGTCCGTCAAAATATGAACAGGTGAGCTCAACTCTCCCCCCGCCAAGCGGGAGGAGGACAGGTTTCGAGCCTCAAGCGAGAAACCAGGAGGCGGGTCCCACCGGCGGTGGACCGCCAATCACCAACCAGACTTGCCCCCCTCCTGCTCTGTCGCTCACGCTCCAGGGCGGTCCTCCCCCCGCAAGCGGGGGGAGAGTTGATTTTGGCGCTCCGCGCTCCGCGTCATCACAAAAAAGGGCGGCCCAGTGATCCGCCCTTTCCATTTTCACGCTGTCGGGAAAACTACCAGATCCGGACCCGGTCTTCCGGCTTCACGTACAGCTTGTCGCCTTCCTTGATGCCGAAGGCGTCGTACCAGGCGTCGATGTTCCTGATCGTGCCGTTGACGCGGTAGTAGGCCGGGCTGTGGGGGTCGGTGACGACCTGTTGGCGGAGGGCCTCGTCGCGGATCTTGGCGCGCCAGACCTGGGCCCAGCCGTAGAACACCCGCTGCTGGCCGGTGATGCCGTCGAGCACCGGGGCGGGCCTGCCGTTCAGAGAGATCAGGTATGCGTCATAGGCGAGGCTCAAGCCCCCCAGGTCGCCGATGTTCTCGCCCATGGTCAGGGCGCCCTGGACCTTGGAGCCGGGCAGGGGCTCGAAGAGGCCGTATTGGGCGCCAAGGCGATCGGCCTGGGCCTTGAACTTGGTCGCGTCCTCGGCCGTCCACCAGTCGGCAAGCACGCCGTCACCGTTGGACTTGCGGCCCTGGTCGTCGAAGCCGTGGCTGATCTCGTGGCCGATCACCCCGCCGATGCCGCCGTAGTTGACGGCGTCGTCGGCGGTCGGGTCGAAGAAGGGCGCCTGCAGGATGGCGGCCGGGAAGACGATCTCGTTGTTGACGCTGTTGTAGTAGGCGTTGACCGTCTGCGGGGTCATCCCCCACTCCTTCTTGTCGACCGGTTCGAACAGCCGGGCGACGTCGCGGCGCCATTCAAAGGCCTGGGCGCGGGTGGCGTTGCCGTAGAGGTCGCCGGCCTTGAGTTCCAGGTCCGAGTAATCGCGCCATTCGTCCGGGTAGCCGATCTTGACGGTGAACTTGGCCAGCTTGTCGAGCGCCTTGAGCTTGGTCTCCGGGCTCATCCACGGCAGGCCCTCAATGCGGGCCTTCATGGCCGTGCGGATGTCGGCCACCAGGCTGACCATCTTGGCCTTGGATTCCGGCGGGAAGTAGCGGGCGACATAGATGCGGCCGACGCTCTCGCCGACCATGCCGTTGGTGAAGGCGACGCCGCGCTTCCAGCGGGCCTTCTGCTCAGGCTGGCCGCCCAGCAGCTTGCCGCGGAACTCGAAGTTGGCCTCCTCGAAGCGTTTGGAGAGCAGCGGCGCGGCGCCGTCGATCAGCTTGAAGGCCTGCCAGGCCTTCAGGGTCTCGATCGGGGTCTCGGCATAGGCCTTGGCGAACTTCGGAAAGGCGGTGTTGGTGGTCAGGATGAAGCGGTCGACGCTTTTGGGCAGGTCGGTCGTCGACAGGTAGGCGTCCCAGTCGAAGCCCGGAGTGTAGGCGACAAGTTCGGCCCGGCTCATCGGGTTGTAGGTCTTGTCACGGTCACGGCGCTCGGCGCGGGTCCAGCTGGCCTCGGCCAGCCTGGTCTCATAGGCGACGATGCCCCTGGCGGCGGCGGCGGCGTTTGGCCAGCCGGCCATGGTCAGCATCTTGGCGATGTAGACCTCGTAGGCGGCTTTCTTGTCGGCCCACTTGGCCTCCAGGTAGTAGTCGCGGTCGGGCAGGCCGAGGCCGCCGCCGCCGACGGCCACGGCGTATTGTTGTGGCGACTTGGCGTCGGTGGTGATGCCGATGCCGAGCACGGCGGAATAGTTCTGGCTCTGTCCCCTGCCCATCAGGGCGGCCATGTCCCTGTGGGTCTTCACCTTTTTGACGGCGGCCAGCTCGGGGGCCAGGGGCCCCAGGTCAAGCTTCTCGATCCTGGCTTCATCCATGAAGCTGTTGTAGGCGGCGCCGATCTTGGCGGCGTCCTTGTCCTGCACCGTGCCGGCGGCGGTGTCGGCGATGATGGCGTTGACGCGGGCTTCGGAGAGGATGGCCAGGGCGTCGAAGTTGCCAAAGCGGGTACGGTCGGGCGGGATCTCGGTGCGGTCGGCCCAGGCGCCGCTGGCGAAGCGGAAGAAGTCGTCGCCCGGCCTGGCGCTGGGATCGCGGCCGGTGAGGTCGAAGCCCCAGGTCCCGTAGTGCGGGCTTTCCAGCGACACCGGCGCGGCGCCGCCGCCAACCGCGGGGGCGCCGGCGTAGTTGAAGATCGACTGCACGACGCAGTCGTCGGTGATGCAGAGACGGTCTACCCCGGCCTGCGCACTGAACGCGGCAAGGGACATGGCGGCCGCGGCGGCGGCGCTCAGCAGGGCTTTTTTCATGGAAATTCAGAGGCCTCGGGTGGAATTGCGGCGGAGAATGCACCGGCGCGATGACGCCGTGCGTTAAACTTTGTTCATGGCCGAACGGGGGCCGGAGCCAAAGGCAAACGGCCGGGCCCCCATGAGGAGACCCGGCCGCTCGGCCACTCGCGGACAGGCAGGCTTACCAGATGCGGACGCGGTTCTCGGGGGCCACATACATCTTGTCGCCCGGCTGGACGTTGAAGGCCGCGTACCAGGCGTCGACGTTCCGCACGGTGCCGATGACCCGGTAGTAGGCCGGGCTGTGCGGGTCCGAGGCGATTTGCTGGCGCAGGGCATCGTCGCGCAGCTTCGAACGCCAGGCCTGGCCAAAGGCCAGGAAGAAGCGCTGGTCGCCGGTCAGGCCGTCGATCACGGGGGCCTGCTTGCCGCCGAGGCTGGCATGGTAGGCATCATAGGCGATCAGCAGGCCGCCCAGGTCGCCGATGTTCTCGCCCATGGTCAGGTCGCCGTTGACCTTGGCGCCCGGCAGGGGCTCGAAGCTCGAATAGAGCGTGCCGAGGGTCTTGGTCTGGGCGACGAACTTCTCGCGGTCGATCGGCTGCCACCAGTTGGTCAGCGATCCGTCGGCGGCGAACTGGCTGCCCTGGTCGTCGAAGCCGTGGCTGATCTCATGGCCGATGACCGCGCCGATGGCTCCGTAGTTGACGGCCGGATCGGCTTCCGGATCGAAGAACGGCGGCTGCAGGATGGCGGCCGGGAAGACGATCTCGTTGAGCTGCGGGTTGTAGTAGGCGTTCACCGTCTGCGGGAACATGCCCCACTCCTTGCGGTCCACCGGCTTGTGCAGGCGGGCCACCTGGTAGTTCCACTCGAAGGCGCCGGAGCGTTCGATGTTGCCGTACAGGTCGTCGCCCTTGATGGTCAGCTTTGAGTAGTCGCGCCACTGGTCGGGATAGCCGACCTTGACGGTGAAACTGGCGGCTTTGGCGAGCGCCTTGGCCTTGGTCTCGGGGCTCATCCAGGTGAGGTTTTGGATGCGGGCCTTCATGGCGACGATCAGGTTGCCGACCAGTTCTTCCATCTGGGCCTTCGACTCGGCCGGGAAGTAGGCCTCGACATAGAGCTTGCCGACCGCCTCGCCGAGCGTGCTCCCGGTCAGGCCGACGCCGCGCTTCCAGCGGGCGCGCTGCTCGGGCTGGCCCGACAGGGTCTTGGAGCGGAAGTTGAAGTTGGCGTCGGCGAAGGCCTTGCTCAGATAGGGGCTGGCCTGGTCGGCGATGTGGAAGGCTTCCCACGCCTGCAGGGTCTCGATCGGGGTCGCCTTGTAGATGGCGGCGATCTTCGGGAAGGCGCTCTTTTCGCCGACGATGATGTTCTGTTCCGCGCCCAGGCCGGCGGCCGTGAAGTAGCCCCTCCAGTTGAAGTCGGGGGCCAGCTTGGTGAGCTCGGCGACGGTCATCGGATTGACCGAGGCGACCGGGTCGCGCTGCTGGACCTTGGTCCAGCTGGCTTCGGCGACCTTTGTCTCGAAGGCGACGATGGTGTCGGCGCTGGCCCGCGGGTTGGACCAGCCGGCCAGGGTCAGGAGCTCTGCGACATAGTCGCGGTAGGCAGTCTTCTTGGCCGCGAACTGCTCGGTCAGATAGTAGTCGCGGTCGGGCAGACCGAGGCCCGCCTGGCCGACGTAGACGGCGTATTTGGTTGGGTTGGCGGCTTCCGGGCCGATGCCGACGCCAAACACGCCGGCCCCGAACTTGCCTTGCGTGCCACCCATCAGAGCGGCCAGGGCGTCATGGGTCTTGGCGGCCTTGACGGCGGCCAGATCGGCCTTCAGCGGCTTGGCGCCGAGGGCGTCGAGGCGGGCCTCGTCCATGAAGCTGTTGTAGAGACCGCCGATCTGCTGCGCTTCACCCTTGGCGCCCGGGGTCCTGGAGGCGGTTTCGATGATGGCGCGGCTGCGCGCGTCGGAAAGCTCCCGCAGCTTGCCGGAGACGCCGTAGGACGAGCGGTCGGCCGGGATCACCATCTGGTCGATGTAGGTTCCGTTGGCATAGCGGAAGAAGTCGTCGCCGGGCTTGGTGGCCAGGTCGCGGCCGGCCATGTCGAAGCCCCAGGTCCCCATGCGCGGAGCCTTGGCCAGTTCGGCGGCGGAGGCGGAGGCGTCGGCGGCGATGACGGCGGTGGAGACACCGGCGATGGAGAGGGTCGCAATGGCAGCGGCCGCAAGCAGAAGGCGTTTCATGGACGGTTGTGGACCTGTGTTCTGAAAGGTGGCGGACCATGCTCTCGCCGGGGCGGTCGCGTCCCTTAAACTTTCGTCATGAATTCGGGCGCTTGCGCCCGGAGGGCGGGCCGGTCCCGCCGGACCATGGTTAATCGCGTCTTAACGACACAGGCCTACAGTCAGGCCCATGCGCCGCCTCATCCTCATCGCCGCCCTCCTGCTGGCCAGTCCGGCCGGCGCGCAGGGCGGCAAGCTGCGGGTGATCAAGCCGCCGACGGCGGCGGGCGCGGGGCTGAAGGGCCCGGCCGAGACGCCTGTGCCAGAGGCGCCGCCGGAGCTCGATTTTTCAGTCCAGGGCCGCTCGACGGGTCTGCCGGCGGGCCTGGCCTTCACCCGGCCGCTGGCCAGCACGGCCGGCGGCTCGGCCGGATCGCGCACCGCCAGCCAATGCCGCACCGCCTGCGCCCAGAGCCGCTACTTCTGTCTGGCCGAAGCAGAGGAAGCGACCTGCAGCCCGCCCTGGGCGCGCTGTGTCGCCGGCTGTTCGTGACGCAACGTCACGGTTGACCCAAACGTCATCCGCTATAGCGTCACCTGAACAACGATAAGTCAGAAACGTTTTTTGGGAGTTCCGGCAAATGACCGGCAAGGCGCTGCCCACGGCCTGCATCATCGGCGCGGGCTGTTCGGGGTTCACCACGGCCAAGCGGCTGAAGGAC
The DNA here is from genome assembly GCA_046595895.1 of Caulobacter sp. Lineage (GTDB taxonomy): Bacteria > Pseudomonadota > Alphaproteobacteria > Caulobacterales > Caulobacteraceae > Caulobacter. The sequence continues at coordinate 14,237 of JBKJSF010000092.1, read as the reverse complement.
GCCGGCATCCCCTACGACTGCTTCGAGATCTCCGACGAGATCGGTGGCAACTGGTACTACAAGAACCCCAACGGCATGTCGGCCTGCTACGAGAGCCTGCATATCGACACGTCGAAATGGCGGCTGGCGTTCGAGGACTTTCCGGTCCCCGCCGACTGGCCCGACTTCCCCCACCACGCCCAGCTGTTCCAGTATTTCAAGGACTACGTCGACCATTTCGGCCTGCGCCAGACCATCACCTTCAACACCGGGGTGACCAGGTCCCGGCGGCGGGACGACGGCATCTGGGCGGTGACCCTCTCGACCGGCGAGACCCGCCTCTACGACGTCCTGTTCGTCTGCAACGGCCACCACTGGAGCCCGCGCATGCCTGAGTATCCGGGCGAGTTCGACGGGCCTGCCTTCCACAGCCACGCCTACTGCGATCCCTTCGATCCGGTCGATATGCGCGGCAAGAATGTCGTCGTCGTCGGCATGGGCAACTCGGCGATGGATATCGCCTCGGAGCTCAGCCAACGGCCGATCGCGAAAAATCTGTGGGTCTCGGCGCGGCGCGGGGTGTGGGTGCTGCCGAAATACATGAACGGCAAGCCGGCCGACAAAAGCGCCCTGCCGGCCTGGATGCCGCGCAGCATCGGTCAATCGCTGGCCCGCAAGATGATCAAGAAGACGCTCGGCAAGATGGAGGACTACGGCCTGCCCAAGCCCGACCACGAGCCGCTGGAGGCACACCCCTCGGTCAGCGGCGAGTTCCTGACCCGGGCCGGCTGCGGCGATGTGAAGTTCAAGCCGGCGATCAAGGCGCTGGAGGGGAAGAATGTGCGGTTCGCCGATGACAGCGTCGAGCAGGTGGACGCCATCGTCTTCGCCACCGGCTACGACATGAAGTTCCCGTTCTTCGACGATCCGGACCTGTTGCCGGACGCCGAGCACCGCTTCCCGCTCTACAAGCGGATGATGAAGCCGGGGATCGACAACCTGTTCTTCATGGGCCTGGCCCAGCCGCTGCCGACCCTGGTCAACTTCGCCGAACAGCAGGGCAAGCTGGCGGCGGCCTATCTGACGGGGCGGTATCGGCCGCCGGGCAAGGCGGAGATGGACAGCGTCACGGCCAGGGACGAGGCCTTCTATCTGGGTGGCTACTACAAGGCGGCGCGGCACACGATCCAGGTCGACTTCAACCACTATGTGGCCGACCTGAAGAAGGAGGTCGTGCGCGGCGAGGGGCGGGCGCGGTCGGCCGGTTACGCGCTGCCGGTGGCGGCGAAGGCGCGCGAAGAAGCGTAAGGTCAACGGGGACAGGTTGGATTCCAACCTGTCCCCTCTTCAGCTCTCCGGCCCGAACGCCCGCAGAAACGCGTCGATGTGGAAGCGGATGTACTCGCGGTAGGCCTTGGGGCCGTCCATCGGCACGCCGAAGCCGCCGCGCACCAGGGCGATCTGCATGAAGGGGGCGAAGAACAGCCGGACCAAGAGGGTGGGGTCCTCGACCCGGCGCAGCTCGCCCGACTCGATGGCGCGCCCAAAGGCCTGGGCGACGCGAACAACACTGACGCCCAGCACGTTCTCGCGGATCAGGGCGGCGACATCCGGCCGGCTCTGGGCCTCATTCATGGCCAGCGCCATATAGCCCCGCGCCAGGCCGTTCTCCTGAATCGACAGAGTGCCCTCGGCGGCGATTTCCAGCAGACCGCGGATGTCGCCCTCATAGGCGTCGATGCGGGCGACCAGGGCCAGGGTGGGGATGACCAGATCCTCTTCCAGCAAGGCGCGGATCAGCGTGTCCTTGCCCGGAAAGTAGCGATAGACCGCAGGCTTGGTGACGCCGACGGCGGCGGCCACCTCGTCCATGCGGCAGCCGAAGCCTTTTTCGGAGACCAGTTTGCGCGCGGCGTCGAGAATCTGGCGGCGGCGCTGATCGGCGCGCGCGCTACGGTGGCCTTCGCTGCCATCGGCGGCGATCGTCATGTTTCACAGCCCCTGCCCGACCTCACGCGCCGGTATGAGGGCCAGACTAGCCCTGCTTGCACCCGAGAGGGAGTCGTCATTCGGTGGTTGGATTCCTTTTCTCTGCCGGGCCAAGGCCTGATAGCCTTGAGCACAATGAGTCAGATCACCGCCCTTTCCACCGGCAAGCGCGAACAGACCAAACAGGCGAACCGCCAGGCCATTCTCGACGCCGCCCGGGAGGTGTTCGCCGAGATGGGCTACGAGACGGCGACCGTGCGCGACATCATCCGCCGCACGGACCTGTCGGTCGGCGCCTTCTACAACTACTTCCGTTCGCGCGAGGAGGTGTTCGAGGCCCTGGCCGACGACGGCGCCCGGCGCTTCCGGCCGATTCTGCGGGCCTGCTGGGAGCAGGCAAATGATTTCGAGGGCTACCTGCGCGCCGCGATCCAGGCCTACTACGACTTCGTGGTCGACGAGCACCAGAACTGGGAGGCCCGCCGGCCGGCCGGCGAGCGTCACCCTCACATCACCATTCAGACGCCGGAAATGGAGCGGGTGTTCGAGGAGGTACGCGACACCTTCGCCGCCGCCATCGAGCGCGGCGGCGCCCCCCGGGTCGACGCCGACTATCTGGCCGCCGCCTGCATCGCCATCGCCCGCGAGGTCGGCGACCGGATGATGGCCCGCCGGCCGATCGACACGACGACGGCCTGTGACTTCGCGGTGAAGCTGATCCTTGGCGGGGTTCCGGCCCTGCCGCGCCTGAGCGATTCGTAAGGACAGAGTAATGGCCGATCCCGGGGTCCAGAAGGTCGTCCTCAAGGCGCTGCTGTCGCTGCCGCCGGCGATCCTGCGGCTGCTGTCGGGCGGCTCGGCCGTCTATCAGGGCGGGCGCACCCTCGATCCGAGGTTCCAGTTCCTGGCGGCCGGGGCGCGGAGCATGCCGGCCATGTCGTCGTTGAGCGCGCCTGAGGCGCGGGTCGGCAGCGCCCAGGGCCTGTCGATGATGGCCGGCAAGCCCGAGCCCGAGGTGCGGACCGAGTCCCTGACCGTGCCGGGGGCCGAGGGCGATCTCCCGGCCCGGGCCTATCGGCCCAGCGACCAGGACGCGGACGGGCCGCTGCTGGTCTTCGCCCACTTCGGCGGCGGAGTGATCGGCGATCTCGACACCTGCCACGCCTTCTGCGGCATCCTTGCCAAGCTTGCGCGCTGCGCGGTGCTGTCGGTGGACTACCGGCTGGCCCCCGAACACCGGTTTCCGGCCGGGCTGGACGACATGCTGGCCGCCTGGCGCTGGGCGCGGGACAACACGGCGAGATTCGGGGTTCCGGAAGGACGGCTGGCCATCGGCGGCGATTCCATGGGCGGCAACTTCGCCGCCATCCTGGCCCAGGAGATGAAGAAGGCCGGCGAGCCGCAGCCGGTGCTGCAGCTCTTGATCTATCCGGCCGTCGATGTGGCGTCCGAAACCCAGTCGATGACCACCTATGCTGACGCCTATCCGCTGTCGCGCGACACCATGAGCTGGTTCATGGGCCACTACATGGGCCCCGACGACGATCCGGCCGACCCGCGCCTGTCGCCGATCCGGGCGAAGGACCTCGATGGCCTGGCGCCCGCCATCGTGGTGACGGCGGGCTTCGATCCGCTGGTCGACCAGGGCGAGGCCTATGCACGGCTGCTGAAAGCCGCCGGAGTGCCGGTGGTCTATCGCTGCTACGACGCGCTTGCCCACGGCTTCACGGCCTTCACCGGCGCCATCCCCGCCGCCGACGTGGCCTGCCGCGAGATCGCCGGGCTGGTGCGGCAGGGGCTCGAGGGGCGGATTGCATGACAAGAGGGTCTGGGCATTCCGGGGACCGACCTGGTCCAGGCCGGGTAACCTCTGGGCGCCCTTCTCCCCTTGCGGGAGAAGGTGGCGCGAAGCGCCGGATGAGGGGTCGATAGGTCTTCAAGCTGCCATGAGGTGACGGCGACGGACTGTGTCGGAAGCCGGTGCGACCCCTCATCCGTCGGCTACGCCGACACCATCTCCCGCAAGGGGAGAAGGGCGCCCAAAGGCGAACTCTCTGGACTTACGAGGCGTTGCTATCCGATCCTTGACCCCATGCGCGCCCTGATCGTCGACCGTCTCGCTCCCAACTACGCCGGTGTCTCCCTGGGCGACGTTCCCGTGCCGGCCCCCGGTCTTGGCGAGGTGTTGGTCAAGGTCCGCGCCGCCGGGGTCAACTTCCCCGACCTGTTGATGACGCGCGGAGAGTATCAGCTGAAGCCGCCGCTGCCGTTCGGCCTCGGCATGGAGCTCAGCGGCGAGGTCGAGGCGCTCGGTCCCGGTGTGGAGGGCCTCTCCGTCGGCGAGGCGGTGGTCGGCGGGGCCAGGCTGGGCGGGTTCGCCGAGTACGCCCTGCTGCCGGCGGCGGCGGTGCGGGCCAAGCCGGCGTCGCTGTCGTTCGCGCAGGCGGCGGGGTACGGCGCGGCCTATCTGACCGCCTATGTCGCCTTTGTGCGGCGGGCCAATCTGCAGCCGGGCGAATGGGTGCTGGTGCATGGCGCGGCCGGCGGGGTGGGCCTGGCGGCGGTGGACCTGGCCAAGGCGATGGGGGCGAAGGTCATTGCCACCTCCGCCTCGGACGAGAAGCTGGCGGTGTTGCAGCGCGAATACGCGCCGGACGCGGTGCTCAATGTGACGAATGGTTTCCGCGAGCGGGTGAAGGAGATCACCGGCGGCGGGGCCGACGTCATCTACGATCCGGTCGGCGGCGACGTGTTCGACGAGAGCGTGCGCTGCATCGCCTTCGACGGCCGGCTGCTGGTCATCGGCTTCACCTCCGGGCGGATTCCGCAGATCTCGGTCAACATGCCGCTGATCAAGGGCTTCTCGGTCGTCGGAGTGCGAGCCGGCGAATACGGCCGCCAGTTCCCCGAGCGCGGCCGGGAGAATCAGGCGGCGATCTGGAAACTGGCCGAGGAGGGCAGGGTGAAGCCCCGCGTCCATGCCGAGGTCCCGCTGGCCGACTGGCGCGAGGCCTTCGAGCTGTTGGCCGGGCGCAAGGTGATCGGCAAGGCGGTCATCCGGCCGGACCTGTAGGTATGAGTTGCGGGCAACTGTTGCGGTTGACTCCGCACACCTCATCCCGTATCCACCCCGGCTCAATCGCGACGGGGCCTCCCGCCGCGCTATAGCTTGTTATTTCTCGGAGCAGACCTGTGAAGCGCACCTTTCAGCCTTCGCGTCTTGTGCGCGCTCGCCGTCACGGCTACCGCGCCCGCATGGCCACCAAGAACGGTCAGAAGATCGTTGCGCGCCGCCGCGCCAAGGGCCGCAAGAAGCTGACGGCTTAATCGCCGTCATCCTCGCTGCATCGGGGGGCCAACCCCTGGCCGAGCTTTTGAACATCGAACGCATGACCAGGCGGCCCCAGTTTCTGGCGGCCGCCAAAGGCGCTTATCGCGCCCATGGCGCCGTGGTGGTGCAGGTCCGCCAGCGCCAGGACGGCGACGCGGTCGTCCACATCGGCTTTACGGCCACCAAGAAGATCGGCGGCGCCGTGGTGCGCAATCGCGCCAAAAGGCGCCTGCGGGAAGCAGCAAGGGCACTGCTGCCCTCTTTCGGGCGGCCCGGATGTGACTATGTCTTTGTCGCCCGCGACGGAACGCCCGTCCGGGATTGGGGGCGTTTGCTTGACGATGTGAAAAGCGCGCTGATAAGGCTCGCCGCCGATATACCCGTCGCGCCCCCCTCCGTCTTTGGGGACGGCGCGCCCTCTTCTCCTTCAGCGTTGGTCTAAGCCCGCTCCATGCAAAAAGAATCCCGCAACACGATCGCCTTCTTCGTCATCGCGATCATCCTGCTGTTCGGCTACCAGATGTTCGTCCTGGGGCCGCAGGCCAAGGCCAAGCAGGCGGAGCAGGCGGCCAAGGTCGCTGCCGAGAAATTGGTCAGCCCGGCCGCCGCCAAGGCCGCCGCCGTGCCGAGCGCCCGGGCCGGCAACCTGACCCGCGCCGCCGCCATCGCCGAGACGGCCCGCGTTCCGGTCAAGACCCTCGGCCATGATGGCAAGCCGGTGCTGTCCGGTTCGATTAACCTGACGGGCGGTCGGCTCGACGACCTGGCGCTCGAGCAATACGGCCAGACCGTCGACAAGAATTCCCCTCGCGTCGATCTGCTGCGCCCAGAGGGAACGGCCAACGCCTTCTTCGCCGAATTCGGCTGGATGGATGCGCCGGGCGCGCCCGGCGACAAGACCGTCTGGGCGCTCAAGAGCGGCGAGACCTTGACCGAGAAGACCCCGGTGGTGCTGACCTACACCTCGCCCCAGGGCCTGGTGTTCGACCGGACCATCGCCGTCGATGACCACTACCTGTTCACCATCACCGACACCGTGACCAATACGGGCGCGGGTTCGGTGGCGCTGCGCCCCTATTCGGCCGTGCGCCGCGCCGGGCTGCCGCCGGAGGCCGGCAAGGGCCAGAACGTCCATGAGGGCGCGGTCGGCTGGCTGAACAAGGAACTGCGGCTCAAGAAGTACCCGTCGTGGAAGAAGGACACCGCCAAGGGCAAGGGCGACCAGCGCTGGGACGCGACCGGCGGCTGGCTGGGCATCACCGACAAATACTGGCTGACGGCGATTATCCCCGACCAGAGCGAGAAGATCGACGCCGGCTACCTGCAGACCACCTATGGCGGCCGCGACAACTACAGCGCCAATGTGTTCGGGGCGAGCCGGACCATCGCCCCCGGAGCCACGGTCAACGAAACCACGCGCCTGTTCGCCGGCGCCAAGCGCGCTGAGCTCCTTAAGACCTACCAGAAGAAATACGGCGTGCCCGAGCTGGACCGGGCCATCGACTGGGGCGTGCTGAACTTCCTGACCCGGCCGTTCTTCATGGCCCTGGAGTTCTTTTACGGCTTCGTTGGCAACTTCGGCGTGGCCATCCTGCTGGTCACCCTGTGCGTGCGCATCCTGCTCTTCCCGCTGGCCAACAAGTCCTACGAGTCGATGAGCCGGATGAAGAAGCTCACCGAGCCGATGAATGCGCTGAAGGAGAAGCACAAGGACGATCCGGCCAAGCTGCAGCAGGAGACCATGGCCCTGTACCAGCGCGAGAAGGTCAATCCGGTCGCCGGCTGCCTGCCGCTGTTCCTGCAGATTCCGGTGTTCCTGGCCTTCTACAAGGTGCTGTCGGTGACCATCGAGATGCGTCACGCGCCGTTCTTCGGCTTCGTGACTGACCTGTCGGCGCGCGATCCGACCAACGTCTGGAACCTGTTCGGCCTGCTGCCCTATGACCCGGGCAGCCTGCCGCTGGTCGGTGGGTTGGTGACCACCCATCCGGAGGCTCTGGGCTTTGGAGTCGGCGCCCTGGGCCTGGGGATCTGCGTGCTGATCTACGGCTTCACCATGTGGCTGACCACAGCGATGAACCCGCCCGCCCCGGACCCGATGCAGCAGCGCATCTTCCAGCTGATGCCGATCCTGTTCACCTTCATCATGGCCCCGTTCGCGGTCGGCCTGATCATCTACTGGACCTTCTCGAACATCCTTTCGATCTTCCAGCAGTACATCATCATGCACCGGCTGAAGGTCGATAACCCGATCGACGACTTCATCAACCGGTTCAGGACCAAGGCCGCCGCGTGACCGACACTCCGCTGTTTTCGCCCACTCTTTATTCGGACGAGCAGCTGGAGGAGGCGCGCGTCCTCTTCGCCGGCCAGGCGACGTTCATGATGGGGGCGGTGAAGATGGATGGCCTGCCGCCGCCGGACATGCCGGAGGTCTGTTTCGCCGGCCGCTCCAACGTCGGCAAGTCGAGCCTGATCAACGGCCTGGTCGGCCACAAGAAGCTGGCCAGGGCCTCCAACGAGCCGGGCCGGACGCGGGAGATCAACTTCTTCGTCCTGGCCGACAAGATCCGGCTGGTCGACCTGCCCGGCTATGGCTTTGCCCGGGTCTCGCGCTCGGCGGCCAACAAGTTCCAGGACCTGGGGCGGGCCTATCTACGCGGTCGGCCGAACCTCAAGCGGGTCTATCTCTTGATCGACGCCCGCCATGGCCTGAAGGAGGTCGACAAGGAGGCGCTCGATGCGCTGGACCTGTCGGCCGTCAGCTACCAGATCGTCCTGACCAAGGCCGACAAGATCAAGCCCCACGAGGCGGCGGCGCTGGTCATCAAGACCGAGGCCCAGATCGTCAAACGCCCGGCCGCCTTCCCGAGGGTGATCGCGACCTCGTCCGAGAAGGGCGACGGCCTGCCGGAGCTGCGGGCCGAAATCAAGGCGGTCTGCGAGGCCTAACGCTTCACATAGGCCCTTGCCAGCCGCACAAGCTCGTCCTCGAACTCCTGGGCCAGCAGGAAGTCCGCCCCTTCCAGCACGGCCGCCCGCATCGCGCCGAGCAGCGCCTGCGACAGTACGAACGCCTGCACGCGTGACAGCGACGCCGTCCCTTCGCCGAGGGGCAGTTCGACGGCAAGCCCCTCGATCTGACGCTCGCTTACCGGCAGCGCGAACCAGGCCTGCATGGCGATGCGGCGGGCGCGGGGGCGGGCGCCGAAGGCGTGGAGGAAGGCGCGGATCATGGCGCGGTCCTGCGCCAAGCCCTCCGGCCGGTTGGCAAGGATGTCCCTCATCGCCTGGTGATGGGCGGCGATCTCGCGGTCGGCCAGGGCTCGCAGGACGGCGGCCTTGTCCGGGAAGTAACGATAGAGGCCGCCGATGCTCACCCCGGCCCGCTCGGCGATGGCGTTGGTGTTGAAGCCCGCCTCGCTGCCGCTCTCCAAAAGCTGAGCCGCCGCCTCGAGGACAAAGCCGATCTTGTCTTTCGAGCGCTGCTGGCTGGGGGATCGTCGCATGGGAGGGTGACGCCTAACGCGAGTAACCAAACGCGAGTATTGCTCGTATTTTTCAGTCGCACTGTAAAGGGAGCGACCGATGAGTTGGGGCATGGAGCGTCTGGCGGCGCTGAAGGCGGGGGCGGCCGACTTTCCGCCGGTGGTCGAGCAGTTGATGCTGGGCGGGCTGGAGGACTGGGGCGACGGCTGGGTGCGCAAGCGCTGGTCGCCCTCGCCGCGGCTGGCCACGAGCGACGGCTCGATGTTCGGCGGCTATCTGGCGGCCCTGGCCGACCAGGTGCTGGCCTTCGCGGCGATGAGCGTGGTCCCGGCCGACCGGATGTTTCGGACCACCAATCTGCAGATGAGCTTCGTCCGCATCGGGCGGCTGGAGCCGCTGACCATCGAAGGTCTGGTCGTCGCCCACACCCGCCAACTCATCACCGTGCGGGCGACGTTCAGGCGCGAGGACGGCGAATTGATCGCCGAGGCCGGGGCGCAGCAGCTGCTGCTGGCCTGGCCGACGGCAGGCGGGAGCGCCTGAGCCCGGCTAAGGCCCCTTCACCACCTCGCCGCCCATCATCACGAACTTGACGCTTTCCAGCACCCGCACATTGGCCAGCGGGTCGCCTTCGACGGCGATCAGGTCGCCCCAGGCGCCGGCCTTGATCTCGCCGACCTCGCCGGCCTGGCCAAGCGCTTCGGCGGCGGTGATCGTCGCGCTCTGGATGGCCAGCAGGGGCGTGGCGCAATAGCGGACCATGACGGCGAACTGTTTGGCATTGTCGCCGTGCGGGAAGATGCCGGCGTCGGTCGCATAGACCTGCTTCACCCCGGCCTTGACCGCCTTGCAGAAGTTCTGCCGCTGGGCCTCGGCGATGTCGCGGTCCTTCTGCAGCTCGCTCTCGCGCACCCCGTTCTTGGGACCCTCGGCTTGCGTGTATTCGGTGTTGTAGATGTCCATGCCGAAGTAGGCGCCGTGCTTGAGGGCCAGCTTGATGCCCGCGTCGTCGACCAGGCTGGCGTGCTCGATGGTGTCGACGCCGCCCTCGATGGCGGCGCGGATGCCTTCCGGGCCATGGGCGTGGGCGGCGACCTTCATCTGGGCCATGTGGGCCTCGCTGGTGACCGCCTTGATCTCCTCGAGGGTCATCTGCTGGACGCCGACGGCGTCGTTGGAGAAGACCCCGCCGGTGGCGCAGATCTTGATCACCTTGGCCCCGTATTTCTTCAGCTTACGGACCATCTTGCGGGCCTCGTCCGGACCATCGGCGACGCCCGCCGCCGTGACGTTGGCCGAGGGTGGCAGGTAGGTGGAATCGCAGTGGCCGCCGGTGGCGCTCATCGCATAGGCGGCCGGTACGATGCGCGGGCCAACCGCGAAGCCCGCTTCGATGGCCTCCTTGACGGCGACGTCGTTGTAGCGGTCGGCGCCCACGTTGCGCACGGTGGTGAAGCCGGCGTTCAGGGTCAGCTCGGCGTTCCTGACGGCCACCACGGTCCAGAAGTTGTCGGTGAAGCTGAGACCGTTGAAGCCGCCATAGAGGGGCGAGGAGTCGAGGTGGACGTGCATGTCGATCAGGCCGGGGAGCAGGGTCAGGCCGGGCAGGTCGACCTTCCTGGCGTCGGCCGGCACGGTCATGGATGCTTGGCTGCCGACAGCGGTGATCTTGCCGTCGGTGATCAGCACCAACGGCTTCTCGATATACTTGCCGGTGCGCACGTCGAGCATCCGCTCGGCGGTGACCGCGACGGTGGCGGCGCTGGCCGCGCCGGCCAGAAGGCTGAAGGCGAGGCCTGCGGTCAGGGCCAGTTTACGCATGATGTGGAGCTCCCCGGAATTTGGAGGCCGACGCTAGGGGCATTTGACGAGGAAGGGAACGGCGGGGTTGCGCTCCATGGCCGCCTTGCGCCACCCTTGGCGTCATGAGTGAGCATTTCGAGAGTTTCGACGGCCAGCGGATCGCCATCCACCGGGCCGGCGCCGGGCGGCCCGTGCTGCTGCTGCATGGCTTTATCGCCACCGCCCGCCTCAACTGGTTCGAGCCGGGGATCGTCGAGGCCCTGACCGAGGCCGGCTTCGAGCTCATCGCGCCGGACCTGCGCGGCCATGGGGAGTCGGCGGCGCCGAAAGAGGCCGTGGCCTGGCCGGGCGATGTGCTGTCGCGGGACCAGGCGGCGCTGGTGAAACACCTGGGCCTGAGCGACTACGACCTGGTCGGCTACAGCCTGGGGGCGCGAACGGCGGTCAGGTTCATGGTCGGCGGAGCGCGGCCACGGCGCTGCGTGCTGGGCGGTATGGGCGACAGCGGCGTCATGCAAGCCGGCGACCGGGCGGCGATGTTCGAGGACAGCATCCGCAACGGTGAGGCCGCAAAGGACCCCCGGGCCGGCAAATACATCCAGGCGCGGATCCGGGCCGGCGGCTTTAATCCCCTGGCCCTGTTGGGGGTGCTGAACAGCTTCACACCGACCACGGCCCAGGACCTCGCGGGGCTGGACGTGCCGACCCTGGTCGTCTGCGGCGAGGACGACGCCGACAACGGCTCGCCGGAGAAGCTGGCCATGGCCATGCCCAACGCCAAGGCCGTCCGCATCCCCGGCGACCACCTGACAGCGGTGGTCGAGCCGCGGCTGGCTCAGGAAATCGTCAGCTTCCTGACGGCTTAACGGAACGGTGGCTCGTCGAAGGCCCGGAGCTTGCGGCTGTGCAGCCTCGGCCCCTCGGCGCGCAGCAGGTCGACGGTGGCGATGCCGATCTGCAGGTGCTGGCCTATGGCGCGTTCGTAGAAGGCGTTGGCCTGTCCGGGCAGCTTGATCTCGCCGTGCAGCGGCTTGTCCGAGACACAGAGCAGGGTCCCGTAGGGCACCCGGAAGCGGAAGCCCTGGGCGGCGATGGTGGCGCTTTCCATGTCGATGCCGACGGCCCGGCTCTGGTTGAAGCGCAAGGCGCTGGAGGTGTAGCGCAGCTCCCAGTTCCGATCGTCCGTGGTCACCACGGTGCCGGTCCGCAGGCGGCGTTTGAGGGTCTCGCTGTTATCGCCGCTGATCAGCTTGGCGGCGTCGTAGAGGGCGCGCTGCACCTCGGCGATGCTGGGGATGGGGATGTCGGGCGACAGCACCGCGTCCAGCACATGGTCCTCGCGCAGGTAGGCGTGGGCCAGAACATAGTCGCCGATCCGCTGGCTGCCGCGCAGGCCGCCGCAGTGGCCGATCATCAGCCAGGCTTGCGGGCGGAGAACCGCCAGATGGTCGGTGATGGTCTTGGCGTTGGACGGACCGACGCCGATGTTCACGAGCGTGATGCCCTGACCGCCGGGGGCCATCAGGTGATAGGCCGGCATCTGATGACGCCGCCAGGCGCCGTTGGCGACGGCCAGCTCGGGGTCCGGGCTGTCCTTGGTGACAAAGACGCCGCCGGAGCAACTCAGGGCCTCGTACTTGCCTTCCTTTAGCTGCTCGCAGCCCCAGCGCACGAACTCGTCTACATAGCGGTGGTAGTTGGTGAACAGGATGTACTGCTGCACATGCTCGGCCGGGGCGCCGGTGTAGTGCTTGAGGCGGGCCAGGGAGAAGTCGGTGCGCAGGCCGTCGAACAGGGCCAGCGGCCGGTCCTCGGCCATCAACGGATCCCACAGGCCGTCGGCCACCTCGTCGCCGATGAAGGCCAGTTCGGTGGCCGGGAAGAAGCGGGCGATCTCGCTGGCCTGGGCGTCGGCGAGGGATAGGTCGCCGCCATCCAGAACGTACGGGAAGGGGATTTCCTGGGTCGAGCGGCCGACGTCGACCTCAACGTCGAAGTCCTCCATCAGGTGGCCCAGCTGCTCGACCAGGTAGTCGCGGAACATGGCCGGCCGGGTGACGGTTGTGGCATAATGGCCGGGATCGGACAGCCGCGCATAGGCGCGGGTGATCACCGGATAGCCGCTCTCACCGGACCAGCTTAGGCGAAGTTCGGGATAGGCGTAGGAGCCGGTCTCGCGAAGGCTGGGGTCGGGCCGCTTTCCCTCTTCGAGGAAGGCCTTGAGGTTTTCACGCAGGCAGGCGACGGAACGGTCGTATTCCTGTTCAAGCCGCTCGACGATGGCGGCTGCTTCTTTTTGCTTCTTCATGGCGCCTTATAGCGGCGACTTGTGAAAAAGGGGAGACGAAGAGACCTCAATTCATCGAACAACAATTGGTTCGAATCTTTACACAGCGGCCGAGGGGGCGGTTGCCTCGCGCCCGCTCCCTCGCTATCTGTCCCTCGTCACTGGGGAGTAGCCGCCCGCATCGAAGCGGGAGCGCCGTCAACAGACTTGGGGTTCGCCCCATGGCGGCGCTAGCCTTTTAAAGGCCTGGCGAGACCTTTGGCTTTCGCGCCGGACCATGCGGGGTCTTCGGCGCGCAAGGCCAATGGTCCGTCTTGTCGGCCCCGCCCGAGATACTTCGATGGAAGCTTTCCTGGTCTCCACCGGCCTCGTGGCCATCGCCGAGATTGGCGACAAGACCATGCTGTTGGCCATACTGCTGGCGGCGCGGTTTCGCCGGCCGATCCCCATCCTGCTGGGCATATTCGTCGCTACCCTGGTCAACCACGCCTTGGCCGCCCTGGCCGGGGAACTGGCGGCCGGCCTGCTGTCGGGGCCGTGGATGAAGTGGATCCTGGGCATCGCATTTCTGGTCTTCGCGGGTTGGGCCCTGATCCCCGACAGGCTGGACGAGGGCGAGGCGCCGCCGGCGCTCAAGGCCGGTTCGATCTTCCTGACCACAGCCGTGGCCTTCTTCTTGGTGGAGATGGGTGACAAGACCCAGGTGGCGACGGTGGCCCTGGGCGCTCAGTTCCACAAGGTCGCCCTGGTCGCCATGGGGACCACGTTCGGGATGATGATTGTCAATACCCCGGCCGTGCTGCTGGGCGAGGTGGCGGCGACCAGGCTGCCACTGAAGTACATCCGCTGGGCCGCCGCGGCGGGGTTCGCCGGCGTGGGGCTGTGGGTGTTGTGGGCAGGTTAGCGCCGTCCCTCCCCGAATTGGGGAGGGCAGGCCGAAGGCCGGGTGGGGAAGTGGGTCACCGCCCACTCCGTGCCTGGCCGATGACCGCCGCAGTTTCGTTGCCGACTTCCCCACCCGACGCGCAACGCGCGTCTGCCCTCCCCAATTCGGGGAGGGAGGGTAAGCGCCCTTGCCCTTCACCCCATAGCAAAAGGCCCCGGAGTTTCCTCCGGGGCCTTCGCCTAAGCGTTGTCGCTCAGATCCTGGATCAGAAGTTGATCGAGATCGTCGAGCGGCGGTTCAGGGGTTCCTTCACCCCGTCGCCGGTGGCGACGGCGGGTTCAGCTTCACCCTTCCAGTCGACCGACAGCTTGCCGCCATCGACGCCGAGACCGACGAGGGCGTCAGCAACGGCCTTCGAACGGCGCTGCGACAGGCCGACGTTGTAGCGGGCCGAACCGGAGGTGTCGGCGTGA
>JBKJSF010000070.1:0-4118 GCA_046595895.1 Caulobacter sp. | reverse complement strand
GCGCAAACAGTTCGGCAAGGCCATCGGCAGCTTCCAGTTGATGCAGGCCAAGGTCGCCGACATGTACGTCGCCCTCAACAGCGCCCGGGCCTATGTCTATGCCGTGGCCCGGGCCTGCGACGCCGGCAAGACCACCCGCTTCGACGCCGCCGGCGCCATCCTGCTGGCTTCCGAAAACGCCATGATGGTCGCCAATGAAGCCATCCAGGCCCTGGGCGGCGCGGGCTACACCCGCGAATGGCCGGTCGAACGCTATCTGCGCGACGCCAAACTCTACGACATCGGGGCGGGGACCAACGAAATCCGCCGCTTCCTGATCGGGCGGGAGCTGGTCGGCGGGTAAGGCTTGGCCTGACCGCCGGTCGGCGCTAGATCGATCTCATGGCCCGCGAAGACAAAGACAAGATCATCAGCCTCGAACAGCGCCGGGAGCAGGAAGCTGACCGCAAGCGCGCCAAGGCGCGGGCTGACCAGGAAGCGGTCCGTCGCCGCAAGCTGGCCGAGCGCGGCCCCGTGGCGGTGCGCAGCGGCCGGCTGGTCGGCCGTATCCTCATCGGCCTGGTGCTGGCCGCCCTGGCGGCGGCGGTGATCTACTGGGTGAACGGCTTCTTCGACTGAGCCGCAATGGAAAGGGCCGGCCCCCTTACGAGAGCCGGCCCCACACCAAACGACGGTTGAACCGCGTCGTCAGACGACGTCAAAGATCAAAGGAGGGAAAGAACCCCGCAACCCTTCGATCCGTGAGCGGTTGCCGTGTGTTTTTGGTGAGACACTGGATCACCTCCTTTCAGCTGTTGAGAACAGGACCTTCAGGATATGGGCGCCGGGCCGCCCATTGCAAAGGGGATCGACACCCTCAGCGCAAATGTCGCGGCCTGTGGATAACTGGCAACGGCCTGGCCGGCCTAGGCAAAGAGCTCGGCGGTGACGTCTTCCTCGCTGTGCCGACCGCCCCATTTGAGCTCATGGAACAAGGACGCCGCTCCGTAGCCGAGGAAGAGGTTGCTGAAGCCGCTGAGCAGCGGCGCCAGCACCCCACCGTCCATGAACTCCGCGGATGCCGGTAACAGGCTGAGAATGCGGTCCAGACCAAACGCCACCGCCCCAAGGACGAAGGCGGTGATCAGCAAAAGGCCGAACACCCGCCAGCGCACGCCCTTTGTCAGGTCGTAGCTTTCCTGGATGGCCTCGGTCACCCCGGGGCCGCGATGCAGTCTAGCGGGCAGGGCGACCGACCAGGTGGTCATGACGAACAGCCCCGGGACGACGAGCAGAACCAGGCCGAGAAGGATGGCGATGGAGACAAGGATCGTCAGGCCCAGCGCCGGCAGGATCAGCCGAAAGCCGGCTGTCAGCCCGTTCCCCAGAGTCGGCCGCTGGCCCCGAAAATGTTCGAGGGCTGTGAACACCACCACCGTCTGACAGATGGTCCCGAGCACCAAGGTCACGACCGCAAAAGCCGTGGACGATCTTGCAAAGGTGTCGATCAGAGTCTGGGTGAAAGCTCCGTCGGCATCGATCGGCTCCTCGAGCCAGAAACTGGCCATCTCCGGCAGGGCGACCAGCAGCAGGGCGGCGAGAACGCCGATCCCCCAGGTTCGCCGGAAGGTCTGAACGCCGCGGTCAATCACCCGGCTCATCTCGAACCAGTCGCGCCGCTCGTCTTCGATCGCCATGTTACCCCCGATTCCCGTCGACAACGTAGCGGCGTCGGCGGCGGCATCTACCGTCAGGGCCGCTCGCGGCGCAGATCGACGACCGGCCGTTCCAGCGTCGCCAGCACCTTCTGGGTGGCGTTAAAGCCGGACGAGGCGGCGCGGTCGAAGGCTTTCCAGTCACGAATATCGATGTCGTCCACATCGGGCAGCACCAGCACGTCGGTGGCGTCCCGCGCCGCCAGCACCTCGCGATTGGTCGACAGGGTGGCGGCCCGCATCAGCAAGGCGACGATCGGCGGCCCCTTGCGCCATTCTCCCGACAGCACCCACTTCAGCAGCGAGGGCATGGTGATGTCCGCGGAGTTGATGCTTCGGCCGCGGGTCACATCGACGCCGACCACCGGCCCGCGCTGGATCGAGCGCATGATGTCGACCGGGAAGTTCTTCATCACCGCCCCGTCGACCAGCACCTCGCCGGCCAGGGTCGAGGGCGGCATGACCCCGGGCAGGGCGATGGAGGCTCGCAGGGCGTGGCGCAGCACCCCGCGATTATGCAGCTCGTAGGTGCCCCGGGTCAGGTTGGAGGAGATGCAGTAGAAGGGCAGCCAGAGGTCCGGAATCTCGACCTCGCCGAAATGCTCCGCCAGCCGGTGATCGACCTTGCGCCCGTGGGTCAGGGCGATTAGCGGAAAGGCCACATCGTCCAGCGGGCTCGTGTCGACGAAGGCCTGGCGGATGCGCCTCTCCAGCTCCGGCTCCTCCCAGCCCATGGCCACGCTGGCGGCGATGACGCCGCCCATCGAGGCCCCGCCCACGAAGTCGATCGGCACGCCGGCCTGGCGTAGCGCCCGCAGCGCGCCCATGTGGGCATAGGCCCGCGCCCCACCGCCCGACATCACCAGCCCGACCGAGCGCCCGGTCAGCAGCCGCGCCATCCGCGCCGCGCTGGCGTCATCCTCGGCGCGAACGTGGAATAGCCGGGCCGCCCCGGTCGCCTCCAGCCAGGCTTCCGAGCCTTGTGGCTGGGCCAGGTTGGCCGGCTGGATGAGGATCAGATCGACGAGCTTATAGGCCTCCAGTGTCTCCGAGGCCTTGCCCCGAACCGACGGCGGCGGCCGGTCACCGCGCCCGACCCGGAACAATCGGTCCACCTGTCGGCTGACCTGGGCGGCCCAGGCGCTCTCGCCGGCCTCGGCGACATAGAGGACGTATTCGTGATCCCCTTCGACATTGGAAAACCATTCGGTCGGGGCGCTGGCCGCCTCGTGGCCGACGACGGTGATCGAATGGCCCATCTCGGCGACGCCGCGGGCGATGCGGGCGACCAGCGCGCGGATCTTGCCGGTCTGCTCGGCCGCCACGAAGCCGAACACCGCCGGGTCGCCCGTCGAGGCCCGGGTGCTGGCGTAGCGGGCCCGGTTGAGCACCAGCCTGGCGATCTCCAGCATCACATGCGGGTCGTCGTCGGCGGCCTCGAAGAAGGCCTCGGCGTCGAGGGCCAGGACCTCGGAATCGCGCAGGGCGACGACCCGGGCGGTGTGGGCGGTGCCGCCGACCAGGGCCATCTCGCCGGCCGGCTCGCCCGGCCGGATGACCCCGACAAACTGCCGGTCCAGACCTTCCTCCTTGCGGAAGGCGCCCAGCTTGCCGGCGTGAACCAGGAATATCTGGCCAGAGCGCTCACCGGCCTCGAACAGGGTCGCGCCGCCGGGGAGCGAGAACCAACGCGCCACGCCGGCCTCCCACTCGCGCTCGAAAAGGCGGGTGAGGGCGGTATCCTTGCGATAGGTGAGGGGTCCGGCCACGCGCTCACGCTAGCACGAGTCTGCGGGCCGATAGGCCGAACCCGTCAATGGGCACAATCCTGCCGCTTCCCCGGCTCCGCGGGACAAGCTATCCCTCACCCATGCCAAAACTGAGCACGACCATCGACAAATCGGGCGAGGCCTTCGCCCGCAACGCCGCCGTCAACAAGGGCCTGGTCGCCGAACTGCGCGAGCGCGTCGCCAAGGCGGCCCTCGGCGGCCCCGAGTCGTCGCGCCGGCGCCACACGTCGCGCGGCAAGCTGCTGCCTCGCGAGCGCGTCGAACGCCTCCTTGATCCGGGCTCGCCCTTCCTGGAGATCGGCCAGCTGGCCGCCTTCGACCTCTACGACGGCGAGATCGCCGGGGCCGGCCTGATCTGTGGCATCGGCCGGGTCTCGGGCCGCGAGGTGATGATCGTCGCCAACGACCCGACGGTGAAGGGCGGCGCCTATTTCCCGATGACGGTGAAGAAGCACCTGCGCGCCCAGGAGATCGCCGAGCAGAACGGCCTGCCGTGCATCTACCTCGTCGACTCGGGGGGCGCCTTCCTCCCGCTCCAGGCGGACGTCTTTCCCGACCGAGAGCACTTCGGGCGGATCTTCTACAACCAGGCCCGCATGTCGGCGCAGGGGATCCCGCAGATCGCCGTCGTGAT
>JBKJSF010000060.1:0-4433 GCA_046595895.1 Caulobacter sp. | reverse complement strand
TTGGTCGGCGACAGCACACCGCCGGTGGCGGTGATCTTGATGACATCAGCGCCCGAGCGGACCTGCTCGCGCACGGCCCGGCGGCAATCGTCGGCCCCGGAGCAGGTGGCGCTGTCGCGGAACAGGTGGACCATGGATTCAGGCACGCCGTTGGCGTCGTCGCCATGGCCGCCGTGCACGGACACCGCAGAGCCGGCGGCGATGATGCGCGGACCCGGAATGCGGCCCGCCGCGACCGCATTGCGCAGGCCAAAGACACTCTCGTTCGATCCACCGAGGTCGGCGACGGTGGTGAAACCCGCCCGCAGGGTCAGGTTCGCGTAGTAGGCGCCGTCGAGGGCATAGTCGGACTTGGTCTTGGTGAAGCGCTCCAGGGCGCCCTTGGGGCCGTTCTGGCTGGTCAGGTGGACGTGGCTGTCGATCAGGCCCGGCAGGACGAAGCTGTCCTTCAGATCGATGACCTTGGCGCCGGGCGCCGAGGTGTAGCCCTCCTCGATGCGCAGCACCTTGCCGTTCTCGACGACGATGGTGCGGGCGGTCTCGACCTTGCCGGTGGCCGGATCGGCCAGTACCCGGCCGGCCTGGATGTAGGTCAGGGGGCTCGACTGGCCCTGCGCGTCGGCGACCCCGATCAGGGTGAGGACGCCGAGCGCCGCGGCGACGAGGCCGGCCTTGAGGGTGGATTTCATGAAAGGGAGCCCCGTACTGTTTGACTGAGAGTGCACCGGCGAGGCGGCTCTGCAAATCCCTTCTCCCGCCCATCGGCAGAAGGACGCAGCCCTACGCCCCCGCCTTCAGGGCGAAGTCCCAGGCGCCCTTGGCCAGCACCGGCACGCGGGCTTCCATGGTGGCGGCGTGGGCTGAGTTGGCCGTACCGTCGCGCACCCGCCCGACGATGCCCTGGCAGATGCCCGCCAGGCGGAACAGGTTGTAGGCGAAGTACCAGTCGAGGTTGGGCAGGCCGTCGCGGCCCGTCGCCTTGCAATATCGGGCCACGGCCTCCTCGATGGTCGGGATGCCGTAGGCGGGGAGGTCGGGAATGCTCGACAGCCCGCCGCGCTCCTGGCTGGGCATCACCCAGCTCATCAGGAAGTAGCTGAAGTCGGCCAGCGGATTGCCGAGGGTCGACAGCTCCCAGTCCAGCACTGCCGCGACGTTCGGCTGCGTGGGATGCAGGATCATGTTGTCCAGGCGGTAATCGCCATGCACGATCGAGGTCATGTCGTCCTCGGGCGTATGGTCGGGGAACCAGGCGATCAGCTGGTTCATCTCGGGGATGACGCTGGTCTCGCTGGCCTGATACTGCTTGGTCCAGCGGTTCACCTGGCGGCTGAAATAGTTGCCCGGCTTGCCGTAATCCTCCAGCCCGATGGCCTTGTAGTCGACGTTGTGCAGGGCCGCGAGCGTGTCGATCTCGGCTTCATAGATCGCCCGGCGGTCGGCGGGGCCGTAGTCTGGAAGCGTGCCGTCCCACAGGATACGGCCTTCGACGCTGTCCATGATGTAGAAGATGGTGCCCAGGATGCTCTCATCCATGCACAGGGCGTAGGCCCGCGCGACCGGGAAGTCGGTCTTGTTGAGGGCGGCGATCACTTTGTACTCGCGGTCGACCGCGTGGGCGCTCGGCAGCAGCTTGCCCGGCGGCTTGCGGCGCAGGACGTAGCGCTGGCCAGGTGTGACCAGCTGATAGGTCGGGTTCGACTGGCCGCCCTTGAACTTGCGAATTTCCAACGGGCCCTTGAAGCCCTCGACGTTGGCCTCAAGCCACGGCAGCAGCTTCTCGGCGTCGATCCGGGTGCGCTCGTCGAGCGGCTCGGTGCCGCTGTTCAGATCCTGGGCGCTGGGGGCGGCGTCGGCCATGGTCGTTTCCCAATTCGTACGCTTGTTTGAAGTTGGCGCACTTTAGCGGGGGAAGGCGAGGGCGCAAGGCGTGGGGACATGTTCGGTTCTCGCAGAGAACCGTACGTGTCCCCTCTTGCGACCCCGGAAACAGGGACACGTACGATTTCCTGCGGAAATCGAACATGTCCCCTAGGTCAGCAGGATCGCCGCCACGAACAAGGCGATGACAGCGATCACCCCGACCCCGGTGAACTGCGTCCAGAAGCGCAGCGGGTCCTCGGCGCGGACGATGTCCGGCTGTTTGGTGAAGAACACCGCCAGTGTGCCGGTTCGCAGGCTGCGGACCAGAGCCGCCAGGCCCAGCAGGCCGATCAGCACCAGGCTGATGCCGACGGGAATATCGATCACGCGGCGAGCTCCGCCCGCACCGCCGAGGCGATGAAGCCGCCGCCGAGCACCCGGTCGGGGGCTTCGGGGGCATAGAGGACGCAGGCCTGGCCGGGGGCGACGCCTTCTTCATGGGTGTCCAGCGCCACCGCGAGCTGGCCATCGACAAGGGTCAGGCGGCCGGGGACCGGTTCGCGGGTCGAGCGGACCCGGGCCAGCACCGGGCGGCCGGCGGCGGCGGCGGCTTCGATGCTTTCGGCGCCCAGCCAATTTGTCTCTTTCAACGTCAGGGCGGTGGTCAGCAGGGCCTCGCGGGGTCCGACGATGACCTGACGCCGGGCGGCGTCGATGCGGGTGACGAACAGCGGGTCGCCGACGGCGATGCTCAGGCCCCGGCGCTGGCCGATGGTGTAGCGGGTGACGCCCTCGTGGGTCCCCAGCACCCGGCCGTCCATGTGGACGATGTCGCCGGGCAGCGCGCCCTGCGGCCGCAGGCGGTCGATGACGGTGTGGTATTTGCCCTCGGGGACGAAGCAGATGTCCTGGCTGTCGGGCTTGTCGGCGGCGGTCAGGCCAAGCTCGGCGGCGATGGCGCGGACCTGGGGCTTGGCCATGCCGCCGAGCGGGAAGCGCAGGAAGTCCAGCTGGTCGGCCGTGGTGGCGAACAGGAAATAGCTCTGGTCCTTGGCCGGGTCGGCGGCGCGGCGCAGCTGCGGGCCGTCTTCGCCATCAACCCGTTGAACGTAGTGGCCGGTCGCCATAGCCACGGCGCCGAGGTCGCGGGCCACGTCGAGCAGGTCGCGGAACTTGACCGTCTGGTTGCAGCGCACGCAGGGGATCGGCGTCTCGCCGCGCAGATAGGCGTCGGCGAACTCCTCGATGACCTGGTCCCTGAAGCGGCTTTCATAGTCCAGGACGTAGTGGGGGATGCCGATGGCGTCGGCCGCCGTCCGGGCATCGTGGATGTCCTGGCCAGCGCAGCAGGCGCCCTTTTTCTGGACGGCCGCGCCGTGGTCGTAGAGCTGCAGGGTGACCCCGACCACGTCATAGCCGGCCCGGGCCAGCAGGGCGGCGGTCACCGTCGAATCCACCCCGCCCGACATCGCCGCCACGATACGGCTGCCGGCCGGCAGGCGCACGGCGCCGCACACCGCATCCAGGGCGGCGTCGATCGCGGATGGGGCGAGGGCGGTCGTCATCGGCCGCTATGTAGAGGTTTGAGCGCGGAAATGCGAGGCGGACGGCTTTTTGGTCGTGCTGCGGCGGGAGATAGAGGCTCGCAATAGCGCCCCAACCCTTGACTCCCCAACGCCCTCCTCCTACTTCCCCGCTACCGTTGGCACTCGCGGGAGAGGACTGCTAACAGCCCCTCCCGCGCCGGCGACCCAAACCATATCTGACGGAGACTATCCGATGAAATTTCGCCCGCTCGGCGACCGCGTGCTTGTGAAGCGCGTCGAAGAAGAGTCCCGCACCAAAGGTGGGATCATCATCCCCGACACCGCCAAGGAAAAGCCCCAGGAAGGCGAAGTCGTCGCCGCCGGCCCCGGCGCGCGTGACGATTCCGGCAAGGTCCAGCCTTTGGAACTGAAGGCCGGCGACAAGATCCTGTTCGGCAAGTGGTCGGGCACCGAGGTCAAGGTCGACGGCGAAGACCTGATCATCATGAAGGAAAGCGACGTCCTGGGCGTCCTCGAGTCCTAAGCGCCTCGCGCTGACGACCGCTTGCTTCTTCCATTTCCACTTCAGATAAAGGGCTACCGATCATGGCTGCCAAAGACGTCTATTTCTCCTCCGACGCGCGCGACAAGATGTTGCGCGGCGTCAACATCCTCGCCAACGCGGTGAAGGTGACCCTCGGTCCCAAGGGCCGTAACGTGGTCATCGAAAAGTCCTTCGGCGCCCCGCGCTCGACCAAGGACGGCGTCACCGTCGCCAAGGAAATCGAACTGAGCGATCGCTTCGAGAACCTCGGCGCCCAGATGATCCGCGAAGTCGCCTCCAAGACCAACGACATCGCCGGCGACGGCACCACCACTGCGACCGTTCTGGCCCAGGCCATCGTCGTCGAAGGTCTGAAGTCGGTCGCCGCCGGCATGAACCCGATGGATCTGAAGCGCGGCATTGACCTCGCGGTCGAAGCGGTGGTTGCGGACCTCGTGAAGAACTCCAAGAAGGTCACCTCGAACGAAGAGATCGCTCAG
>JBKJSF010000240.1:0-29245 GCA_046595895.1 Caulobacter sp. | reverse complement strand
GGCGGCGCTGGAAGATGCACTGAGCTCGGCGGCAGGCATGCCGGGCCAGGATGAGGCGTTCCGCAGGCTGAAAGCCGAGCGGGATGCTTTGCGTCGCGCGATCAAAACCGGAGAGATATGGGAAGACAGCGCGGGCTCGTAACCAACGACCCCGCCACACGTTGTATTTGGCGGACGGCCTGATCAGCCGCTCCACCCGGAGAAGAGACTGTATGAGCGCCCAGACCGAGACGCAGGAAACCGAAGCCCAGAGCGACGGTCCGCTGCTCGACCTCACCGACGCCGGTGTGAAGAAATTCATCAAACAGGCGAAGGCGCGGGGCTATGTGACCATGGAGGACCTGAACAAGGTCCTGCCGTCCGAAGAGGTGACCCCCGACGCGATCGAGGACACGCTGGCGATGCTGTCCGAAATGGGCGTCAACGTCGTCGAGGCCGAGGAAGACGCGGCCGAGACCACCGAAAAGGAGGGCGGCGAGGTCGTCGAGCGCGCCGAGACCAGCATCTCGGAGACGCCGGCCAAGGCCGCCTATGACCGCACCGACGATCCCGTGCGGATGTATCTGCGCGAGATGGGCTCGGTCGAACTGCTGAGCCGCGAGGGCGAGATCGCCATCGCCAAGCGCATCGAGGCCGGGCGCGACGCCATGATCTCGGGCCTGTGCGAAAGCGCCCTGACGTTCGAGGCCATCATGGTCTGGCGCGACGAACTGGCCAACAACCGCATCCTGCTGCGCGAGGTCATCGACCTCGACGCCACCTATGGCGTGCTGAACCCCTCGTCCCTGCCGCACAACCAGCCGCCCGCCGGCACGGTCGTCGCCCCGCCCGAACCCGAGGAGGGCGCCGAGCCCAAGCCGGAAACGGACGACGAGGAGGACGAGGATTTCGACGACGGTGGCGGCATGTCGATCTCGGCGCTGGAGGCGGAACTCCGCGACGGCGTCATGGAAGTGCTGGACGCGGTCGCCGGCGATTTCGGCGCCTTCCGCAAGCTGCAGGACAAGCTGGTCGAGAGCCGCCTCAAGGGCGAGGTTCTGAGCGCCAAGGACCAGAAGGCCTATGACGCCCTGACGTCGACCATTTCGGGCCGGCTGAAGACGATGAAGCTGAACAACCACCGCATCGAGGCGCTGGTCGAACAGCTGTACGCCATCAACAAGCGCCTGATGGGGCTCGAAGGCCGGCTGCTGCGCCTCGCCGACAGCTACGGCATCTCGCGTCCGGAGTTCCTGAAGTCATACTTCGGCGCCGAGCTGGACCCGACCTGGGCCGACCGGGTCAAGGCGATGGGCGTGCGCTGGACCAAGTTCAGCGACAATGAAACGGCCCAGATCGCCCAGATCCGCGGCGACGTCGCCGCCGTGGCCACCGAGGCCGGCCTGCCCATCGACGACTACCGACGCATCGTCCAGACGGTGCAGAAGGGTGAACGCGAGGCCCGTCAGGCCAAGAAGGAAATGGTCGAGGCCAACCTGCGCTTGGTCATCTCCATCGCCAAGAAATACACCAACCGCGGCCTGCAATTCCTTGATCTCATTCAGGAAGGCAACATCGGCCTGATGAAGGCGGTCGACAAGTTCGAGTACCGCCGTGGCTACAAATTCTCGACCTACGCGACCTGGTGGATCCGTCAGGCGATCACCCGCTCGATCGCCGATCAGGCCCGCACCATCCGCATCCCGGTGCACATGATCGAGACGATCAACAAGATCGTCCGCACCAGCCGCCAGATGCTGCACGAGATCGGCCGCGAACCGACCCCGGAAGAACTGGCCGAAAAGCTGGCCATGCCGCTGGAGAAGGTCCGCAAGGTCCTGAAGATCGCCAAGGAGCCGATCTCGCTCGAAACGCCGATCGGCGACGAGGAAGACAGCCACCTGGGTGACTTCATCGAGGACAAGAACGCCATCCTGCCCATCGACGCCGCGATCCAGTCGAACCTGCGTGAGACCACCACCCGGGTGCTGGCGTCCCTGACGCCGCGCGAGGAACGGGTTCTGCGGATGCGCTTCGGCATCGGCATGAACACCGACCACACCCTCGAGGAGGTTGGCCAGCAGTTCAGCGTGACGCGTGAACGGATCCGGCAGATCGAGGCCAAGGCGCTGCGCAAACTGAAGCATCCGAGCCGGAGCCGAAAGCTGCGGAGCTTCCTGGACAGCTGAAACAGACGACGCCCCGGATGACCTCCGGGGCATTCTTCTTGGCGGCGAGAGGAAGCTGGATCAGGCTAAGATCATGGCGGACGGGCTTGACATTCACCTAGGCTCGGAATTGGCCCGGCGGCTTGCCGACGAGGCCGAGAGGACGGGTCAGACCCCGCCTGGTTCGCTTTTCTTGAAGAGCACGCGCCATCGGCTGCGCTGAGGGTAAACCGAGCCATCCGGCAGGCGCTTGCAAGTCTGGACCAGCTATCTGAACGCGGACGACTATCGCATCTCGAAGGCCATAGGGATTTGGTGATCAGGTTTGTGAGCAACGCCTACATCGCTCGCTATCGGGTGGAGGGCGATCAAGTGCTGACTACGCGCGTCCACCACCGCTATGAAGATCACGGCCGCTAAGCCGCCTGCAGATGATCCCTCACCCAGTCCGCCGCCTCGTCCGACGGTGTGCGCAGTTCGGCGCCGGTTATGCCGCATCGCAGTTCCGCGCCGGCCCGCAGCGCCGAGGGCAGGCCCTCGTACAGGGCCCGGGCGGCGGCGGCTTCGGCGAGCCGGAAAACCCAGGTGTCCATCATATGCAGTTCGGTCACGGATGCGGTCATGGGACTAACGCAAAATGCTCCTTCAGGCGTCCACCATGGCAGGGTGAATCTGAACATTGCCTGAGCAGGCCGTGCAGGCTCGGCGTGGTTGCCGGGGCCAATCAGCGGCAAGCGGCGCTGGCAGGCGGAGCGAAGTTCGCCCGTTTGGTGTTATCATTGCGGAAATGGAGGACTACCTCATGCGCAACCTGATCATCGCCGCCGCCGCCCTGCTGGCTTTTGGCGCCAGCAGCGTGGTCAACGCCTCGCCTGACTCCGCCACCCATCCGAAGATGGGCGTCATGTGCCTGGATGTCGGCGGCGAATCCCGTCCGGCGGTCTGCCGGGGCTCCTCAAGCCGCATCGACCAGGGCTATGACATCTGCCTCTGCGAGAACGCCCAGCGGGTCGAAACCCCCATCTGCGCCAAGGGGCAGCGGCCGATCAGCGAGAACCGGTCCTACGAGTTGGCTCGCAAGGACGCCGCCCGCGACGGCACCCTGGTTGGCGACCGCTACGAAGGTCGCCAGATGTGCGTGCGACCCCGCAACGGGTAACAACCTGCGGCAGGTCTGCCTGGCTTGTCATCGCCAGCCATAGTTGAAGCTGATCGACACCCGCTCGGTCTTGCCGTTGTTGGCCGGCACCTCGTGGCGCAGCCAGCTCTCCCACATCAGCACCGTGCCGGCTTGCGGCGTCACATAGACGAACGGCTGCTGGTCGGCCGGCGCTTCGGCCAGGCGCATCGGCGCGGCCATCATCATCGCCAGCCTGGGATCCTCCAGCTTCAGCCCCGAGGCGCCGGGTGGCACATCGACGTAGGTTGTGCCGCTGATCACGCTATGGGGATGGATGTGGCCGCTGTGGCCGCCGCCGGGCTTCAGGACATTCACCCACAGGCTGTCGAGCCGCAGCTTTCCTCCGGCCAGGTCGAGGCCGAGCTCCAGCGCGAAGGCGCGTGCGTGGCGGTCCAGCCGGGTCTTCAGGTCGCCAAAGGCGCTGGCCCGCGTCCACAGCGGGCCAGGCGAGGAATAGGAGGTGTAGCCGGGATAGCGATTGGCCTTCGACCAGGCGCGGCCAGCCTCGTCCTCCTCCGCCATCATGGCGCAGGCGTCGGTCAGGTCCTCAAGGAACGGCTCGAAGCCGCGCTCATCGCTGAGCTCGGCGCGGTAGAGACGGGTGGCGAACAGGCTCTGGGTCGGCATGGGGCCGGGTTAGGCCCGGCCGAACGCGAAGTCAAAACCCCCAATCGGCGTAGGTCAGGTGGCTCAGTCCGCCTTGGGCCAGTCGACGTCGTCCAGCGACTGACCGCCGGTCACCGGCGAAGCCGGGCGACCCTCCGTCGACGGCCAGCGAGCCGGACCAGCGTCCCGGGCTTGAGGCTCTGGCCCGCCATAGCCCTCGACCTCGGCCGGCTCCTCGGGGGTCGGCCCCGCCTGATCATCGTCGATGGCCGCCTGATCGACCGGATCGGGCTCATCGGCCCCCGTATCGAAACCTGGCTCGTCGGCTTCAGCTTCCGGTCCGGCGGCCTCAAGCCGAAGCTGTTCCTCAGGCCCGAACGCGTCCCGCTCGCGCGGCTCACCCAGCATCGGACCGGGCTCGCGGCCGGGCGCCCAAGCAAGGTCCTGTGACGGGGCGCTGTCGCCGCAGCTCTTCTGATCGGCAACCCGCCAGATGGTTTCCAGCTCACCCTTGAGCTGCGCGACCTTTGCCTCCGACCGCCGCACGATTGTCGGCGGCGCGCCAAACCGGTGGCGGGCCAGCAGCTCCTGATGGTCCCAGGCATCGGCCAGATCGGCGTCCACCGTCTCGGCGGCGCGCATCAGGTCGACGCAATCCAGACCCTGGTAGGCGGAAGCCGGAACCGGGGCCGGCGGAATATGTTCGGGCGACGTCACGCCCCCCAGGCCAACCATGGCAAAGGCCAGCATCGTCAACGAGCCGTTCATGAAATCCCCGACATTACAAACGCTTGTCCCTCACGCGCAGTAGCGGCCTGGGCCGTTCGCGCGTCAAGAGGCGCCGATGTCGCGCACAAGGCGAACGGCGCTTTAAGCGCCTTTCAGGTCACAGCCTTGCGGGTCGCGGCGTAGGGATCCTCGACCACCCGGCTGGTCTGGTTGAAGACCATGGTCGAGCGCTTGCCCGCCTCATAGGCCGGCCATTTGGGTAGCACGGGCGTGTTGGGATTGCCGGTCCTGGCGAAGGCCAGCCAGGCGGCGCTCATCTGCTTGGCCATCACCTGCGGCTCTGGCCCCGGGCCGACGAAGGGCCGGCTGTTTTCGACATTGTCGAACACCAGCGGGATTTCCAGGGTGTGGGCGCTGCGGAACGGTCCCACGGGCGTGCCCCACTCCAGCAGGTAGAAGTAGGCCTTGGCCTTGCCTTGCGCCGCCTTGCGCTCGGCGATCTGAACACTGCCGGCGAACATCCGGCCATAAGTGGTCAGGTGGGTGGCCAGATAGGTCGGGGAGTCGCCCGGGAAATCGGCCTTCAGGGCGGCCAGCACCGTGTCGGCCTTGTCCTTGAAGATGGCCCCCGCCATCGCCTTCAGGCCCGCTTCGTCCAGCCGGCCGAACCAGGGCGCGGAGGCCATGAACAGGGTCATCTCCTCCTTGTTGATGCCGATCATCAGTGGAATGTCGGCCGACAGCTCCGGGGCCTTTGGGTCCCATGGTTGAGTGGGCAGCACCTTGCCATCGAGCACCGGCGCGAAGCCGGCCCGGTCAAAGCCGACGCCCGGCATCTTCTTCTCGGCCGCCGCGGCCGCCGCCAACAGCTGGTCGGCCGCCGTCGCCCGCAGGCCAGCGACATCGCCTTCGGCCAGGCCCAACTCCGCGAACAGCGCCTTGCGCAGCGCATCGCCGCGCTCGGCCGGCACGGCCCGCACGCCGGGGCCGCTCTGCACAACGGCGCGGTGGAACAGGCCCTTGGCGCTCGGCATGGCCATCAGGTAGCTGACCTTGGCCCCGCCGCCGCTCTCGCCGAAAATGGTGACATTGCCCGGATCACCGCCGAAGGCCGCGATATTGGCCTTCACCCACTTCAGCGCCTGGACGATGTCGAGCATGCCGGCGTTGCCGCTGCCCTCGACCTCCGGAAGGTGCGTGTAGCCGAAGACGTTGAGCCGGTGGTTGAGGCCGACCACCACCACATCGCCCCGCCGGGCCAGGTTGCCCCCATCGTACATCGGCCAGGCATCCGAACCGTAAGCGAAGCCGCCGCCGTGCAGCCAGACCATGACCGGCCGCTTCTTTCGATCGGCGCCCGGCGTCCAGATGTTGAGGTACAGACAGTCCTCGCTCTGGGTCTCGACATCCTTCATCGAGGGAAACACCGACTGCAGCGCCCGGCCAAGCTCAGTGTCCGAAGAAGCGGGCGTCGAGGCCTGCATGGCGGCGTGGCCAAAGGCGCGGGCCTCAAGCACCGCCGAGCGCTTGGCCGGCGCGGACGGTGGCGCAAACCGCAAGGGGCCAACCGGTGGGCTGGCATAGGGCACCCCGAGGCAGGTCAGAACACCATTCGCGAAGCTGCCCTTGACCGGCCCCTCCGTCGTGTTGGCCTGGAGGGCCACCTTGGCCGAGGCCGTCCCGGCCCCTGTCAGCGTCGCCGCCGACGCTCCGAGCGCCAACAGGCCGCGGCGGTTCAGGCTGGATTTGGCAAGGGTCATGGTGGCCTCCCGGGTCTTTTTCGAAACTACGGTATCCTACGGATGGTCGCTTCGTCGAGTTTTCGCAACACGCCTCTTTCGCTGACAGGGTGAACAGCGATAACGTGCGCTCAAACAATCGTTCGGGAGAGCACGGCATGAAGGCGGCGGTACTGCGCGAGGTGGGCAAGGCCCTCCTCATCGAGGATGTGTCCATTGGCAAGCCGGGCCCGCATGAGGTGCTGATCCGGACCAAGGCGGCCGGCGTCTGCCACTCCGACCTGCATTTCGTCGAGGGCAAGTACCCCTTCCCGCTGCCAACGGTGCTGGGCCACGAGAGCGCCGGCATCGTCGAAGCGGTCGGCAGCGAGGTGCGCACCTGCAAGGTCGGTGACCACGTCATCACCTGCCTCAGCGCCTACTGCGGCCACTGCAACCACTGCCTGACCGGCTTCATGTCGCGTTGCGTCAGCCCGGACACCAAGCGCGGCAAGGGCGATGAGCCCCGCATCTTCCGCGAGGACGCCTCCGCCCCGACCATGAATCAGTTCCTGAACCTCAGCTCCTTCGCCGAGCAGATGCTGATTCACGAGCACGCCTGCGTCGCCATCCGCAAGGACATGCCGTTCGACGTCGCCGCCCTGATCGGCTGCAGCGTCACCACCGGCGTCGGCGCGGTGATCCACACCTCCAACGTCCGTCCGGGCGACACGGTGGCCGTCATCGGCTGCGGCGGCGTTGGCCTGGCGGCGGTCAACGGCGCGGCCATCGCCGGGGCCGGCCGCATCATCGCCATCGACATGCAGGGCTCCAAGCTGAACCTGGCCAAGGAATTCGGCGCGACCGACGTCATCGACGCCAGCCAGGGCGACGCCGTCGGCCAGGTCCTGGAAATGACCGGCGGCGGCGTGCAGCACAGCTTCGAGGCCATCGGCCTGAAATCGACGACCGAGCAGGCCTTCAAGATGCTGGCCCGCGGCGGCACCGCCAACGTCATCGGCATGATCCCGGTCGGGGTGAACATCGAACTGCACGGTGCCGATTTCCTGGCCGAAAAGCGTATCCAGGGCAGCCTGATGGGCTCCAACCGCTTCCCGGTCGACATGCCCCGCTTCGTCGATTTCTACATGGCCGGCAAGCTGAAGCTCGACCAGATGATCAGCCGCCGGATCAGGTTGGATCAGGTGAACGAAGCCTTCGACGAACTCAAGCGCGGCGAACTGGCCCGTTCGGTCATCGTCTTCGATTGATAGTGAACGGGCGCGCCGGCGGAACAGGTTTCCGCCGGCGCAATCCGCTGGCCCGTTTGGCTCGCGACGCGATTTCATGATTAACGTACTGATATTTCACGGTTTTATGGCAACCGTTGCCGCCTGACGTCGTTTGCAGACCCTGTACCCCGTCAGGAGTTCGCCCCCATGTCCCGCAGAAACCGCCAGATCGCCGCGATCGAACGTCGTTGGAAAGCGCGGTTTGGCCAGCCACCCAGCCTGCGCACCGATCCCGAGTTGATGCTGCGAATCCTGGAAGCGGACGAACGCAAGGCGGGGCCGCAGACCGTGGCTAGTTGAGCCAGGGCGCCGCTTCGGCCTCATCGCTCCAGCCGCCGCTGTCGACCAGACGCTTGAGCAGGTCGCGCTCGGTCTTGAGCCGCATCAGGGTCGAGCTGTCGTTATCGCGCTCAAGGTCCTGCTTGGCGCCCTCGACGGCCCGCTCAAGGGTCTCCAGCTTGACCAGCAGGTCGAAGGCCAGCGACCAAAGCCGCCGCGCCGTCACCGGATCAAGATCGACGGCCAGGAAGGCGGCCCCGGCCGCCTTGGCCGTGCGGGCCAGCTGCTGGAAGACGTCCTCGCCAAAGCCGCGCGATTCCAGCCGCCGGCGCACCGACACCGCGTCGACGATGTCGCTCTCGAACCGGTACTCGACCAGCTCATCAGCCAGGGCACTCAACCGCTCGTCGAGAAAACCACGGGCGCTCAGCTGCTCGACCTTGTCATCCAGCACATGCGGATCCTGGAGGGCGGCATAGGCCAGGGCCGCCGACAGCGGCTTGGGCTGACTGCGCATCCGGCGCACCTGATCGGTGGTCTCCACATTGGGGCCGATCGGTCCGGCCAGCTTGCCGCGCTTGCCGTCCCAGCGCCGGCGCGACATCTCCCGCGCCGCCGCCCCGACCGTGAACACCGGGTTGGAGGTCGGCCACAGCTGCTCGTAGCGCCCCAGCAGGTCCTCGCGATAGGCCTGGGCCAGGTCGCCGTCGGCAATGGTCGCCGCCAGCTTGCGCAGCCGAACCTTCAGGCCGGCCCGCCGCTCGGGCGTGTCTAGCGGCTCCAGGTCGCGCTCGCGATGGAACAGCTGCTCGACGAAGGGCGTCGTATCCGTCAGCTGGGCTTTCAACGCCGCCGGACCCTGTTCGCGCAGCACGTCGTCGGGGTCCTTGCCGCCGACCACGATGGCGAACCGGAAGCTCTTGCCTGGCTTGATCAGCGGCAGGGCCCGGTCCATGGCGCTGCCCACCGCCCGCCGCCCGGCCGCGTCGCCGTCGAAGCTCAGGGTCGGCTCGGGGTGCAGCCGCCACAGCACCTCCATCTGGTCCTCGGTCAGGGCCGTGCCCAGCGGCGCCACCGCCGCGATGTTCGCCCGCTGGCAGGCGATGGCGTCCATATAGCCCTCGACCACCACCAGTGGCGCATCGGCCCCGCCGCTGTGCATCAGTTTGCGGGCCTCGGGCAGGCCGTAGAGCAGCCGGCCCTTGTGGAAGAGGCTGGTCTCTGGCCCGTTCAGATACTTGGCGCGGGCGTTGGGATCGAGCGCCCGGCCCCCGAACGACACCACCCGCCCGCGCGCATCGGCGATCGGGAAGATGATCCGGTTGCGGAAACGGTCGTAGGGCGTCCCGCCGTCCTCCGGCGCGATCAGCAGCCCGGCGTCGACCAGCTCGCCGGCCTTGGCCCCCTTGGCGATCAGATAGTCCTTCAGCGCCGTGCGGCTTTCCGGCGCGTAGCCGAGGCCGAACCGCTTCCACTCGGTGTCCGGCAACGCCCGGCGTTCCAGATAGGCTCGCGCCTCGCGGCCCGAGGGGCGGCGCAGCTCGCCCTCGAACCAGGCGGCGGCCAGGTCCATCCAGTCGGTCAGGCCCTGGCGCTTCTTCTCCTGTTCGGCCGCTTGAGGATCGGGAGCCGGCAGCGGCACCCCGGCTTCGGAGGCCAGCCGCTCGACCGCCTCCATGAAGCTCAGCCGCTCGGTCTCCTGGAAGAAGCTGATCAGGTCGCCGTGCTTGCCGCTCGAGAAGTCGTGGTAAAAACCCTTGTCGTCGTTGACGAAGAAGCTGGGCGACCGCTCCTTGGTGAACGGCGACAGGCCGACGAACTCGCGGCCCTGGCGCTTCAGCTTCACGGTCTTGCCGATCACGTCCGACAGGCGGACGCGCGACTTGATCTCTTCCAGGAAGCGGTCGTCGAAACGCATGGGTCCATTAGCGCTGCAAGTCGCGCCAGTTCAACCGTGGAGCCATCCCCGCTGGCGCCCGCCGCGGAGCCGTGATCATATTAACCTTCGGGCGGCCCGTCCGGGGGGTAAGGGAGTTCGTTTCATGGTCTGGTGGTGGTGGATTCTGCCGGCGGCTTCGGCCCTGCTCGGCGCTGTCGTTCTGCTGCGTGGGTTGGGCGGCATCTTTGGCGGACGGCTGGTCGGCGGCCTTTTCGGCACGGCGGTTGGCGGCGGCCTGCTGGCGGTTGGGGCGGTCGTGGCCCTGGCCGGGCTCGACGTGCAGACCTACAATCGCCTGACCTTCGAGCGCCCCGTCGCCACCATCGAGACCCGCCAGCTGGGACCCCAGCTGTTCGAAGCCACCCTGACCACCCCGCCGACCGCCGCCGAGACGGCCCCGGCCGTCAAACGCTACCAGGTCCACGGCGACCAGTGGCGCATCGAGGCCCGCATGCTGAAGTGGAAACCCTGGGCCAACGTTCTGGGCCTCGACACCCAGTATCGGCTCGACCGGCTGTCCGGCCGCTACGAAACCACCGCCGACGAGCTCAGCGCGCCGCGCAGCGCCTACGACCTCGGCCCCGAGGCGGGCAACGTCGATCTGTGGAAGATGGCCCGCGAGTCTGCCCGCCTTACCCCGATGGTCGACAGCAAATACGGCGGCGGCGCCTTCATGCCGATGGCCAACGGCGCCCGTTACGAGGTCTGGGTCACCCAGAGCGGCCTCATCGCCCGCCCCATGAACCCGGCGGCGCTAGAGGCCGGCGGCGAGGGCTGGCACTGACCTCGTCCCTCCCCGACTTGGGGAGGGCAGACGCGCAGTTACGCGCGTCGGGTGGGGAAGTCGGTCACTGACTTTCGTGGCCATCTGAGAAGCTGGTCCTGCCGGGTGGTGCTGTCCAGCCGCCCGGCCCGGCGCGCAACGCGCCTCTGCCCTCCCCAAGTCGGGGAGGGAGGTTATTCGCTGGCGGCCATCGTCGCCCGCACCTCTGCCAAGCTGACGTCCACCAACAACTCCCCATCCCTGAACACCGGAACCAGCAAGTTCTCGCCGCCTTCCAGCGGCGCGAACCGCTCCCCATCGACCGCCACTGTCTTCCAGCCGGCCGCGTCGCGGGCCAAACCCAGCAGGCCCTTTTTCGACCGCTTGCCGGTGTCAGTGATCGGGTCCTTGAAGACGTCGCGCCATTCGCCGTTCACCCGCGCGGCCGAGGCCTTGTAGGCGAACTTCTGGGTGTCGCGGTTGAGGTGCTGCAGCAGGGCGCCGCCCATGCCGAATGCGATGTTGCTGGCGCTGAAGCCGTCGGCGGCCGTGCGCTCGAGGATCGCGGCGATGCTGACCGGGTTAACCCCGTCGCCCTGGATCACCCTCACGGTGTTGAGCACCTTGAAGCCCTTCGAGTTCACCGTCGTGCCGAACCGCTCGGCCAGAAGGCGCAGGGTCTTGGCCACC
This sequence comes from Caulobacter sp., assembly GCA_046595895.1. Lineage (GTDB taxonomy): Bacteria > Pseudomonadota > Alphaproteobacteria > Caulobacterales > Caulobacteraceae > Caulobacter. The sequence goes on along the minus strand of JBKJSF010000240.1, from coordinate 17,902 downwards.
ACCGTCACCGGATCGCCACTGTCGGGGCGCACCACCAGGGTGGCGCCGCTGTCGATCACCTGCTGCTTCAGGGCCTCGCCCCAGAGGCGATCGATGGCCCCATAGAGGTCGTAGCTGTCCGAGACGACGGCGTAGATGCCGCCCGGCTTGCCGAACGAGGCGATCATATTGGCGTAGGCGTCGGCCTCGTGCTCGCGGCCCCAGCTGGTGATGGTGCTGTGCTCGGCGGCCGGTATCGAGAAGCCGGCCATCGGCTCGTGATACCAGCGCCGAGCCGCCACGATCGCCGACAGGGTGTCACTGCCCTGAAAATTGACCAGATGGGCCAGGCCGCCGATCGCCGCCGACTGTTCGCTCGACACCCCGCGAGCTCCGAAGTCGTGCAGCTTGAAGGGCAGCTCCGCCATGGCGTCGTCGGCCGTGCGCTCCAGCGCCGCCTTGATGATCTGGCGGACATGGAAGCTGATGGTGGCGACGGTGGTCGGATACCAGACGCGCAACAGCGCGGTCTCGGCATAGCTGGTCACCCAGGGCAGCTGCGGGTCGGTGTTGACCACCGTCATCAGCGGCTGATGCACCGGCACGACGCAGCCCTCGGCCACGGCCCGCACCTCCAGCGGCAGAAAGCCGTTGTGGACATCGACGATCCGCTGCCAGCCGGCCCGGTTGAACGTCATGCCGTGGGCGCCGAGCAGCTCCTCGGCCTCGTCGATGTGGGCCGGGGTGACCGGCGTCTGGAATTCGGCCTTGAGAATGGCCTGCAGGCCGAAGAAGAGGGTGCTGGGATAGTCGCCGCCACGGCTCTCGACGTAGGAGAACACCCGCTCCGTGCCCGGAGGATACTGCAGGAAGTGGCTGGTCTTGTAGCTGTCGGTATTGAGGATCGGATTGATCATGACGGGAAGCTCCTTCGCGTCGGTGGAAGCCTCGGGGTCTGTCCCCTGGGCTGGTGAGCCTCAGCTGGCGCCGAGGAAGCGTTCGAGGATGAAGTAGTGGTCCTCGAAGAGGTGGCCGCGCATGCCCATAACCTCGGCGACCGGCAGCCAGCGGGCCCGAGCCGCGTCGTCAGAGCCGCGAACGGCCGGCAGAGGCCCGGTGGGGAAGTCGAAGTGGAAGGCATGGGTGATCGTCCGTCCACGCATCGAGCGGTCCGGATAGTCGAACACCGCCTGGCCCTTGAGGCCGCCGCGCAGCACCGGTTCGGGCAGTTTCAGCCGGGTCTCCTCGCGCAGCTCGCGGATGGCGGCGGCCAGCAGGGTCTCGTCCTGGTTCACGAAGCCGCCGGGCAGGGCCCACAGCCCCTTGCCGGGCTGCGAGCGGCGCTTGATCAGCAGCACATGGCCCGAATGCACGACCACCGCGTCGGCGGTGACGAAGGTCGGCGGATAGGGGGCGGCGGCCCAGATCTTTCTGTAGTCGATGACGTGGTTCCACTCATCGGCGATCTGGGTGAAGGCGGCGGTGCGGCGGAAGGCCTGCAGAGTCTCGAAGACCGCCGCCGGCACATTGGCCTCCAAGAGCCGCTGCCCCCCGGCGTCGTCGGCGAAGACATGCTCGCGCAACTCCGTGGCCGACACCATGGCCACCTGATCGACATCGAACAGATCCCATTGGGGAAAAGCGTGCAGGTAATAGCTCGAGGCGTCCTTCTCATGGCCGATCAGCCCGACGCTTAAGCCCCCCTCATGGCCGGCCTCGGCAATGGCGCCGGCGACCTGGGCCTGAACCTCGGCGACCCAGGCGGTCTCGTTGTAGAGGTGGTCGATCAGGGGACGGATGGTCAGTCGGGCGGCGTCCTCGCCCATGGCGGCGCGGATCATCACCGCCCGCTCCTGATAGGTCCAGGGATTGCGGGCGCTGCGCGGCGCGTCGGCCGAGCCGATCAGCACGATGGCCCGCTTGCCGAGCTCCAGGGCCCGGCGCAGGACGGCATGATGGCCAAGATGGAAGGGTTCGAACCGCCCGATGTAGGCGATGAAATCGTGGCGCGGCATGAGGCTCCCTCAGCGCTGATGTGGGTGTCCGGTCTCCCCGGACAGGCGAAGGCTAGACCCGTGTTTCTGAACGGGCAATGGAGAAAGATGATGATTCAGCCCGTTGGCGGGTTGGGAAGATTTGTCCGATAGTTTCCAATTTTAGAACCGCTCATCCCGGCGAATGCCGGGACCCATTTCATAGGGCTCGATGGCCGATGATTGGCCGCGCATACGTTGTCCGCGACCAACCGAAAAAGGCCGACGCTATATGAAATGGGTCCCGTCATTCGCCGGGATGAGCGGAAAGCGGGGGTAGTTCCGATGCCGACTTTTCCTGACATATCGGCTGTGACCGAGCCTTCCTTCCGAGCGCGCCCCGCCCTCGCCGCTCTGGCGCTCGGCTCGCTGACGATGATCGTGACCGGCCTGCAGCCGCTGTTGCTCAACGAACTGGCAGACGCCGACCGGCTGTCCAGGGACCTCGTCCATCCGGTCGCCATCGCCGAGCTGTTGGCCATGGCGCTCAGCGTCGCTGTCTGCGCCCTCTTCCTGAAACCCCGGCGCCTGAACCTCAGGGCGGCCGGCGGGGCCGTCGTCTGCGTGCTGGCCGGCCTCTGCGCCCTCATCGCCAGAGACAACCAGTTCTTCGCCCTGCGCGGTGTCGGCGGCCTGGCCGGCGGGGTGCTGGTCTGGATCACCGTCGGGATGATCGCCCGGCAGGCGCGCCCCGAACCCTGGGCGGCGGCCTTCTTCCTCATCCAGTCGGCGGGCCAGGTGTTCGCCGCGGGCCTGGCATCGGCGCTCGGGCCGACCGGCGGCGCGGCGCTGGCGGCCGGGCTGTCCGGCCTCTGCCTGCTGGTCGCGCCGCTGCTGGCCCCGGCTGTGGGAGACCTGGCCAGGGCGGGAAGCCGCCGGCCGGACCGCAAGGGCATGCTGGGCCTGATGGCGCTGTTCCTCTACTTCGCGGCCAATTCTGCGCTGTGGTTCAAGATGCGGGACCTCGCCGCCGCCCAGGGGCTTGAGGCGATCAGCGGGCTTGTGGTGCTGACCACCCTGGGGGCCCAGATGCTCGGCGCCATGGCGGCGGTGTCGCTGGCCGGGCGGCTCAGCCTGCGCCGGCTGTTCGCCCTGGTCGTCGCCTGTCTCCTCCTCACCTGCTTCGTGCTGGCCTTGCGCCCGCCGGCCCCGCTGTTCGTCGCCGCCTTCGGCCTGCTGGCCTTCGCGGCCCTGCTGCTGGGCGCTAGCCTGTTCGGCTTCCTGCTCGGGGCCGACGCCAGCCGCCGGGCCGGGGCGGTCAGCCCGGCGGCGCAGTTCGCGGCGGCGGCGCTCGGGCCGCTGGCCGGGATGGCGGTCGCCAGCCTTGGCGGACCGGCCGCGGTGCTGGCGCTCAGCCCGCTGCTGGCCCTGGCTGCCCTGGCCTGCGCTGGACTCAGTCTGCCGAAAGGTGCGTCAGCTTCTCCGGGTTCCGGATGATGTAGATGGCGGCCAGCAGCCCCTCGGCGCTGCATTCGAAGGCCATGGTGGTCAGGCCGTCCGGGTTCTTCATGATCAGGCCGGGTAGGCCGTTGATGCGGGCCGGCCGCATGTTTTCGATCTTGGGCAGGGCCCCGCGCCAGGCGAGGCCCTGGAGCAGGGCCAGCACATCCTCCCGCCCGACCATCGGCCGCAGCGCCGCGGGCCGCTTGCCGCCGCCGTCGGAGATCAGCACCGCGTCCTCGGCCAGCAGTTCGCCCAGCGCCGAGAAGTCTTGACTGGCGGTGGCGGCCATGAAGGCGGCGGCCAAGCGCATGGCCTGGTCCTGCGGCACGCTGTAGCGGGGCCGGGCGTCCTTCAGGTGGCCCCGCGCGCGGCTGGCCAGCTGGCGGCAGGCGGCCTCGTCGCGGCCCAAAGCGGTCGCCACCTGGTCGTAGTCCTGATCGAAGACGTCGTGCAGCAGGAACACCGCCCGCTCCAGCGGCGAGAGCCGTTCGAGGGCCAGCAGGAAGGCGACCGAGACGTCAGCGGCCCGTTCCAGCGGATCGACCGGCTCCTCCTCGATCAGCGGCTCGGGCAGCCAGGGGCCGACATAGGCCTCCCGCCGCGCCCGGGCCGACTTCAGCCGGTCCAGGCACAGCCGGGTTGTGGTCTGGGCCAGCCAGGCGGCGGAGTCTAGCGCCGCCTCACCGGACCGGTCCCAGCGCAGCCAGGCGTCCTGCACCACGTCCTCCGCCTCGCTGATCGAGCCGAGCATGCGGTAGGCCAGCCGTTTCAGGCGGGGGCGCTGGGCTTCGAAGGCGGCTACGTCGCTCATGCGGCCAGAGATTCCGGGCGGTGGAACGGCGCGGGGCTACCGGAGACGGTGACCCGCGAGCAGGTTTTCGCATGTCCCAGCCCGAACTTCACGGTCGGATAGATGCGCCCGACGGTGATGGCCAGGGACAGGTCGACGACGGCCCGCTTGCCCCACAGCGTCTCGATGACGTCGCGAATCTCGTCGGCGGCCGGGCCGTCGTGGTCGAGAACGGCGCGGGCGAAGCGGTAGCCGATCGCCGCCGCCTCGCTCATCGCCGCGCAGTCGCCGGCCAGGACGGCGCGCAGCACGGCCGGATCGACACCGCTCTTCTCGGCGATATCGACGCCGATCTGGGTGCAGGGCCCGCAGTCCTCGCGCAATGTGGCCAGGATACCGGCGGCGCTGAGCGCATCGCGCGGGCGGCGTCGCCGTGGCCGAGGCTGGCCACGAAACCGAAGCGCATGAAGCGCCAGACGCCGGCATCCAGCAGGTCGCGCATATAGGCGGCATCATAGCCCCACTGCTTCTCGAATCGGGCAATGTAGCGGGCGAAATAGGCTTTCAGCACGGTCAGGCTCCTTTGGGACGGTTCAGGAAGGCGATGGCCCCGGCGATCAGCGGCGGCAGGTAGACGCCGGGCAGATCGCGCAGGAAGGCCTGCAGCGGACCAGGCCCGCAGGCGTTGTCGGCCACATGGATGGAGGCGTGCAGGGCGAGGAAGGCCGCGCCGAGCACCAGAGCCGGCCAGCCCTGGACCGGCCGCCAGGCGAACCAGGCCAGACCGCCGGCCGCGGTCAGGTAGGCCATTCCGATGTCCCGGACGAAATGCGGGTTGAACAGGCCGGTCAGCGGCACGCCCGGCACGGCGTCGTACCAGGCCTGCGGGACGCTGAGCATCCAGAGGCCATTGGCGGCCATGGCGAGGGCGAGGATTGCGGCGATCCAGCGGGTCATCAATTGCTCCGTTTGTGATGAGACGAGGCGAGGCCCCAGTCTGTGACATTGACCGACGTTACGCCGCATGCGGAACTTGGCCATGAGCTCTGTCGAACCCCGCCGCATCGGCCCTCTCCTCGCGACCTTCCTGGTGGCCGGAAACATGATCGGGGCGGGCATCTACATCCTGCCGACCTCAATCGCCCCTTTCGGAACCTCCAGCCTGATCGGCTGGCTGGTCTCGGCGGCGGGGGGCATAGGCCTGGCGGCGGTGTTCGCGGTTCTGGGCCGGCTTCGACCGGAGGCCGACGGCATTCACGCCTACGCACGCACCGCGCTGCACCCCTTCCTCGGTTTCGTCACCTGGTTCGGCTACTGGGTGAGCTGTCCGCTCAGCAACGTGGCCATCGGCCTGACGGCGGTGGGTTATCTGACCTCCCTGGTACCGGCCCTCAGCGGCCCCTTGCCGACCCTGCTGGCGCTGCTCGCCGCGATCTGGCTCTTCACACTGCTCAACCTGGCAGGCGCCAGGACGGTGACCCGGCTGGGCGGCGTGGCGTTGGTGCTAGGCCTGCTGCCGATCCTGGCGGCCATTGGCCTCGGCCTCTTCGCCTTCGACCCGGCCCTCTTCGCCGCCAGCTGGAACCCCAGCGGCGAGCCGGTCGCGCGGAAAATCCCCGGCATGGTCCTGCTCATCTTCTGGGCCTTTCTCGGCATGGAGTGCGCCAACGCCATCTCCGCCAAGGTTCAGAACCCGTCCCGCGACATTCCCATCGCCGCCCTCGGCGGCATCGCCATCGCCACCATTGTCTATGTCGCCGCCTGCGTGGCCGTGCAGGGGGTGATCCCGCCGGCCGAACTGGCCAAGTCCACGGCCCCATTCGCCGACGTGGTCTCCCGGCTGGCCGGACCAGTGGCCGGCGTGCTGGTGGCGATCTTCGCGGTCGTGAAGACCAGTGGCACGCTGGCCGGCTGGATCCTGGTCACCGCCGAAACGGCAAGAGCCGGCGCGGCCGTGGGTTATTTCCCCAGGCTGCTGACCGAGACCGACCCCGCCGTCATTCCCAAACGCGGCCTGATCGTCACCGGCATTCTGATGTCGGTGGTCGCCCTGGCCACCGCCTCGCCGACCCTGGCCAAGCAGCTCAACATCCTGATCGGCGCGACGGTGGCGACCACCATGCTGGCCTACGTCCTGTGCTGCGCGGCCCTGTTCCGCGAAGCGCGCCTGATCGGCGACGCCGGGCGGCGGATCGGGACCCAGGTGCTGGCGGCGCTCACGCTGGCGTTCAGCGCCTGGGTCGTCTGGACCTGGGCGACGAGCCTGTAGCTACCAGCTCCAGTCCTTCGCGCTCTTGCGGCAGCCGCCGTCCTTCCAGCCGGTCCAGGCGCGGCCGCGCACAAACTTTCCGCCCAGCTGGCCGGTGGGTTCGCCGCCTTGCAGCGAGACAATGCCGTTGACCACCACCTCGCTGACCCCGGTCGCGAAACGGCGCGGGTTGTCATAGGTGGCGTGGTCGCCGACCGTGGCCGGATCGAAGACGACGACGTCGGCGTGGTAGCCCGCCCTGAGCATCCCGCGCTCCTTGAGGCCGAGGTTGTGGGCCGGCATGGCCGACAGGCGGCGGATGGCGTCCGGCAGTGTCAGGGCCTTCTCCTCTCGCACATACTTGCCGAGCACGCGGGTGAAGTTGCCATAGGCGCGGGGATGGGTGGAGGATTTGAGGAACACCCCCTCCGGCGCGAGCGCCGCGGCGTCGGAGCCGAAGCTCATCCACGGCAACGCGGTCTGCCGCTTCACATTCTCCTCGCTCATCAGGAAGTAGACCACCTGCACCCGGCTGCCGTCGGCGATGACCAGGTCGATCATGGCGTCCTCCGGCGAGACTCCCTTTTCCTCCGCATAGGCGGCCAGGGTGCGGCCGGTGAGGGGTTTCAGCGCCTCGGTCCGGAAGCCGACCATGATCGTCCCTTCCGCCCCGGCGTGACGGTAGAGGTTCTCGTATGGCCCCTTGGGATCGCGGATTTCGGCGATGACTTTCGCCCGGGTGGCCGGATCCTTCAGCCGGGCGATCCAGGCTTCGCGGCCGCCGGCCTGCACCCAGGGCGGCATGGCGGCGTCGAAGCCGGTCGAGCCGGCGGTGTAGCTGTACATGTTGGCGCTGATCCGCAGGCCGGCGGCGCGGGCCGCCTCGACACGGGCGATGGCGGCGTCCAGCTTGCCCCAGTTGTCCTTGCCGGCCGCCTTCAGGTGCCAGATCTCGCCCGGCGCCCCGGAGCGGCGGGAGATGTCGATCAGCTCGTCAATGCCATCGAGCAGCCGGTCGCTCTCGTAGCGCATGTGGCTGACATAGATGCCGCCGCAGCGGCCAGCCTCGGAGGCCAGGGCGACCAGTTCGTCGGTCTCGGCATAGCTGCCAGGCGCGTAGATCAGCGATGTGCCGACCCCCAGCGCCCCCTCCTCCATGGCCTGGACGACCAGTCCGCGCATGGCGACCAGCTGGTTCGCATCCGGGTCGACATCGCCTTCGCCGAGCACATAGGTCCGCGCCGTCTCGGCCCCGATCATCGAGGCGACGTTGGGGCCGACGCCCTTCGCCTCCAGCATCTCCAGATAGCCGCCGAGCGTTTTCCAGCTGACCGGATATTTGACGTCGCCCTGGCGCTCGGTCTCCTGGGCGATCATTTCGGCGTTCCAGGGGCCCATCGAGGAGCCCTCGCCCATGACCTCAAGCGTCACCCCCTGCTTGAGGTCCGACAAGCCCCGGCCGTCGGCGATCAGGCTTTCGGTGGCCCAGGACAGCATGTTGATGAAGCCGGGCGCCACGGCCTTGCCGCTGGCGTCGATCTCCCGAGTCCCGCGGCCGGAGACCTTGCCGACCTTGACGATACGGTCGCCCTGGATGGCGACATCGCCCCTGTAGGGCGCGCCGCCTGAGCCGTCGTAGATCACGCCGCCACGCACGACCAGGTCATAGGCCGGCCCGGCCGACGGGCTGGCGCAGGACAGCAGCAACAGGGCGGCAAGGGGGATCAGGCGTTTCACGGGCGGCCTCCAGAGAAGGCGGTCAGCTTACAGGCCTAGCCGATCTCCGCCAGCCAGCCTGGCAGTTCCGCCAGGGTCCCCAGTTCCCGGTAGCGCGGATGATCCCTGGGGGCCGTGGCCGCCTCATGGGCCCAGACCAGCGGATAGGGAATCAGCGCCGCCCAGGCGCCGGCCTCAAGCGCCGGGATGATGTCGGACTTCACCGAGTTGCCGGCCATCACCGCTTCGGCCGCACCGGTGCCGTGACGCGAAAACACCCGCTCGTAGGTGCCGCGATCCTTCTCGCTGACGATCTCGACGGCGGCGAACAGGTCACCGAGGCCGGAGGCCGCCAGCTTCTGTTCTTGGTGCAGCAGGTCGCCCTTGGTGATCAGCACTAGGCGGTAGTGTTCCGAGAGCTGGGCCAGGGCGATTTCGACGCCGGGCAGGGGCTCGACCGGCTCGGTCAGCATCTCGCGGCCGGCGGCGAGGATCTCGCGGATCACCCGGGTTGGGACCTCGCCGTCGGTGATCTCGATGGCCGTCTCGATCATCGACAGGGTGAAGCCCTTCACCCCATACCCATAGAGGCGCAGGTTGCGCTGCTCGGCCTCGGCCAGGCGAGACTGCAGCGTCTCTTCGTCGGCATGAGGCTCAAGCAAGGCCACGAACCGCGCGTGGGTCAGGCGGAACAGGGTCTCGTTGTGCCAAAGGGTGTCATCGGCATCGAGGCCGACCGTGGTGATGCGCATCCGCGCTATCTAGCGGCGGGGCTTCGGCTCGCCAAGCGATCAGGACAGGCGGTCGCGAAACGCGCCGTAGTCAAAGGATCGGACCAGCCGCAGAGCGTCGGTCTCGCTGTTCCAGAGGGCGATGGCCGGTAGCGGCACACCGTTGAAGGTGTTGGTCTTGACCATCGAATAGTGGGCCTGGTCGAGGAAGGCGATGCGCGTCCCGGGGGCCGGGCGCGCCGTGAACCGGTAGTCGCCAATGATGTCCCCGGCCAGACAGGAGGGCCCGCCGATGCGGACCGGGGCGCCGCCCTCGGCCTCGCCCAGCATGGCCGGGCGGTAGGGCGCTTCGATGACGTCGGGCATGTGGCAGGTGGCCGAGATGTCGGTGATGGCGACGGGCATGCCATTGTCGAAGATGTCGAGGATTTCGCCGACCAGAATGCCGGCGTCCAGGGCGACCGCCTCGCCCGGTTCGATCAGCACCTGCAGGCCGTGCCGCTCGGCGATGTCCCGCAGCAGGGTGATGAGGTCCTCCCGCTGGTAGTCGGCGCGAGTGACGTGGTGACCGCCTCCGAGATTGAGCCACTTGAGATCGGCGGTGAGGCCCTCGAGCTTCGGCTCCACGAAACCCCAGATGCGGCGAAGCGGTTCGAAGTCCTGCTCGCACAGGGCGTGGATATGCAGGCCATCGACGCCGACCAGATGATCCGGGCGCAGCTGCGAGACCGGAAAGCCCAGGCGCGAGCCGGCCTGGCAGGGATCGTATTTGGCGACCTCGCCCTGGCTGTGTTCCGGGTTCAGCCGCAGGCCGATGTCGAACACCTCGCCGGCGGCGCGGGCGGCGGCAATCAGGTCGGCGAAGCGGGCGATCTGGCCGGGCGAGTTGAAGATGACCGCATCCGACAGCTTCAGAATTTCGGGCAGGTCCTCCCGGCGATAGGCCGGGGAATAGGTGGTCAGTTCGCCCCGGTAATGCTCCCGGGCCAGCCGCGCTTCCCAGAGGCCCGAGGCGCAGGTTCCGTCGAGATACTCGCCGACCGCATCGGCCAGGGACCACATGGAAAAGGCCTTCAGGGCTAGCAGCACCTTGGCCCCGGACCGGTCGCCCACGTCCTTCAGGATGGCGAGATTGCGCCGCACAGCCGCCTCGTCGACGACGAAGCAGGGCGAGGGCGTCCGGTCCAGGTCAAAGCCCGCAAAGGCGCCGGGATCGCCGGCCTTGGTTTCCATGCCTGATCAGAAGTCCAGGGGTGCGGCCAGATCGCGGACCTTCCACGGCAGGCCGTGCTGGTTCAGCATCTCCATGAAGGGATCGGGGTCGAGCTGCTCCATGTTGAACACCCCCTCGCCTTTCCATCTGCCGGTCAGCACCAGAGCCGCGCCGATCATCGCCGGAACCCCGGTGGTGTAGCTGACCGCCTGGTTGCCAGTCTCGGCAAAGGCCTCTTCATGGTCGCAGACGTTGTTGACGTAGACCGTCCGGGCCTTGCCAGCCTTCACGCCCGTGGCGATGACGCCGATGTTGGTCTTGCCCTTGGTCAGCGGACCCAGCGACGCCGGCTCGGGCAGCAGCGCTTTGAGAAACTGGATCGGGATGATCTCGCGGCCCTCGAACGTCACCGGATCAATGCGGGTCATGCCGACATTCTCAAGCACCTCGAGGTGCTTGAGGTAGGAGTCACCGAAGGTCATCCAGAAGCGGATGCGCTTGATTTCAGGGTGGAATTTGACCAGTGACTCCAGTTCCTCATGATACATGAGGTACATGTTCTTCGGGCCCACCTGATCGAAATCGAAGACCTGTTTGTGGGCCAGGGCCGGGCCTTCAACCCACTCGCCATTCTCCCAGTGACGGGACAGGGCGGTGACTTCCCGCAGGTTGATCTCGGGGTTGAAGTTGGTGGCGAAGGGCAGGCCAGTGTCGCCGCCATTGCAGTCGAGAATGTCGAGGGTGTCGATCCGGTCCAGCAGGTGCTTGGCGACATGGCCGGTGAACACCGAGGTGACGCCGGGGTCGAAGCCGGAGCCCAGCAACGCCATCAAACCGGCCTCGCGGAAGCGGTCCTGATAGGCCCACTGCCAGCTGTACTCGAACTTCGCCAGGTCGCGCGGTTCGTAGTTGGCGGTGTCCAGGTAGTGGACCCCGGCCGCCAGGCAGGCGTCCATGATGGCCAGGTCCTGATAGGGCAGCGCCAGGTTGACCACCATCGCCGGCTTCACGGCCTCGATCAGAGCAGTGGTGGCGGCGACGTCGTCGGCGTCGATCCGGGCCGTGTCTATGACCACGCCGGTGCGCTGCTTCACCGAATCGGCGACGGCGTCGCACTTGGCCTTGGTCCGGCTGGCTAGGGTGATGTGGCTGAAGATGTCGCTGTTCATCGCCATCTTGTGAACCGCGACCGACCCCACCCCGCCGGCTCCGATAACCAACACCTTGCTCATCCGCACCTCTCCTCAAACGCCACGCCCTCGCCCACGGCGTTGGCGGCGCCATTGGGGGTCGGGGTCTTACCATGAGGCAGGTCGATGGGCTAACCCACCAGACGATGTCCGTTCGTCAGGCGCAGGCCGCGTGGCCCTTCAGCACCCGCTCGGTCGATCCCGGCGCCTTGGCCAGCAGCGCCGACGGCCTTGCCGGCCGCGCCACCAGCCCGCCGCCGCAGTTCGGACAGACACCACCAAACCGATCCGTCGCGCACCCCTCGCAAAAGGTGCATTCAAAGGTGCAGATCATCGCCCCGGCCCCATCGGGCGCCAGATCCTGATCACAGCATTCGCAGTTTGGCCGAAGTTGGAGCATACCGCCCTCCGATAGGGTTTGACCGGGCGGGTCCGACTCACTACCAACGCGCCCGTTTGTCCAGTCCTCCCCTCAAGCCCCTTTGCGAGCCCACGCCATGACCGACCTTCTTCCCGGCGTCACCGGCGTTCTGGTTCTCGCCGACGGCACGGTCCTGCAGGGGATCGGGGTTGGCGCCACGGGCGACGCGGTCGGCGAGGTCTGCTTCAACACCGCCATGACCGGCTACCAGGAGATCCTCACCGATCCCAGCTACATGGCCCAGATCGTCGCCTTCACCTTCCCCCACATGGGCAATACCGGGACCAACAGCGAAGACCTGGAACAGATCAGCGGCGCGGCCGAGACCGCCGCCCGCGGGGCCATTTTCCGCGATGCGCCGACCGAACCCGCGAACTGGCGGGCCAACGCCACCCTGAACGACTGGATGAGCCGGCGCGGCGTGGTCGGGCTGGCCGGGGTCGACACCCGCAGCCTGACCAAGCGGATCCGCGAGAAGGGCATGCCGCACGCGGTCATCGCCCATAACCCAAGCGGCGCCTTCGACATCCCGGCCCTGCAGGCCAAGGCCGCCGCCTGGTCAGGCCTGGTCGGCCTCGACCTGGCCAAGGACGCCACCACCCGCCAGACCTTCACCTGGGACGAGACCCGCTGGGACTGGGAAGGCGGCTACGACAAACTGGAGACCCCGAAGTACGAGGTCGTGGTCGTCGACTACGGGGTCAAGCGCAACATCCTGCGCAGCCTGGCCTCCATCGGGGCCCGCGCCACCGTCGTGCCGGCTGACACCAGCGCCGAGGACATCCTGGCCCGCAAGCCGGACGGGGTGCTGCTGTCCAACGGCCCGGGCGATCCGGCCGCCACCGGCATCTACGCCGTGCCGGAGATTCAAAAGCTGGTGAACAGCGGCACGCCGGTGTTCGGCATCTGCCTGGGTCACCAGTTGCTGGCCCGGGCCTTGGGCGCCCAGACGGTGAAGATGGACCAGGGCCACCACGGGGCCAACCACCCGGTCAAGGACCTGACCACCGGCAAGGTCGAGATCGTCTCGATGAACCACGGCTTCACGGTCGACCGCGACAGCCTGCCGGCCGCGGTCACCGAGACCCACGTCTCCCTGTTCGACGGCACCAACGCCGGCCTCGCCCTGACCGACAAGCCGGTCTTCAGCGTCCAGCACCACCCGGAAGCCTCGCCGGGGCCCACCGACAGTCTCTACCTGTTCGAGCGCTTCGCCGGGCTGATGGACAAGGCGAAGTAGGCGCAGACCTCAAGTGAGTTAACCTCGGGGCGCCCTTCTCCCCTTGCGGGAGAAGGTGTCGGCGTAGCCGACGGATGAGGGGTCGCACTAGTCTCCGACACAGCCAGTCCTCACCACCTCTGCGCGGCTTACAAACCTATCGACCCCTCATCCGGCGCTTCGCGCCACCTTCTCCCGCAAGGGGAGAAGGGAGCCCAGAGGCATTTCTCCGCTTCTCCTGAGCGCTTGCCCCGACCCGCGACGCATGGCCAAAATCCACGTCTCTGGGGAGAGGGCCAAGCATGAGCGAACCCGTGACCACCGCCGAACCGCCCGCCAAGCAGCGGCTGGCCTCCATCGACATGCTGCGCGGCGCGGTCATCGTGCTGATGGCGCTCGATCACGTGCGGGACTTCTTCCACGACAAGGCCTGGATCATGGACCCGCTGGATCCGGCCAAGACCGACCTCGCCCTCTACCTGACCCGCTGGGTGACCCATTTCTGCGCCCCGACCTTCATCCTGCTGGCCGGGATGAGCGCCTTCCTGCAGGGCTACAACGGCAAGGACGCCAAGGCGCTGTCCTGGTTCCTGCTGACCCGCGGCCTCTGGCTGGTGGTGCTGGAAGTGACGCTGATCAACTTCGGCTGGAACTTCTCGTTCGACGGTATCGGGCTGATCGTCATCTGGGCCATCGGGGTCAGCATGATCCTGATGGCCGGCCTGGTCTGGCTGCCCGGCCGGGCGGTGCTGGCCATCGGCGTGGCGATTATCGCCGGGCACAACCTGCTGGACGGGATCAAGGCCGCCGACTTCGAAGCCTGGGCGCCCCTGTGGAATGTCATCCACGAGCCCGGGTTCGTCGCCCCCGTCTTTATCGGCTATCCCGTCCTGCCCTGGCTGGGCGTGATGGCCTTCGGCTACGGCCTGGCGCCGGTGTTCCAGACGGAGCCGGCCCGGCGCGCGCGGATCCTGACCGCCACCGGTCTTGCCATGGTCGGCCTGTTCGCGGTGCTGCGGGGGTTCAACCTCTACGGCAATCCGGGCCCCTGGAGCGATCAGCCCGGTGTGCTGCGGGACGGCTTCGCCCTGTTCAACGTCGCCAAGTATCCGCCTTCCCTGAATTATCTTCTGATCACCCTGGGGCCAGCCCTGCTGCTGCTGCCGCACCTGGAAAAGGCCAAGGGCTGGTTCGCCGATGTGCTGCTGGTCTACGGCCGCGCGCCGCTGGCCTTCTACGTGCTGCACATCTTCCTGGGCCACGCCATCATGCTCGGGGTCGGCCTGGCGACCGGCTATCCGGCCCAAGTCTTCATCGGCTTCATGGGCAACCCGCAACCGTTGATCGAGAGCGGCTGGGGTCATTCGCTGTGGGTGGTCTATCTCGTGTGGGCGATCGTGCTGGTGGCGCTCTATCCGGTCTGCCGCTGGTGGGGCGATCTGAAGCGGCGGCGGCGGGACTGGTGGCTCAGCTACCTCTGACCGACTTCGGGCTGGACCCCGTCCAGCGCTTGAAGGCTCGCGAAAACGCCGCCGGATCGGAGAAGCCGAGCAGGTAGGCGGTCTCGTTTACCGAGGCATTGCGCTCGCCAAGGTATTCCATCGCCAGCTGCTGGCGCAGGCCGTCTAGCACCCGGTCGAAGCTGGTCCCCTCGGCGCGGAGCTGGCGGTAGATCCGCTGGCGGCTGATCTTCAGGGCATCGGCGACCGCGTCCATGGTCGGCTGGCCGGCGCGGATCATCGGGCCAAGCACCGCCTCGACCCGGCCCCGAGCCGACTTGGAGCTGTCCAACGCCTCCAGTTCGGTCCGGGCCCGCTCGGTCAACAGGTCGCCGGCATAGCCCGGCAGCAGGGCGACCGGCCTGGCGAACAGGCGCTCCTCGACCAGGAAGGCGTTGCGGCGGGCGCCGAACACCACCGGCACGCGGAAGATGCGGTCGAACTCGGCGGCGTAGGCCGGAGCCGGAAAGGTGAAGTGGACCGCCTTCAGGGTCTCGGGCTGGCCGTGGCGGCGGGGGCCGCAGACCAGCTGGGCGAAGGCGGACTCGGTCAGTTCCGGGAAGGCGTCCGGGTTCAGCCGGGCGTCGACCACCCAGACGCCCTGGCGGTCGCGAACCAGTTGGAAACGCTCGCCGTTGCCGCCGTTGGCCGTCTCGACGATCAGGCGGACGAAACGGTTCAGCTGGATGAAGCCCTCGATCATCGTCGCCCCCGCCTGGCCGAGCAGGCCGACGATGGAGACCTTTGAGATATCGACCTGCTCGCCGTAGTGGAGGGCCAGGGCCGGATTGCCGGTCTGGGCCTTGGCGGCGCGGACCAGGGCGACATAGGCGCGAAACGGCACGCGGCGGGTCATGTCCTCCAGCGCCGCCGCCTCGAGCCCGGCCGCCGCCAGCAAAGCCCCGCGTGACGCGCCCTTGCGGACGGCGAAGTCCAGCAGGCCGCGCGCGAAGCCGGCGCCGACGGTGAACTCTGCGGTCATGCTTTTGATGCCTGGCGTCATGTCCAAGTCCGGCCCGATGGATAGCCTCAGCCGGAGTAGAGGACCATAGCCTTGACCCTTGCCGTTGCCGTGCCGCGTAAACCCGTTTCCCCCGACCAGATTCTTGTCCGCACCGCCGGCGTCTGGCTGGCCGTGGCCCTGGTCGGCCAGTGGCTGTTCCTGGCCTATATCGCCGGCTTCTACGGCCCCTCGACCCTGACCGGCGACTTCGAGGCCTGGTCCCGCAACCGTATGCTGCACAATGCCTACCGGGCGGGGGACCTGATTGGCAACCTGACCTTCGGGGCGCACGCCCTGCTGGCCGGGGTGATCGCCTTCGGCGGGGCGCTGCAGGTCATGCCGCAGGTCCGGGCCCGCTGGCCGAGGTTCCACCGCTGGAACGGCCGGGTGTTCCTGATCACCGCCGTGTCGCTCAGCCTCACCGGCCTGGGGCTGATCTGGCTGCGGTCGCCCGAGCCGGAGAAGATCAGCCACTGGGCGATCACCGGCAACGCCGTGCTGATCCTGGCCTTCGCCGCCCTCGCCTACCGCCAGGCGCGGGGGCGGAACTTTGTCGCCCACCGGCGCTGGGCGCTGCGGCTGTACCTGGTCTCCAACGCCCAGTGGTTCACGCGGGTGGGGTTCGTGGTGTGGATGATGTTCAGCAAGGGGATCGGCCTGAAAGGCGTCAACGGCACGGCCTTCCTGGTGTGGACCTTCGGCTGCTACCTGCTGCCTCTGGCCGTGCTGGAGATCTACCTGCGGGCCCGCGACAGCGGCAGCGGCGCGGTCAAGCTGACGGCGGCCTGGGTGCTGGGGGTCTTCACCCTGCTGATGGCCATCGGAACGGCGGTGTTTTCCTTCGTCTCCATCAAGATCGCCAACGGCGGAACGATATGAACCCGGCCGAGAGCGGCTGGCGAGGCAGAGGGGACACACTTCCTTCCCGCTCAGCCGGCGTCGGTGCGGCCGCTCATGGCTCCTTCCGCACCATGTTCGCCTGCCCCGGCGGCGTCTGGTCGATGACCAGCAGGACCACCGGCTTCGTCCCCAGCGCCGTGCCGGTGTGCCACTGGTCGCGGGCCTCGACGATGGTGGAGCCGGGCTTGAACTCGACGGCCGTGCCAGTGTCGAGGTTGCGCACCTGGATGCTGCCGGATTCGACGTAGGCGTAGCGCTGGAAGGGGTGCTTGTGGACCGGCAGGCTGGTCCCGGCGGCGATCGTCGCGCGGGTGACGGTCAGGGTCAGCGGGCCCTGGGCCAAGAGAATCGGCTGGCCGGTGTTGGTGGTCTCATAGCTGCCCAGGACATGCGCCTCGGGGGCCTGGGCGACCACCGGCAGGGCCAGGCAAAGGGTCAGGACGGCGGCGAAGGCGGCGGTTTTCATGGCGTTGTCTCCCTGTGCCCTTTGTGGGCGATGACCGGGGGCGGATCAACGCTTGCCCTACCCCCCTCCCCCCTCTAAACGGGCGCCTTAGCCTGAATGAGAACCACAGGGGGACGGGCGCGCACTGGCGCGACCGCCCTTGTGCGCGACTGGACGAAGAAGAACCGCATGCCCAAACGCACCGACATCAAGTCCATCCTGATCATCGGCGCCGGCCCCATCGTCATCGGCCAAGCCTGCGAGTTTGACTATTCGGGCGTCCAGGCCTGCAAGGCGCTGCGGGCCGAGGGCTACCGGATCATCCTGGTTAACTCCAACCCCGCCACCATCATGACCGACCCGGACGTGGCCGACGCGACCTACATCGAGCCGATCACCCCGCAGATGGTCGCCAAGATCATCGAGAAGGAACGGCCCGACGCCCTCCTGCCGACCATGGGCGGCCAGACGGCGCTGAACACCGCCCTGGCGCTTGAGGCCATGGGGGTGCTCGAGAAGTACGGCGTCGAGATGATCGGCGCCAATGCGGAAGTCATCGACAAGGCTGAGGACCGCCAGAAGTTCCGCAACGCCATGGATGAGCTGGGCCTGGAATCGCCCAAGTCCCACGCCGCCCACAATATGGACGAGGCGCTGGCCGGCCTGGACTTCGTCGGCCTGCCGGCCATCATCCGGCCGAGCTTCACGCTTGCCGGCACCGGCGGCGGCATCGCCTACAATGTCGAGGAATTCCGGGAGATCGTCGAGCGCGGGCTCGACCTTTCCCCCACCACCGAGGTCCTCATCGAGGAGAGCGTGCTGGGCTGGAAGGAGTATGAGATGGAGGTTGTCCGCGACAAGAAGGACAACTGCATCATCGTCTGCTCGATCGAGAACATCGATCCGATGGGCGTCCACACCGGCGACTCGATCACGGTCGCACCGGCCCTGACGCTGACCGACAAGGAATACCAGATCATGCGCAACGCCTCGATCGCGGTCCTCCGCGAGATCGGCGTTGAAACCGGCGGCTCCAATGTCCAGTTCGCCGTCCACCCGGAAACCGGCCGCC
>JBKJSF010000121.1:0-14590 GCA_046595895.1 Caulobacter sp. | reverse complement strand
CTTTTCCAAGGGAAGAGACCACGCCGCCGGTGATGAAAATGTACCGGGCCATGGGAGGTCAGATATAGGCGAGATTCGCGAGGAGCGCGCCCCGCGAACCTTCAGAACCTGTTGATGACCGCTATTTCTTTTCCGACGGAGCCGTGATGGGCGCCGGGGTGTCGGTCGACAGGATGGGATTGCCGGTCGGAGTAACGGGGGCCGGGGCCGCGCCGATGGCCGGATTGAAATTGCTCGGGTCGCCGGTGGGCAGGGTCGAGCTCTTCGGGATCGGCGCGTTCGGATCGACCTTAATGTTGCTGCCCGCGGCCTGCGGCCGGCTCGCGGCGGCGATCAGGGTCAGGGTGATGGAAATGGTCAGGAACAGCCCGAACAGGATCCAGGTGATCCGCGTCAGCAGGTCGCCGGTGCCCCGGGCGCTCATGAAGTTCGACGAGCCGCCGCCCCCCATGCCCAGCGCCCCGCCTTCGGACTTCTGGAGCAGCACCGCGCCGATCAGCAGGGCGGCGACGATGATGTTGATGCACAGCAGGGCGATGGTGATGAATTGCGGCACGGTGGCTTGGTCTCTTGTCGGAGCAGGCGAACGGGGCCCGCGAAATGAAGCGGCCCCTCTAGCACCACGCTGGCGGCCACGCCATAGCTGGGGTGTAAGGGCCGGGAGCGCAACGTCGGTGATTCTGGAGACCGGGCGCGTCGCCCGGGAGCCAGGCCTGCGACTCCATGACGAAAAGCCCCGCTATCTCCGCGCCCCGGCTTTGCTATTGTACTCGCTTGTGTGACGAATCTGGACGCCCGCGGGGGCGCGTCCGATCAAGGGTGACAGGTTGACGGTTCAGGCCCGGATTTTGATCGTGGCGCGCGACGACGCGCTGGCCGGGCCGTTGGCCGAGGGGTTGGACCGGCTTGGCTGGCGCACCATCACGGCGCGTGGACCCTACGCTGCGCTCGCCGCGCTCGGCGACCTGCAGATCGAAGCCGCCATCGTCGATACCGCCAGCGGCGGGGCCGACGCCCTGACCCTCGCGCGACGTTTGAAGGCAGCCTGTGCCCCGCGCCGGCTGCCGGTCATCGCCATCGGCGATCCCGATCCCCAGCTTGACAGCTTCGCCTTCGACCTGACCCTGGCCCCGCCCCTTCACCCGGCCCAGGCCGTGCTGCGGCTGGAAAGCCTGGTGCGGATGGCGATCGCCGAGGAGGAGTTCGAGCTTCGGCTTGAAACCTTCGCCGACAAGGGTCGCCGATTGGAACTGCCCGAGCAGTCGCCCGGCCCCTATCGCGTGCTGGCGGTCGGCGAGCCGGCCCCGCAGTTCCTGGCCCTCAGCAACGCCCTGGCGCGCGGCGGGGCCGATGTGGTCGGGGCCTTCACCGCCTTCACCGCCTTCGACTACCTGCATGAGCGGGCCTTCGATTCGGTGGTGCTGTGGGCCGGCGACAACCAGGCCGAGGCGCTGTCAATCGCCGCCGGCATGCGGCGCAACACCCGCCTCTACCACATCCCCGCCCTGCTCTACATGGCGGCCGATTCCTATGTAACGACGTCGGAGGCCTTCCATCGCGGGGTGTCCGATGTCGCCTCGCCGGAAACCCCGGAGACCGAGACCGCCAAACGGGTCATCGAGCTGGCCCGCAGCTATCGCCGCCAGACCGCCATCCGCCGGGCGCTGGAAAAGGCCCGTTCGTCCGGCCTGATGGACGCCGCCACCGGCCTGTTCACCCGCGACCTGTTCGCCGCCCACCTGGTGCGGTTGACCCAGGCGGCCCGCACCCGGAACCGGCCGATGAGCGTCTGCGTCCTGCGCCTCTCCGAACGGGCCGAGGTCAGTTCGGCCCGGGCCGGCGGCTGGCTGGACCGGGCCATTCCGCAGATCGGCTCGATGATCGGCCGCCTGATCCGGGCCGAGGACACCGCCGCCCGCCTGGGTCCCGAGGTCTTCGCCCTGGCCCTGCCCGGCACCCCCCAGGCCGCGGCCCGTTCCGCCGCTGAACGGATCGCCGCCGTCATCGCCTGCACCGCCTTCGAGGCCGGCGAGGGCAAGACCCCCTTCACGGTCGATTTCGACATCGGCGTCGCCCAAATCGAACGCGCCGAGAACGCCGCCACCGCCCTGGAGCGGGCCGCGGCCCGGGCGCTGCAACGGGAAGCCGGATGACAGACACACCCGCCGCTAAGCCCCACGGGGGCGAGCCCCTGAAGATCGACTTCATCGCCGATGTCGTCTGTCCCTGGTGCTACATCGGCTGGGAGCGTCTGAAACTGGCCCTGGCCATGCGGCCGGACGTGCCGGTCGAGGTGATGTGGCGCCCCTTTCAGCTGGACCCGGCCATCCCCGAGGAAGGCGTCGACCGCGCCAATTATATGGCCGCCAAGTTCCCCGATGCCGAGCGCCGCGCCGCCGCACTGGAAACCCTCGACAACGAGGCAGCCAGCGTCGGCCTGAAGCTGAAACTGGCCGAGATCCCGGTCTCGCCCAACACCAACGCCGCCCACCGCGTCATCCGCTGGGCCCAGACGGTCGGGCTGCAGCGTCAGGCGCTGGAAGCCATCATGCAGGCCTACTTCGTCGAGCTGCGCGACATTGGCGATCCGCTCGTGCTGGCCGACATCGCTGGGGCCATCGGCATGGAAAAGCAGGTGGTCCTTCAAGCCCTGGCCGAAGGGACCGACAGGGACGCCGTCACCCGCGAACACATCCAGGCCCATCAAGCCGGCGTCAGCGGCGTGCCCTTCACCATCTTCGCAGGCAAGGTCGCCATCTCCGGAGCCGACGTCCCAGAGCGGCTCTGCAAGGCGATCGACAGGGCCTTGGAGGCGGCTTAGGCCCCAAAGCCTCAAGCCGCCGTCACGATCCCCAGGAAGTCCGCCGCCTTTAGCGAGGCGCCGCCGACCAGGGCCCCGCCGACCTCGCGGGCCCGCAGGATTTCCGCCGCGTTCGACGGTTTCACCGAGCCGCCGTAGAGAATCGGCGGGACTAGGCCCGCCTCGCCAAACACCGCGACCAGGGTCTCGCGGATGGCGACATGCACCTCCTCGATCTGCGCCAGGGTAGGGGTCAGGCCTGTGCCGATGGCCCAGACAGGTTCATAGGCCACCGCGAAGGCCTTGCCGGCCAGGACGGCCGGCAGGCTGCCACGGACCTGGCCGGTGACGACGCTCAAGGTCTCGCCGGCCTCCCTTTGTTGCAGGGTCTCGCCGACACAGACGATGGGCTCCATGCCCGCCCGCAAGGCCGCCTCCGCCTTGGCCGCCACAAGGGGGTCGGTCTCGCCATGGCCGGCCCGGCGCTCGGAGTGGCCGAGAATGACCAGCTTGGCCCCCGCGTCGACCAGCATCTCGGCCGCCACATCGCCGGTGAAGGCCCCGTTCAGCTCCGCCCGGCAGTCCTGTCCGCCGACCTCGACCCCCGTCCCGGTGAGCAGTTCGGCCATCCGATGAACCAGCGTGGCCGGCGGACACAGCGCCACCCGGCAGGCCGGCGGAAGGGCGTCGATAGCCGCCGAAACGGCTCGCGCCTCGTCCAGCGCCAGGGCCAGCCCGTTCATCTTCCAGTTTCCGGCGATCAGCGGGCGGGCGGCGGTCATGCGCGGGCAGGCTCCTGCGAAATTGGTTGGCCGCAACTAGCCCCGCCGGGCGCCGATGTCACGCCAACAATCCGCCGCGCTTGCCTGCTCCGTTACGGGCCGACTATACCCGCCGTTCACGGCCTCGCGCGCCGCCCGTCTCAAAGGTTCAAAAGACCCGATGCTCGTCACCATCAAGAAGCTCATGAAGTCCTGGTTCGCCGCCGGGATCCTGGGCTTGCTCGTCATCTGCCTGGCCTTCCTCGGCCTGGGCACCGACCCCTTCGGCGCCCTCAGCAGCGCCGGCGGCGGGACCTGGGTGATCAAGGCCGGCCCCAACGAAGTCAGCCCCGTCGAATTCAAGACCATCTTCGACCGCATGAAGAAGGGCGCCGAGCAGCAGTATCAGCAGCAGATCTCCTACGAAGACGCGGTCAAGAACGGCCTGGAAAAGCAGGCCCTGGAAGAGCTGATGAACACCGAGGCGGTCAACGCCATGTTCACCAAGCTAGGCCTCACCGCGCCTGACTCGCTGATCGACGACGCAATGAAACAGCACCTGTCGCAGTACCCCGGCCTGTTCGATGAACTAACCGGCGACCTGCGCCAGGATGCCTTTGAGGGGCTGTTGCGCGAAAACGGCCTGACCCCCGCGCAATACCGCAAGGCGCTCGGCGGCTCGATCATCGAGGCCCAGTTCCTCGGCGCCATGCAGGCCGGCCTCGAGGTTCCGCGCATCTATTCGGCGCTGCAGGGCGCCTATGCGCTGGAAGAGCGTGACGTCGACTACTTCATCGTCACCCCGCAGAGCGTCGGCGCCATCCCGCCCCCCACCGATGCGGAGATGCAGGCCTTCCTGAAGGAAAATGCCGCCCGCCTGATGCGCCCCGAGATGCGCGTCATCCAGCTGGTCCGTTTCAATGCCGCCGAATTCCAGGGCAAGGTCACCGCCGACCCGGCCGAGGTCCAGAAGCGCTTCGATTTCCGCAAGGACTCGCTGTCGGCGCCCGAGCTGCGCAGCTTCGTGCAGATTCCGGTCAAGAACGCCGGCCAGGCCGCCACCGTCGCCGGACGCCTGAACAAGGGCGAGGATCCGGCCGTGATCGCCAAGGCCGTCGGCGCGAGCGTCGTCAGCAACACCGACAAGCCCAAATCGGCCATCTTCGATAAGGCCGTGGCCGACGCCGCCTTCCGGCTGCCGTCCGGCGGCGTCAGCGGCGCCCTGCAGGGCGAACTCGGCCAGTCGGTGATCAAGGTCACCAAGGTCACCGCCGCCCGCGTGGCGACCCTGGAAGAGCACCGCGCCGCGCTGGAAGCCGACGTCATCAAGTCGGCGACCGCCACCAAGGCCTACGAACAGGCCCAGGCCTGGGACAAGGCCCACAGCGAAGGCGCCTCCCTGGCCCAGGCGGCCGGCAAGGTCGGCGCCACGGTCGTTACCCTCGGCCCGGTCAACGCCAAGGGAACCGATGCGCTGGACAGGCCCGTCCCCGGCGTCAGCAAGGAAGTCCTCGAGACCGCCTTCGCCACGGCGGCCGGATCGGACAGCGCCCTGATCGAGATCACGGCCGGCGATCAGTTCGCCGTCCGCGTCGAGAAGATCATTGCGCCCGCTCCGCCGGCGCTGGACATGGTCCGCGCCGACCTGTCCAAGGCCTTGATCGCCCGCAAGCAGGGCCAGATGATGCAGGCTCGCGCCAAGGCGCTGTCGGACCGCGTTCGCAAGGGCGAGAGCGTCGAGGCGGTCGCCGCCTCCAGCGGCTACCAGCTGGTCAAGTCGCCGAGGATGACCCGCCAGGGCGCCCAGGCGCAACAGGCGCTGGGCGGTGAGATGCTGCAGACCATCTTCAACGGCGCCACCGGTCAGGTGTTCAGCATCGGCGTGCAGGGCCAGGGTCTGGCGGTCGGCAAGATAGGCGCAGTCCGTCCCGGCCAGATCTCGGAAGTTGCTCAAGCTACCGAGATGGGTCGCGGGAATTTCGCTCGCGGCATCTTCCAGGACATCGACGCCGCCATCCGCACCTATGCCAAGGACACCATCAAGCCCAAGTCCAACCGCGACCGCGCCATCAAGGCCCTCGGCCTCGACCCGAAGGCCTATGCCGAGAAGAAGGACGACGCCAAGGACGCCAAGAAGGACGCCAAGGCCAAGTGACCCCGCAGGCCGCCCCCGAACCCTCTTTTGAAGCGTTTGCGGCGGCCTGGGACGGCGGACGGCCGCAGGTTGTCTGGACGCGGCTGATCGACGACCTCGAGACGCCGGTCTCGGCCTATCTGAAGATCGCTCGCGCCCGCCCCTACGCCTTCCTGTTCGAAAGCGTCGAGGGCGGCGCCTGGCGCGGCCGCTATTCCATCGTCGCCATGAAGCCGGACCTGGTCTGGCGCTGCCGGGGCGACCAGGCGGAGATCGCGGTCGGCGACGATATCGAGGCCGGTCGCTTCACGCCCCAGGACGGCGGGGCCCTGGACAGCCTGCGCGACCTGGTCGCCGCTTCCCGCATCGAGCTGCCGGCCGGCCTGCCGCCGCCGAGCGCCGGGGTGTTCGGGGCCATCGGCTACGACATGGTGCGGCTGGTGGAACGCCTGCCGAACGTCAATCCCGATCCTCTGGACCTGCCCGACGGCATAATGATCCGACCGTCGGTGGTTGCCGTGTTCGACGCCATCGCCCAGGAGATCCTGCTGGTCGCCCCCGCGCGGCCCCGCGTTGGCGTGACGGCGAAACAGGCCTGGGACGAAGCACATGCCACGCTCAGCGAA
Source organism: Caulobacter sp. (assembly GCA_046595895.1). Taxonomy (GTDB): domain Bacteria; phylum Pseudomonadota; class Alphaproteobacteria; order Caulobacterales; family Caulobacteraceae; genus Caulobacter. The sequence continues at coordinate 8,269 of JBKJSF010000121.1, read as the reverse complement.
GTGCTTGCTGACCTGGCAGGCCCGATGCCCACCCCCGGACCGGTCATGACCGCCGGCGAGCTCGCCTTCGAGCCGGGCGTCAGCCGCGCCGATTATGGGAAGATCGTCGATCGTTGCCGCGACTACATCGAGGCTGGCGACATCTTCCAGGTGGTGCCCAGCCACCGCTTCAGCGCGCCCTATCCGGGCCAGCCCTTCGCCCTCTACCGTTCCCTGCGCCGAACCAACCCCTCGCCCTTCCTGTTCTACCTGAACTTCGGGCCCTTCCAGCTGGTCGGTTCCAGCCCCGAAATCCTGGTCCGGCTGCGCGACAACAAGATCACCATCCGCCCCATCGCCGGCACCCGCCCGCGCGGCGCCACGCCGGAAGAGGACGCGGCCCTCGAAGCCGAGCTGCTGGCCGATCCCAAGGAGCGAGCCGAGCACCTGATGCTGCTGGATCTGGGCCGCAACGATGTCGGCCGCGTCGCCCGCCTTCGCGAGGACGGCCGCAACGACATCGAGCCGACCGGCCCAAAGGATGCAGGAGGGGGCCCGGCGGTGCGCGTCACCCAGAGCTTCTTCATCGAGCGCTACAGCCACGTCATGCACATCGTCTCCAACGTCGAGGGCGACGCGCCGGATGGCCTCGACCCCGTCGATGTGCTGATGGCCGCCCTCCCCGCCGGCACCCTGTCGGGCGCGCCGAAGGTGCGGGCGATGGAGATCATCGACGAGATGGAGCTGGTCAAGCGCGGCCTGACCTACGCCGGGGCGGTGGGCTACTTCGGGGCCGATGGTTCTGTGGACACCTGCATCGTGCTGCGCACCGGGCTGGTCAAGGACGGCAGGCTCTACGTCCAGGCCGGCGGCGGCGTGGTCGCCGACAGCGAAGCGGACGCGGAATACGAAGAGACCCTGCACAAGAGCCGGGCGCTGCGGCGGGCGGCGGAAGAGGCGTGGCGGTTCAGATAAGGCTGCGCCCTTCTCCCGCTTGCCGGGAGAAGGGATCAGGCCTGGGCGCCTTTGAACCGCTCGGTCCACTCAGCGACCTGCTCGTCCTCAATCTTCTTGAACAGCACGTCCGGCGCTCGGATCGTCTGGCCGACCGGCAGGCGATCCAGTTCCACCGCCGCCCCGTCCGTCGGCCAGGCCAGCGGCCAACCCTGATTGAAGGCCTCGGCGATCTTCTCCGCCGCGAACGGAATGAACGGCGCCGACAGCCGGGCGTACAGCGCCGCCAGGTTCAGCGCCGTGCGCACCACCACGCTCGCCCGCACCGGGTCAGTCTTGATCGCCGTCCATGGCGCCGCGACCTGCAGGTACTCGTTGCCCAGCACCCACAGGGCCCGCAGCGCCTGCGCCGCCTTGCGGACCTCGATGGCCTGCAGTTGCGCCGTCAGGTCGGCGATGCCGGCGTCGACATCGGCGTAGAGCTTGGCTTCGAGTTCACCCGCTTCACCGCCCTCCGGCACAACGCCTGCGAACTTGCTCTCGGCGAACTTGGCGATGCGGTTGACGAAGTTGCCCAGCACATCGGCAAGGTCCTTGTTCACCGCCGACTGGAACTGCTCCCAGGTGAAGGCGGTGTCGCTGCCCTCCGGCGCGTTCGCCGTCAGGTACCAGCGCCACATATCCGGCGGCAGCAGCTCCAGCGCCTGGTCCATGAACACGCCACGCTTTTCGCTGGTCGAGAACTTGCCGCCGTACCAGTTGAGCCAGTTGAAGGCCTTTAGCCGGTCGACTGTCTTCCAAGGCTCCTCGCTGCCCAGAATGGTGGCCGGGAAACTGACGGTGTGGAAGGCGACGTTGTCCTTGCCCATGAACTGGACGTACTCGGTGTCGTCCGCGCCCTTGTCGGTGCGCCACCAGCGCTCCCAGTCGGTCCCTTCGGACTCGGCCCACTCGACGGTGGCCCCGATGTATTCGATCGGCGCATCGAACCAGACGTAGAAGACCTTGCTCTCGAAACCGGGGCGCGGCAGGCCATCCTTGACCACCGGGATGCCCCATTCGAGGTCGCGAGTAATGCCACGGTCGATCAGCCCCTCGTCCAGGTGCTTGTAGGCGATGGATTTGGTCAGCAGCGGCCAGTTGGCGCTGTTAGCGTCGACCCAGGCGCGGATGCGGCCCTCCAGTTTGGTTTGCCGCAGGTAGAGATGGTTGGTGTCGCGAACCTCGATGTTCCGCGAGCCGGAGATCTTGCTGTACGGGTTGATCAGATCGACCGGGTCCAGCAGGTTGCCGCAGTTGTCGCACTGGTCGCCACGCGCCTTCTCGAAGCCGCAGTGCGGGCACGTCCCCTCGACATAGCGGTCGGGCAGGAAGCGGCGATCATCTATCGAGTAAACAAGCTTGTCCGTGCGCTCTTCGATCAGCCCCTTCGACTCCAGCACTTGGGCAAAGTGTTGGGTCAGACGGTGGTTGGGCGGGTTGGAGCTGCGGCCGAACCAATCGAAGGACAGGCCGAACCGACGGCTGATGTCGTGCTGCAGCAGGTGCTGCTCGTCGCAATAGGTCCGCACATCCTGGCCGGCCTCGGCGGCGGCCAGTTCGGCCGGAGTGCCATGCTCGTCGGTGGCGCAGATGTACAGGACCTCGGCCCCCTGGGCCCGCTTGAAGCGCGCGAAGACGTCGGCCGGCAGCTGCGAGCCGGCCAGGTTGCCCAGGTGCTTGATGCCGTTGATGTACGGCAGGGCGGAGGTGATCAGAACGCGCGTCATGGGGCGCGGATATAGGCGAGGTCGCGGGTGAATGACAGCCATCCGGCGAAACCGCTTAACTTGTCGGCCTCCGCGCTTGTAAACATTGCCGAAGGGATGTTTTGCGGAGGGCGCGATGCTTGGGTCGATGACGCGGCGGTTGGCCGTGGCCGTGGCAGGGATGGCGGTTCTGGGTCTGGCGGGCTGTGAAGCCGGCAAGGCCAAGACCGAGACGCTGAAAATCTACAATTGGTCGGATTACATCGACCCCAAGCTGCTCGAGGAGTTCACTGCGGAGACCGGCATCAAGGTGGTCTACGACACCTTCGATTCCAACGAGGTCCTGGAGACCAAGGTCCTGACCGGCGGCGCCGGCTACGACATCGTCACCCCGTCGAACCACAATCTGCCGCGCTACATCACCGCCAAGGCCATCCAGCCGCTGGACTTCGCCAGGCTGCCGAACCGCAAGAACCTGTGGCCCGACCTGATGGCCCGCATGGAGCCGTTCGACCCGGGCGCCAAGTACAACATCCCCTACATGTGGGGCACGATGGGTGTCGGCTACAACAAGGCCGAGGTCGAAAAGCGCCTGCCGGGCGTGGCGCTCGACAGCTGGGCGGTGGTGTTCGATCCGAAGAACCTTGCCAAGCTGAAAGACTGCGGCGTCTATTTCCTCGATGCGTCGGAGGACATGTACGCTGTCGCCCTGCACTATCTGGGCAAGGACTCCAATTCGACCAATCCGGCCGACTATGAGGCGGCGACGGCGATGCTGCTCAAGCTGCGACCCTACGTCCGCAAGTTCCACAGCAGCGAATACATCGAGGCCTTGGCCAACGGCGACGCCTGCGTGGTGGTCGGCTACAGCGGCGACATCCTGCAGGCCCGCGACCGCGCCGACGAAGCCAAGAAGGGCGGCGTGGTCGGCTATTTCATCCCCAAGGAAGGCAGCCAGGTGTGGTTCGACGTCTTCACCATCCCCGCCGACGCGCCGAACCCGGAGGCAGCCTACAGGTTCCTCGACTTCATGCTGCGGCCGGAGATCATCGCCCGCGCCTCCAACTCGACCAACTACGCCAACGCCAACCAGGCGGCCACGAGGCTGGTCAACGCCGAGGTCCGTGATGACCCCAACGTCTATCCGACGCCGGAGGTCTTCCAGCGCCTGTTCGTGACGACGACCAAGGACCAGGCGCTGGTCAAGATCGTCAACCGCGAGTGGACCAAGGTGACCACCGGCCAATGACGACGGGCAGGAGCCGGCCGACGAAAGGCGCCGGCAAGCGGCTGAACATCGGGTCGGTGCGCTCGACCTTCGCGCCGTGGAACGACCCGGCCGCCACGCCGCTGGTCCGCTTCCAGGGCGTGAGCAAGCGATTCGGCGACCAGTTGGCGGTCAATGACGTGTCGCTGGATATCTATCCCGGCGAGTTCTTCGCCCTGCTTGGCCCCTCGGGCTGCGGCAAGACCACCCTGATGCGCATGCTGGCCGGGTTCGAGACGCCGGACGCCGGGACCATCACCCTGGCCGGCCAGGATCTCAGGGGCATCCCGCCACATCAGCGGCCGGTCAACATGATGTTCCAGTCCTACGCCCTCTTTCCGCACCTGACCGTTGAGCAGAACATCGCCTTCGGCCTCAAGCAGGACGGCCTGCCAAAAGCCGAGATCGCCGCCCGCGTCGTCGGGATGCTGGACCTGGTGAAACTGCGGCCCTTCGCCCGTCGCAAGCCCGACCAGCTCAGCGGCGGCCAGAAACAGCGCGTCGCCCTGGCCCGCGCCGTGGCCCGCAAACCCCAGATGCTGCTGCTCGACGAGCCGCTCGGGGCCCTCGACAAGAAGCTGCGCGAAGAGACCCAGTTCGAGCTGATGGACCTGCAGGTGGAACTCGGCATGACCTTCCTGATCGTCACCCACGACCAGGAGGAGGCCATGGTCATGGCCGACCGCATCGCCGTCATGCGCGAGGGCCAGATCGCCCAGATCGGCCGCCCCGAGGAGGTCTACGAAACCCCGGCCAGCCGCTACGTCGCCGAATTCCTCGGCGACGTGAACCTGTTCGACACAAAGGTCTCGGCCATCGAACACCCGATGGCCCGCCTGTCGGCCGCCGGCGCCCCGGACGGCTTCTACGTCCTCGACGACGACTGCCCGCCGGCCGGCACGGCGGTGAACCTCGCCGTCCGCCCCGAGAAGATGCGCATCAGCCTGGAGGCCCCGCCGGCCGGGACCCACAACGTCCTCTCCGGCGAGATCTGGGACATCGGCTACACCGGCGACTGGACCAACTACATCGTCGAGCTGCCGGGCGAAAAACTGATCCGCGTCGCGCGCGCCAACGCCAGCCGCATCGTCGAGCGGCCCATCGGCTGGGACGACAAGGTCTGGGTGACCTTCGCCGACGACGCCGGCGTGGTGCTGGCGTCGTGAAGACGCCCAAGGCCTCAGGCAGATGGCCAAAGCCATCGGCGCTGATCCCCTACGCCTGGCTGCTGGTCTTCTTCGCCCTGCCCTTCCTGCTGGTCTTCCGGCTGTCGCTGTCCGACAGCGCCCTGGCCATCCCGCCCTATGCGCCGCGGATCGACTGGAGCGCCGGCATCGACGGCCTCAAGGCCTTCTTCGCCGCCCTCGACTTCGACACCTACAGGCAGTTGGGCAGCGATAGCCTCTACGCCAGGTCCTACCTCTCCAGCCTGAGATTCGCCGCAGAGGGCACGGTCCTGGCCCTGCTGATCGGCTATCCGATGGCCTACGGCATGGCCGGCTGCAAACCATCGACCCGCGGCCTGCTGCTGATGCTGGTCATCCTGCCGTTCTGGACCAGCTTCCTGATACGGGTCTACGCCTGGGTCGGCATCCTCAAGCCCGAGGGCCTGCTTAACGCCGGCCTTGGCCTCCTCGGCATCCCGCCGACCGACCTCCTCTACACCCCCGCCGCGGTGCAGATCGGCCTGGTTTACAGCTACCTGCCCTTCATGGTGCTGCCGCTCTACGCCGTGCTCGAAAAGCTTGACGACACACTGCTGGAGGCCGCCGCTGACCTCGGCTCGCCGCCGTGGAAGAGCTTCTGGCAGGTCACCTTTCCGCTCTCGATCCCCGGTGTCGTCGCCGGCTCATTGCTATGTTTCATCCCCATGGTTGGAGAGTTCGTCATCCCCGACCTGCTGGGCGGTCCCGGCTCGCTGATGATCGGCCGCTCGATCTGGATGGAGTTCTTCGCCAACCGCGACTGGCCTTTCGCCTCGGCGGTGGCGGTGATCCTGCTGCTGACCCTGGTGATCCCCATCGTCCTCTACCAGCGCCAGCAGGTGAAGGCCATTGAGGCGGGCCGATGAGGCGCGGCCCCTCCCCCTTCAACCTGATCAGCCTGACGGTCGGCTTTGCCTTCCTCTACCTGCCGATTCTGCTGCTGGTCGTCTGGTCGTTCAACGCCAGCAAGATGGTCACCGTCTGGGGCGGATTCTCGACCAAATGGTACGGCACGCTGTTTCAGAACGATCAGCTGATGGCCGCCGCCTGGGTGACACTGAGGATCGGCCTGATCAGCGCCACCCTGGCGACGGTGCTCGGTACATTGGCCGCCGTCGCCCTGACCCGCCACGGGCGCTTCCGGGGCCGCACGCTGCTTTCGGGCATGAGCTACGCGCCGCTGGTCATGCCCGAGGTCATCATGGGCCTCAGCCTGCTGCTGCTGTTCGTGGCCCTGAAGATCGACCGTGGCCTTCTCACCGTCACCCTGGCCCATACTACCCTGACCATGGCCTATGTCGTCGTGGTCGTGCAGTCGCGCCTGGCGACCTTCGACCGCGCCCTGGAGGAGGCCGCCCAGGACCTCGGCGCGACCCCGACCCAGGCCTTCTGGCAAGTCACCCTGCCCAATATTTTCCCTGCGATTCTGGCCGGTTGGATGCTCGCCTTCACCCTGTCGCTCGACGACCTGGTGATCGCCAGCTTCACCAGCGGCCCGGGCTCCACCACCCTGCCGATGCGCGTCTACAGCCAGGTGCGGCTTGGCGTGTCGCCGGAGATCAACGCCGTCTGCACCCTGCTGATCGGCGTGGTGGCCGTGGGGGTGATCTGCTGGTCGATCGGCATGAAGTGGCGAGCGCGGGCGCGGCCCGAAAACTGAAGCCTACTTCTTCTCCAGCAGAAGCTGGCCCTGCTTCTGCACCTTGTCCCTCACCTTGCCGGCCAGCATGCCCAGGATGCCCGGCAGGACGATGTCGATCCTGATGTCCCGCTCCATCACATGCAGAGCGCCGGTGACAGTCTGGCCCATGGCGACGGCGGTAAAGTTCATCGTGTCGCCGACCCAGCTCTTGTCGACCTTGGCCGGGCCGCCGCCAACCAGCTGCTGCTCGATCTTGCCAAAACCCTGCTCGATACGGTTGCGGGCCTCGGCCCTGCCCAACTCGTGGGGCAGATTGATCGTCAGGGGCTTGGACACGGCGAATCCTCAAGTGGCGAGAGCGGACCCCGAATCTGGGGTCCGCCATCCTAACCCGCAAGCCGGCGGCCGGTTGCCGGCAAGACAAAGGGCGGGCCCGAGCAGGCCCGCCCTTTCAAGAGGCTCCTGGCACTTCAGGGTTATTTGGGCATCAGAACCGTATCGACGACGTGGATCACGCCGTTTGACTGGTTGACATCAGCGATAGTCACCATCGCCTTGCCGCCCTTTGAGTCGGTCAGTTCGACACCGCTGGCGGTCTTGGTCGCGGTCAGGTTTTCGCCCTGCACGGTGGTCAGGGTCGCCTTGCCGCCGCCGGTGTCGATAGCCGCCAGAAGGTCGGCGGCGCTCATCTTGCCAGCCACCACATGGTAGGTGAGAATCTTGGTCAGGGTCGCCTTGTTTTCAGGCTTGACCAGGGTCTCGACCGTGCCGGCCGGCAGTTTGCCGAAGGCCGCGTTGGTCGGCGCGAAGACGGTGAACGGACCCGGGCTTGAGAGCGTCTCGCCCAGACCGGCCGCGGTGACTGCCGCCACCAGGGTGGTGTGATCGGCCGAGTTTGCGGCGTTCTCGACGATGGTCTTGGTCGGGTACATGGCGGCGCCGCCGACCATGACAACGGGCTCTTCGGCGGGCTCCATCGCAGGCGCAGCGGCTTCGGTCTGGGTCGTTTCCGCTGTGCTCTCTTTCGAGCACGCGGTGACGCTGGCGGCGATAACAAGCACGGCAGCCGCGCCGAGAACGCGGGATTTCAAACTACGCATGGAAGGTGTCCTTGAGGATGCGCACGGCGAGGCGGCCGTGTCGTGTCAGATACGCAAGCCGACGAGGTTTGGATCTGTCATCCGCAGGGGCTTGCCGCACGACCGGCGCACCCGCTATCACGCGGCGTTGGCCGGCTTAGCTCAGATGGTAGAGCAGCGGTTTTGTAATGCGCTTACACCCCCAAGACACGCCGCGACAGGGGGCGACAAAGCCCCGGTTATGTGGACGAACCGCCCGCCCCCATTGCGGCATATGGGGCAGGGGGTAACATACAGCGACAGTGATTTGTGACCTGAGAGCGACCTAGACCGGTTCGCCAGGTCACAAACTGGAACGCTTGGCGGCGAAACAAAATGGCGGCGAGAAACCTCAC
>JBKJSF010000126.1:0-20327 GCA_046595895.1 Caulobacter sp. | reverse complement strand
CGGCGAGCGGCCTCGATCAGGGTCAGGTCGATGACGTCGCGCTGGGCATGGCTGCCGCCGAAGCGGTCCGCGACGCCGCGCACCCCGCGCAGCAGTTCGATGCTGCGCCGATAATCGCCAGCCCCGAAGGCGTCGATGCCCAACGCCACCGGCAGTCCGACTTCGCGAGCGACCACGGCGCGGTCGCCTGCCCCACCGGCCGCCTCGCCCAGCGCCGCCAGCACCGCCGCCGCTTCGCCCTGGCGGCCGGTGGCGGCGAAGGCCATCATCGCGTGGGCGTCGTCGAAGGCGTACTGGCCATGGGGCTGGCGGGCATAGAGATCGGCGAGATCTCTCCAGCGGTCGCCGACGTCGGCCTGGATCAGATGCAGGCGCCACAACAGGCCGGCCGCATCGACCATGTCGAAGGCCAAATCCGAACGATCGCCAAAAATCGGTCCGTCGAAGGCCTCCAGGGCGCCGGCGGTGTCGCCCAACCCCAGGTGAAACAGTGCCGTATGCCACCAGTTGTGGATTGCGAAGAAGCTGCCGTCGGTCCAGGTCGGCACATCCTGGCGCATGAATGCAATGCCCTCCTCGCGCCGGTCCTGCATCTCCATGACGTGGGCCACCGCATGGCGGGCCCAGCCGTTGCGCGGTTCCAGCTCCAGGGCCAGCCGACCGGCCGCCTCGGCCCGGTCGTAGGCGCCGGTCTCTTCCAGCCCGAAGGCCAGCATGCCCTGGACGGCGTGATAGGCGGGCATATCTCGCGACCACGCAGGCAGGGCCCGACCGATGCGATCACGCAGCATCCGCGCGTCGCCGAGCAGGAAATCGAGGGTCTGGCCGATCTGGAGGGCGATGATGTCGCGCGGCTGGGCGATGGCCGCGTCTTCCAAGGCCCGGGCAGCGGCGGCGATATCGCCATCCACCAGGGCGCCCAGCGCCGCCATGTGGGCCTGTTCCCCTGCGCTGCCGGCCAGCTCCCGCACTACCTCGCGACATGAGGCCCCGACCCGCGCGATCCTCGGATTGGAACCCAGCAGGTGCATATAGCCCTTCAGAACGTGAGCCATAATGAAGCCCGGGCTGTCGGCGATGGCCGCGTCCAGCTCGGCTACCGGGTCGCCGGCGTAGCGGTTATAGGCGCCGACAGCGCGGTCGTAGGCGTCGGCGGCGGTGGGGCTGGCGCCGGTGAGGGTGAGGCCGTGGAGATCGGTGATGCTCATCGCGGCCGATGATCCGGCCGATGGCCTCCGGGCGCAACCTTTCAGCCCGGCTGAAAGGCCCATCAAAGGAAGTTGGCTCCTGTCAGCTCCCGCAGGGTTGCCCGTGCCGCCGCGATGCGGTTCAAGCAGGCCGCGCGAAGGAGCCCGACCATGGCCGAAGATCCCAAAACCTGGCAACCGGCCACCAAGCTGATCCGCGGCGGCCTGAACCGCAGCCCGTTCGGGGAAACCTCCGAGCCCATCTACCTGACCCAGAGCTTCGTCTATGAGAGCGCGGGGGCCGCCGACGCCCGCTTTGCCGGCGACGATCCGGGCTTCGTCTACAGCCGCTACGCCAACCCCACGACCCAGATGTTCGAGGAACGGCTGGCCCTGCTGGAGGGCGCGGAGTTCTGTCGCGCCGTGGCCAGCGGCATGGCGGCCGTGCACGTCGCCCTCACCGGCCTTCTGAAAGCAGGCGACCACCTGGTGGCGGGCCGCGCCCTGTTCGGCAGCTGCAACTGGATCGTGGCCAACTGGCTGCCGCGTTTCGGGGTCGAGACCACCTTCGTCGACGCCACCGATCTGAAGGCCTGGGAAGCAGCCATGCGACCCAACACGAAGGTCGTGCTGGTCGAGAGCCCGGCCAACCCGCTGCTGGAGATCACCGACATCGCGGCGGTCTGCAAAATCGCTCTCGCGGCTGGCGCCAAGGTGGTGGTCGATAACGTCTTCGCCACGCCGATCTTCCAGCAGCCGTTGCAGCTGGGCGCCGACATCGTCGTCTATTCGGCGACCAAGCATATCGATGGCCAGGGCCGGGTGCTTGGCGGGGCGATTCTCGGCGACTTCGCCCTGATGGAGGAAAGCTACCGCGACATCCTGCGCCACACCGGCCCGGCGATCAGCCCGTTCAACGCCTGGGTGCTGCTCAAGGGCCTGGAGACCCTGGACCTGCGGGTGCGCCGCCAGACAGAGACCGCCGCCGTGCTGGCCGACGTCATCGCCGATCACCCCGCTGCCCGCTCTGTGCGCTATCCGGGCCGAGCGGATCACCCGCAATCGATGGTTGCCCGCAGTCAGATGAGCGGCTTTGGCAACCTGCTGGCCTTTGACCTCGGTTCGCGTGAGGCGGCATGGCGATTCCTCGACGGGTTGAACCTTGTCGACATCAGCAACAATCTGGGCGACGCCAAGTCCATGGCGACTCATCCGTCCACCACCACCCATCGCGCGATGCCAGAGGACAAGCGGCTCGAAATCGGGCTAACCGAAGGCTTTGTGCGGATGAGCGTGGGGCTGGAAGATGTGGCCGACCTGACGAGGGACATCGTTCAGGCGTTGGATGCTGCATGAGACCCATAAGGAAGCGCGGAACAACGGACAGCCCGGTCTATGAAGCGCGCACCCGCGACGTGGTCGTGCGGGTGAAGGCGTCGTATGAGCCGGCCCATTCGGACCCGATCGAGAACAAGTACTTCTGGAACTACACCGTCGAGATCGAGAACCACGGCGTCGAGACCGTGCAACTGGTCTCCCGCCGCTGGGTGATCACCGACGCCCGCAACCGGCAGGAAGAGGTGCACGGCCGCGGCGTGGTCGGCGAGCAACCGATCCTCAGGGGGCGTGAGGCCTTCCGCTATGTCTCCGGCTGTCCGCTGGAGACCCCGTCAGGCCTGATGAGCGGCGCCTACCAGATGCTCACCGACGACGGCGAGGCCTTCGAGGCGGCGATCCCCGAGTTCTCGCTGCACCTGCCGGGGGCTTCGAAGAAGCTGAACTAAGACAGCTGGTGGCTATTCGGGCCCAAAGTTCCACGGATCAAACTGGGACCGGGTGGAGCGCCCCATCAAGCTGCGGCTCGCGTAGCCGACCGGCTCCGAGGCGATGTTTTCCAAAAAGCAGGTGCAACGGCGTTCACAAGCGGATCCCGGTCATGAGGGTCCGACGCGACGAACGCCTCGATGAGGTCGAACAGCGCGATCACCTCTGGCGACGTGAAATCCAGGACCTGTTCGCGGTAGAAATGGCTGAATTCGCTCCATAGTCCGTGGGCCGTAAACACGCCGTCATCGTCCGCGAAGAGTAAATCGGGCAAGACCTGAGCAAACGCCGGAAACAGCGCCAGCAAGCGGGCGCGCAATTCAACCGGCGTTGTCGGCACGACTGGCATTCAAGACGACCCTAGCTCCCGGCCACCGCCGGGTCGACCGCGTAAACCCGGCTGCAATACTCGCAGGTCACCCTGATCTTGCCGTCGTCCTCGACCATCTCGGTCTTTTCCGCCGGGCTGAAGCTCTCGATCACCGCGGCGATACGCCCTTCCGAACAGCGGCAGAAGGCCTTCAGAGCCCTCGGCTCGAACACCCGCACGCCATCTTCGTTGAAGAGGCGCCACAGCAGGGTCTCGGACGGCAGGGTCGGGTCGATCAGTTCGTCTTCGCCGGTGGTCTGGAACAGGGCCTGGGCCCTGGTCCAGACGTCCTCGGTCGAGCCGCGGGCGTCGTCCTCCGCGATGTTCTGAATCATTAGCCCGCCCGCCCGCCAACTCGGACCCTCACCAGTGTCGATTTGGCCGACGGCGAGGCGGATGCGGGTCGGGGTCTGTTCGGACTGGGCGAAATACTGCTCGGCGCAGAGGGCCAGGGTCTCGCCATCGATCTGGGTGATGCCCTGGTAGCGTTCCATGTCCTCGCCCTGGTCCACCGTCATGATGAACAGGCCTTCGCCCAGCAGGCTGCGGGCGCCGGGCCGGATGAAGCCCTGGCTCACTTCGGCCACGCGGTCGGCGTCGAAGCGGCAGTAGCCCCGGAAGGCGCCGGAGGTGTCGTAGTCGCAGACCACATAGGAGACCGGCCCGTCGCCCTGGGCCTGGACGATCAGCCGACCCTCGAACTTCAGGCTGGAACCGACCAGGGCGGCAAGGGCGCAGGCCTCGCCGAGCAGGTTGGCAACCGGCTCGGGATAGTCGTGGCGGGTCAGCACCTCATGGATCGAGGCGCCGAGACGGGTGATGCGGCCGCGAACCGGCCAGCCTTCGATCTGGAAGGTGGCGACCAGGTCGTCGGAAAGGGAAGTTTGGGTCATGAGCGCGCTTAGATAGGCGACGCGCCGAAAATTGCGACCCCTAACGCCCCTTCCACTGAGGGCTGCGCTTTTGCGCAAACGCCATCGGCCCCTCGACGAAGTCCTCTGACTTGAACAGCGCAGCCACGGCTGGGTGCTTGAACTGCTCCTTGATCGCCGATTCCAGCGACGGGTCGTCGAGGCCCTTGATCACCGCCTCCTTGGAGGCGCGGATCGACATCGGGCTGCAGTCGCAGATCATCGCCGCCCATTTGAGCGCCTCGGCCATCAACTCATGCGCCGGCACGACGGCGTTGACGAAGCCCAGCTGCATGCCCTCGGCGGCCGGCACGCGGCGGGCGGTGAGGATCATGCCCATGGCCCGCTTGACGCCGATCGTGCGCGGCAGGCGGTGCAGGCCGCCGGCCAGGGCAGCCAGGCCGACCTTCGGCTCCGGCAGGGCGAAGACGGCCGTGTCGGCGGCCAGGATGATGTCGCAGGCCAGGGCGATCTCGAAGCCGCCGCCCATGGCGATGCCGTTGACCGCGGCGATCAGCGGCTTGTTGAGGTCGAAGCGGCTGGTCAGACCGGCGAAGCCCGATGGCGGGCTGCCCATCTTGCCGCCGCCGGCCTGGTGCTTGAGGTCGTTGCCAGCCGAGAAGGCCCGCTCGCCCGCCCCGGTAACGATACCCACCCACTGCTCCGGATCGGCGGCGAAGGCGTCGAAGGCTTCATGCAGCTCGAAGTGGGCCGGCGAATGGAGGGCGTTCATCACCTGCGGCCGGTTGAGGGTGAAGATGGTGACCGGCCCCTCGCGGTCGACCTTGATAAACTCATAGGCCATGGACGTGCTCCCTTGCTGTCCCCATCCCGCTCATCCCGGCGAATGCCCGGACCCATCCGCCAGAGCGCCGGCCTTGCCAGTCGGCCGACTTCGGCTTTCGCCGCTGGCTGGCGATCTCCCGGAAACACCGAGATCACGCGGATGGGTCCCGGCATTCGCCGGGATGAGCGGATCAGGGGGATTGTTCCGTTCCACCCTGACTAACCCACTCCTTCCGCCGCGTCCGTCAACCGATGACGTTCAGCTCCCGCACGTAGCGCTTCCAGTTCTCGACATAGTGGAAGGCCGAGGCCTCGAGAATCCGCGCCCGATCGGCGTCGATCTCGCGAACCACCTTGCCCGGGGCGCCGACCACCATGCTGTTGTCGGGAATCTCCTTGCCCTCGGTGATCAGGCAGTTGGCGCCGATCAGACAGTTGCGACCGATCTTCGCGCCGTTGAGGATGATCGAGCCGATGCCGACCAGCGTGCCGTCGCCGATCGTGCAGCCGTGCAGCATCACCAGATGGCCGACCGTGACATTGGCCCCGATGTTCAACGGCACGCCAAAGTCGGCATGAAGAACAGAGCCGTCCTGGATGTTCGAACTCTCGCCGATAGTGATAGTGTCGGTGTCACCGCGGCATGTGGCGCCCCACCAGACGCTGGCGTTCTTCTTGAGAACCACCTCGCCCATCACCGATGCACTTGGAGCGATCCAGTACTCACCCTCGGCGGGCAGAGTCGGACGCCGGTCGCCCAAAGCATAAACAGTCATCCGCCTACCCCGTATATTGCGCGAAGCCGCTTGCTTAACGCCTCATAAACCAAGTTACCTCATCCTAGTCTGGCGATTCGAGGGGGCCAACCAACCCAATCGAACCTGCGCGGTCGATCCTTCGGCCGCGTGCTCCGACGATGGAGACCTGGGTGTCGCGTAATGAGTCCCGGCGGTATCCCCCGCCCGAACACTGCAGCGAAAGCGGACCACCCGGCCGCGCACGCGTCTTCATCATCCCTGTCCCGAGCCGAGGGCGCGCCGTTGTGGCGACGCCCTTTTTTCTTGCCCCTGTGGAGGCCTGATTCATGACCAAGCGAGCCCTCAAGCGCGTTGCCCGCGAAGGCGCCATCGATGCCGGTCAATTCGGAGACGACAGCAAGATCCGTCGCTTCCCCGTCGGCGCCGGCTGGTCGCCGCTCGGAGGGCATGGCCAGGAGGACAGGGAGCAGGGATACCTCAAGACAATAAAACCAAAGTCCGAGGGCCAGAAGGCGCTGATGGAGGCCATCGACAACAAGAACTTGGTGATGGCGTTGGGCCCGGCCGGCACCGGCAAGACCTACATCGCCATCGCCAAGGCTGTCGAGGCGCTGGAGGCCGGCAAGGTCGGCCGCATTGTCCTCAGCCGCCCGGCGGTCGAGGCTGGCGAGTCTATCGGCTACCTGCCCGGCGACATGGAGGACAAGCTCGCTCCCTACCTGCGACCGCTCTACGACGCCCTTTCGGACCGCCTGTCGATGAAGCGGGTCAGGGCGCTGATCGCCGAGGGCCTGATCGAGATCGCCCCGGTCGGCTACATGCGCGGCCGTACGCTCAACAACGCCTTCGTGGTTATCGACGAGGCCCAGAACTGCACCTATGGGCAGCTGAAGATGCTGCTGACGCGGCTGGGCTGGCACTCGACCATGGTGGTCACCGGCGATCCAAACCAAACCGACCTGCTGCCGACCCTGTCGGGCCTGGCCGACATCTCTGAAAAGCTGGAGGCGGTGGGCAACATCTCCGTCGTCCGCTTGGCTGACCAGGACATCGTCCGCCACCCGCTCGTGGCCGAGATGCTCGGGGTGATCTGACCTGCCTCCGCGTCATCCCGGGCGGCCGCAAGGCCGACCCGGGATCCAGGGCCGCCGGCGCGATGTCGGCGGCCCTTTCGTTTTTGGCGACCACCCTCGCGGCGCACGGCGAATGCGGTATGGCGGGCTTGAGGCAGGGGACGTTAACGGCCAATCTCCGCGCCTACAGCTGCGCCGGGGACTCCATACGTGACCGCCACTACGCCTGACCGCGGGGTCGAACTGACCATCCGCAGCCTGATCCTCGGTGTGCTCATCACCCTGGTGTTCACCGCCGCCAACGTCTTCCTCGGCCTCAAGGTCGGGCTGACCTTCGCCTCCTCGATTCCCGCGGCGGTCATCTCCATGGCCGTGCTGCGGATGTTCAGCGGCGCGACCATCTGGGAAAACAACATCGTCCAGACGGTGGCGTCCGCGGCGGGCACCCTGTCGTCGATCATCTTCGTGCTGCCCGGGCTGGTGATGATCGGTTGGTGGACGGGCTTTCCGTTCTGGACCTCGTTCCTGATCTGCGCCCTCGGCGGCATCCTGGGAGTGATGTATTCGATCCCGCTGCGGCGGGCGTTGGTCACCCAGTCGGACCTGCCCTACCCCGAAGGCGTGGCGGCGGCCGAGGTGCTGAAGGTTGGCTCCGGCACCGGCGCCGATGCAGCCGGCGCGGCGGCCGAGGGCAAGGCGGGCCTGCAGGTGGTGCTGGTCGCCTCACTGGTCTCGGCCGGCGTCTACCTGCTCACCAAGACCAGGCTGATGGCCGAGGAGTTCACCAAATTCTTTCCGCTCGGCGGCGGCGTCGGCGCGGCGGGGACATCGTTTTCGCTGGCCCTGTTCGGGGCCGGCCACCTGGTCGGGGCCACCGTCGGCCTGGCGATGCTGACCGGTCTGATCATCTCCTGGGGCGTGCTGACCCCGATCCTGACGTCGATGGTGCCGATGACCGGCGACATGGGCGAGTTCGCCACCGGCATCTGGCGCACCAAGGTTCGGTTCCTGGGGGCCGGCGCCATCGGCGTCGCCGCCCTGTGGACCCTGGGCCGGCTGGCCGCGCCGCTGTGGACCGGCCTGATGGGGGCCCTGGCCGCCCAGGCCAGGCGCAGCGCCGGCGACGCCGCCTCGCTGGACATTACCGAGCAGGACATTCCGATCGGCATCGTCGCCACGGTCAGCATCGTGGCCCTGGCCCCGCTGGCCTGGCTACTGTGGTCCTTTCTGTCGACCGCGACGGCGGCGGGACCGGGGCTGGCGTCGGCCGGGGCCATCGGCCTGATCGGCGGAGCGCTGGTCTACATCGTCATCGTCGGGTTCCTGGTGGCGGCGATCTGCGGCTACATGGCCGGACTGATCGGCAGTTCGAACAGCCCGCTGTCGGGGGTCGGCATCCTGGCCGTGCTGGGGGCCTCGCTGCTGCTGGTGATGGCCCGCACCACCCTGGCGCCGGAGGCCGGGCCGGTGCTGGTCGCCTTCGCCCTGTTCGTGACCGCCATCGTCTTCGCCGTGGCGACCATCGCCAACGACAACCTGCAGGACCTCAAGACCGGACAACTGGTCGGGGCGACGCCCTGGAAGCAGCAGGCGGCGCTGATCGTCGGCGTCATCGCCGGCGCCCTGGTCATTCCGCCGATCCTCGACCTGCTCAACAAGGCCTACGGCTTTGCCGGGGCCGTGGGCGCCACGGCTGACGCCCTGCCCGCGCCGCAGGCGACGCTGATCTCGTCGCTGGCCAGAGGCGTGTTGCAGGGTGACCTCGACTGGGGGCTGATCGGCATTGGCTGCCTGATCGGGGCCGGGGTCGTCGCCATCGACGAGGTGCTGCGGCTGACCGGCAAGCTGCGGCTGCCGCCGCTGGCGGTCGGGATCGGCATCTACCTGCCGATGACCACGACGGCGCCGGTGGTGATCGGCGCGATCAGCGGCTGGGCCTTCGACCGCTGGGCCGAGGGCCGGCCGGCGGGGGCCATCATCAGGCGGATGGGCGTGCTGCTGGCCTCGGGGCTGATCGTCGGCGAGAGTCTGCTGGGCATCGCCGTGGCCTTGGTGATCGTCTTGACCCAGAACCAGAATCCGCTGGCGATGGTCGGCGACGCCTTCGAGGGCCCGGCCATTTTGATCGGGATCGCCGTGTCGGTGTCGGTGATGGCGTTGCTCTACGCCTACAGCGCCGCGCAAGGGAAGAAGGCGGCCGTCTAGGCCGTCTTCAGTTCCAGCCAGCCGCGATAGAGCACAATCGGCCCGGTCAGCGGGTGCGAGATGTCGACGTGGAAGCGAAAGCGGCCGTCCTCGTCCGCTTCCCAGGCCTCGATGCGCGGGAACAGCCAGGCCGGCAGGCCGATGCCGAACACCGTCCAGCGGCGCGGGATGAGCAGCAGGCGGTCGCCGTCCAGCACTGGGGCCATGCCGCAGCCCATCGGCCCGAAAGCCTCAACCGCCAGGGCGGCCGAGCGGCCCTGGCCGGCGAACTGGCGGCTGCTGAAGCTCTGGTTGCCGAAGGTGCGGGTCCAGGTCTCGATGCCGCCCTTGCGCTCGAAATCGACGCGAACGTGGCCGTCCTTCTGGGCCCCGGGGAAGCCGATGATGGCGGCGGCCAGCTGAGCCAGCGGACTTCCGCCGCGATCGACATCGACCCGGCCCTCGGCGGTCATCCGGCAACCCTCGGCCAGATCGTGCAGGGCGCGGACGGCGGGCGGCAGGTCCGGCCAGGCATTGGCCGTGACCTGTTGGTAGACCGGCGCGGAGGCCGGCGCTTCGTCGCGGATTCCGGTGATGATGCGTTTGGTCGCGAACAGGCGCTGGTAGTCGGCCAGGGTGACGGCGCCGGCGGCGGTGCGCGCCCCGCTACGCGGACGACGGCCGTCGAGCAGGTTCAGGATGATGGCGGCGGCGGCCATCGAGGGGATGAAGGGACCATCGTCGCCCTCGGCGATCAGGTTCCAGGAGCGGGCGGCGGGCCGGCCTTCGCCGTCGAGGCCGGCGACCCGGACAAACATGCCGCCGCGATCCTCGCCCCATTTGAGCTGGGTCTTGGCGGCGTGAAACAGCCCCGACAGCTTCACCAGCGGCAGGGGGATGCCGAAGCTGACAACGCGGGCCAGGGCGCCCAGCATCCGATGCAGCAGTTCGGGACGCGGCCCGGCGCCCAACCAGATGTCGCGGACGTCGGGCCACAGCTTGGGCAGGGCGGTCAGGTCAGGGACATCGACCAGGGAGAAGCGGGTGCTGAACAGCGGCAGCTTGCCGGGCGGGGCGATGGTGACATTGCGGGCGTCGACGAGGCCGAGACCCGTTGCGGGACGGGCGTTGCGCAGCAGCGGGACGGGCTTGCCGGCGTAGCTGGTGATGGCCTGCAGCACGCTGACGCCGACATCGGCGTGGGGGGACGGCGCAATGCCGGCGCTGATCTCGTGGACGGCGGTCCAGCTGTCGGTCAGCTCGCCGACGGCGGCGGCGGTCAAGGCCGGGCAGGTGCTCGTCCCGCTGATGGCGAAGGCGCCCTTGTCCTTGGCCAGGGTGTCGAAGCGTTCGACGCCGAGCACGAAGTCGCTGGCGTCGGCGAGGTCGAGGTAGTCGCAACCGCGCGCCAGGCAGGCCTCGACCAGGCGGAAAGGGGCCTCGCCATAGGCCTGGAAGGGACCGCTGCAGTCGACCACCAGGTCGGGCGCCAGAGTGGCCAGCTGCTGGACGGTGTCGCCGTCCCGGTCGAACAGGGTCGGCTCCAGCGTCGCCCCGCCGGCCTGTGTCCAGCGGGCGCGGAAGGCCCCAGCCTTGTCGGCGGAGCGGCCGGCGATCAGCAGGCTCAGGCGCGGCTCATGGGCCAGCAGGCGGGCCAGCCTGGCTCCGAAGACGCCGTAACCCCCGACGATGAGTATGCGCACGCCTGGCTCCTGCCTTTCCCTGCAAGCCTCCTGATGGACCGCGCCGATGGCATGGGCAAGGCGGTGGCGGCTCGGGGGACGATGTGCCTAACTGGCCCGGGGTTCGATTCCCCAAGTGTCGGTTTTCGTTCGCGCGACGACCTCGCAAGGGGCGCGGCAGCGAGGAGAGGGCCGGCATATACAGGTGTACGCGCTTTGAACGCTCCAGAATCCTCCCGGCGCCAGCCGCGAGGCAGCCACCTTCGGGTCATGCGGGTCCAGAACCCCCACCCGCGGGCCGCGGCGCCGGGGGGAGATTGTAGCGAGGGGGAAGAGTGATGGAGAACTGGTGGTGGCTGCTCGCAGTCGTGGCGGGCGTGGCCGTGCTGGCGGCGATGTCGTTCGCCCGGCGTCGCAAGCGCGAGGTCATCTATGAGTGGGAATGGGCCCTGCTCTACCTTGACGGCAAGTTCCAGCGGATCCTTCCCGCCGGTCGTCACCGCACGCCGCTCCTTCGCGAGAGCCGGATCGTCCGGATGCCGCGCACCCCCCAGGTCTTCAGCACCGGCGGCCTCGATGTGTTGACGTCCGACCGTTTCTCCGCCCGCCTCACCGTATCGCTCCTCTATCGCATGCTCGATCCGGTCGCGGCGCAGGACCGCAACTTCAGCCAGCGTTTCGGTCTGATGCTCAACGAGACGCTGGTCCGGCTGGCGTCGGAGCGAACACTGGAAGGTCTGCTGGCCGATCGGGGAGCCCTCGGGCCGCTGGTTCTGGAGGCCTTGGCGCCAGCCTTCGCCGAGGTTGAACTTGAGGCCGCCATGATCGCCAGCATCACCCTGCCGCCGGACGTCCGCAAGCTGCTGACCGAGACCGAACGCGCCAAGCTTGAGGGCCAGGCCTCCCTGGAACGCGCCCGGTCGGAACAGGCGTCGCTGCGTTCGCTGGCCAACGCCGCCCGCATGCTCAAGGACAATCCCGAACTGATGCGGCTGCGCACGCTGCAGGCCGTGTCACCGACCGGCAAGGGCGCCACCCTGGTGCTGGGGTCCGACGCCATACTGCCCTCGTCCCAGGGTTAACCCAGCATCCGCCCGGCATAGGCGGGATCTGGCCGGTAGCAGACGTCGCTGCGCCCGAAGATCTTCAGCCGGTTGCGGGCGATCAGTTCATAGACCGCGTCGGCCCAGCGGCGCGGGAGAAGGCGGCCGATGCCGGCCAGTTTCCACGGCCAGCCCAGGCGTTCGGCCATGCGCATGGTGCCGTCGGCCTTGAAGCGGGCAACGCCGTCCTCGATCAGGATGTTGCTCTCATAGTCGCCGGGGTCGAGGCCATAGTGCCTGTACAGCGCCTCTCCGAGCGGGGTCTGGGCCGGCAGCAGGCGGAACTGGCCAGCCTTGTCGAGGGCCAGGATGGCGCGCATGCTGCGGCTGCAGAAGACGCAGTGGCCGTCGAAGACGATGATCGCCTTGTCGTCCGGAAACGGCGGCACGGCGGGGTCCCGGCGATAGCTGTGGGCTTCGCGCGGGACCAAGTCCGCTACACCAGGTCTTCCGCCAGGATGGCCATTTCAAACATGTAGGAGCCGGCCTCATCCTCGTCTTCGTAGATGACGCCGATGAATTCGCCGGCCAGCTCGACCTCGGCAGAATCCTTCTGCTTGCGGGCTTTCACCGCCACGTGCGGGTTGCCGAAGGTCCGCTTGAGGTGGGCTTCGACTTTCTTGATGGCGACGTCGTCCACGGGCGGGCTCCGATGCAGAGTACTGATTTTCGCGGAACCTAGCCCTGAACGGGCCGTGCGCAAGCCCTAAGTCAGATCACGTAGTCGTAGACGATGTCGGCGAGTGTATGGTCCATGGTCCGGGCCGGTTCCTCGCAGGTCGGGCAATTGACCAGCCGGGCGGGCACGCCGGCGGCGGTGCAGCCGGCCGGCACGGGCTTCAGCACCACCGAGCCCGACGCCACCTTGGCGTAGTCGCCGATCTTGATGTTGCCCAGCACCTTGGCCCCGGCGCCCAGCAGGACACCCTTGCCGATCTTGGGGTGGCGGTCACCGCGCTCGGCGCCGGTGCCGCCCAGGGTCACGCCATGCAGCATGGAGACGTCGTCCCCGATCACCGCCGTCTCGCCGACGACAATGCCGGTGCCGTGGTCGAAGAAGATGCCGGAGCCGACCTTGGCGCCAGGGTGGATATCGACCTGGAAAATCTCGCTGGAGCGGCTCTGCAGGTAGTGGGCGAGCGACTCGCGGCCATGGGTCCACATCCAGTGGGACACCCGGTGGGTCTGCAGCGCCATGAAGCCCTTGAAGAACAGGAAGGGCTGGACGTAGCCCTTGCAGGCCGGGTCCCGCTCGAAGACGGCCTTCAGGTCGAGTTCGGCGGCCGCAATGATCGACGGGTCCGCCTCATAGGCTTCTTCGGCGAATTCACGGGCGCTCATGGCCCGCAGCTCCTGGTCGGCGATCTTGCGGGCCAGTTGGAAGCTGAGCGCATCGGCCAGGCTGTCATGGGCCAGGATGACGCTGTTCAGGAGACTGGCCAGCGCCGGCTCGTCTTTCGAGGCCCGCTCGGCCTCATTGCGCAGCGACGCCCAGACGGGCGGCGCGACGGCCGGTTCGACCACTTCAAGATGTTTGGCCATCATGGCCTCCCTCAATCCTGGCGCACAGCGTAGCACAAATCGTGCGGACGCGCCCGCCAGCCTGCCCTCTTAAGCTTCATATGGTATCCAAAACGCCGATCGCCACCGATAACGAGACATCGTTCTTGCAACCCCCTCGCGACACGTTCGGACATTGCGTCCGCCGGGCGGCGGTCTTAGACCTTGGCAGGTTCACGACGGGATTACCCTGCCCATGAAAACCATCCTGCTGGCTCTGGCCGCTGTCGCCGGACTGTCGATCACGACCACCGCTGTGGCCGGCGAAGCGCCGCTGGACCGCGAGGCCTTGCGGGGCCTGGCCCAGAGCGGCGCGGCGCTGTGCGGCGGTTGGCGCGACCGCGACGACAGCTGCGAGGATGTCGGCTTCATGGAACTGCTGCCGCGGGACCAGGTGCTGCACACCTACCGCTTCCGCCTCTCGTTCGAGCCCGACTACGAGGTGGTCATGCAGGAGACCGCCACCATCGAGGACGGCGCCCTGTGCAGCACCTATTCGGTCGCCAACCTGAAGCTGCGGGTGCTGGCCGACGGCGAGGCGGCGCCGACCGAGCAGTCGATGGCGATCAGCGCCCTGTTCCAGGAATCGCTGTCGGAATACGAAGGCAAGCAGGTCTGCGAAAGCTTCTACCGCAACGGCCAGACCGGTGAGCTGACCACCGTGGTGACCATCGACGGGGAACGCAGTCCCGATCTGGAATCGAATTATCGGGTGCTTGCGCCGCAGGACCGCATCCACCTGCGCGAGATGGACGAGTCCATCGACCCTGAGCGGCAGGACGTTTGAGCCCCCAGTGACCACGGTTCCCCCTTCCCCCGCGTTCGGCGACAGCCTGCCCCAAACCCCGTCCCAGCCGGTGCTGGATTTCCTGGCCCGCCGCCGTTCGGCCTCGGCCATGACCCTGGCCGCGCCGGGACCGACCGACACGCAGCTGGCCAACCTGCTGCGCCTGGCGGCCCGGGTCCCCGACCATGGCAAGCTGGCCCCCTGGCGGTTCATCGTCCTGACCGGCGAGGGCAAGGCCGCCTTTACCGCCGGCCTGGAAGCCATCACCGCCGGCCGCGAGGACGCGGTCAAGCTGACCGCCAAGCTCGGCAAGCTGAAGGCCCCGCCGATGGGGGTGGCCGTGATCTCCAGCCCCAAGCTGGGGGAGATTCCCGAGTGGGAGCAGCTGCTGTCGGCCGGAGCGGTCTGCGCCAGCCTGCTGCACGCCGCCTCGGCCATGGGCTATGGCGCCAACTGGATCACCGACTGGTACGCCTACGACGAAGAGGCCAGGGCCCTGTTGGGGCTGGGGCCGCGGGAGAAGGTGGCCGGCTATGTGTTCATCGGCACGCCCACCGAGGCGCCGGCCGAGCGGGTGCGGCCCGACGCGGCGGCCGTGACCAGCGTGTGGAAACCCGCCGGATGACAAGGGTTTAACTGGCGGGTCCGTCAGCGCTTCGCTAGGTTTCCTGGACGTCATCAGGGATTTCACCATGCGCCTCCTCGCCATCGCCGCGCCGCTGACCGCGCTGGCCCTTTGCCTGCCGGCCGCCGCCTCCCAGCCTCTGCCGACCTATGACAAGGTCGGGCTGAAGTGGAAAACCCCGCCGACCGTGGTCGATATGGCCCGGCACTATCCGGTCCGCGCCAAGGCCCTGAAGATCGCCCGCGGCTCCGCCGATGTGGCCTGCGCCGCCAAAAACGACACCGGCATTCTCGACTGCCAGGTGGTCGCCCAGTCGCCCGAGCGGGCCGGCTTCGGCGCCTCGGCCCTGGCCGTGATGCGCCGAGCCAAGGTCGAGGCCGTCGATGGCGGCGATCCCACCGGCCGCACCTTTGGCTTCCGCCTCAAGTTCGGAACCTGGAGCGGCGCCGACCTGCCTGCCGGCTTCCAGCCCGGCCCTGGTCTGAACTGGTCGCGCTTCCCGACCATGGGCAAGTGGAACATGTCGGGCCAGGACCGCTTTGAGACCTACAGCGCCGACTTCGACTGCACCGCCCGGGCGAACGGCCGGCTGAGCTGTACTCCGACCGGCGGCACGCCCGATGTCCCCAAGTTCCAGGTCGCCGCCACCGAGGCGATGGCCAAGGCGCGGGTAATGAGCGCCAATGGCGGACCGGTCGAGGGCCAGCGGTTCAGCTGGACGGTGTCGGTCCAGCGCCAGAACTGGTGCTCGCCGGGCCGGGAGGAAATCTTCCAGGACGCAGAAACCCCGGGCCAGATCGGTCGCTGCTTCCCCAGCCAGGTGCAGGTTCGCTAGCGGCGGTTATCGAAGCGGCCAACCATTGTAACCGAGCGCGGCCGGTCGAGGGCATAGGTTGAGCCCGCCCCGCCCCTACCCCCGCCCGCGATACGGCGCCACGCCCTGGTCGGGGAGCCAGAGGCCCTCTGGCGGCGGGCCGCTTTGCCAGAATACGTCGATGGGGATGCCGCCGCGGGGGTACCAGTAGCCGCCGATGCGCAGCCACCGGGCTTGCGCGGTGTCGAAGAAGCGCCGGCCGATGGCGATGGTGCAGTCCTCGTGGAAAGCGCCGTGATTGCGGAAGCTGGCGAGGTAGAGCTTCAGGGACTTGCTCTCGATCAGCCAGTCGCCGGGCACATAGTCGATGACCAGGTGGGCGAAGTCGGGCTGGCCGGTAACGGGGCAGAGCGAGGTGAACTCCGGAGCCACGAAGCGGGTCAGATACTGGACCCCGGCCTGGGGATTGGCGACGCGTTCCAGCACCGCGTCCTCGGGACGTTGTGGGGCTTCGGTATGCCGGCCGAGCTGGGTGAGATGGGTCTCTTGCATCGCCGCGATGTAGACCCCTGCTCCGGACGGGACAAGGGCGACGGGTCGCGCTATCTACGGCTCAAAGATATGTTGGGAGCGAGATCATGGCGGGCAAGGACTTCGACGGGTTCGTGGTGGTGGTGACGGGCGGCTCGACGGGGCTCGGCCGGGCCATCGCGGTCGAGGTGGCGCAGCGCGGCGCCAAGGCCGTCATCGTCAACTATGCCTCCAGCAAGGACGAGGCGGCCGAGACGGTGCGGCTGGTCGAGGCGGAGGGGGCGCAGGGTATCCTGGCCCAGGGCGATGTCGCCGACGACGCGGCCTGCCGGGCCATCGTCGCCCATGCCGAGCCGTTCGGCCGCATCGACGCCCTGTTCAACAACGCCGGCATGACCAAGTTCGCGCCCAACCACGGCGACCTGGACGCCCTGCAGAGCGAGGACTTCCTGCGGCTCTATTCGGTCAATGTGGTCGGCGCCTTTCAGATGGTGCGGGCGGCCCGCAAGCTGCTGGAAGCGGCGTCCCGGCCCGGCGCGGTGGTCAACACCAGCTCGATCGCGGCGGTGACCGGCATCGGCTCCTCGGTCGCCTATGCGGCATCGAAGGGGGCCATGACCACCATGACCCTGTCACTGGCCAGGGCGCTGGCCCCCAAGATCCGCGTCAACGCCGTCTGCCCCGGCTTCATCGACACCCCGTGGTTCGGCAAGTCCATGCCGGACGAGACCGTCGACCGCATGCGCCAGGGGGTAATCAAGTCGACGCCGTTGCAGGCGGCCTCGACCGCCGAGGACATCGCCGCCTCGACGGTGTTCCTGGCGTCCCCGGCCTCGCGGCACGTGACCGGGGAAACCCTGCTGGTCGATGCCGGCACGCACCTGGGGTTCGCATCGCTGTCGATGCGCTGAGGCCACGCATCGCGTCCTTATGCGGAGCGCCCACATCGCCATGGCTCGTCAAATCGAGCCTTGGCACAAGCCGCGTTGCCTAAAAGATAGGCGAAGGAGCCGGGCGTCGCTCAAAAGGGCGACAGGCTGCGACAGCGCGCACTCTTAGCCACTGCCGAGGTTAGTCGCCCGGGAACCCTTCGCCCATCTTGAGCAGGACTTCCGATCGAAGAGACGGGGGCGACGCTCGGGCGCTGGGGCGCGCTTGCGCCAATCATAAAGGGGATAGCTATGAAATTCTGGAAACTGGCCCTGGTCGGCGCTGCCGCCTCCCTGGCCCTCGGCGGCGCGGCCTTCGCGCAGGACGACGCGGCGGCTGACGAATTCTCGTTCAGCTACAACGCCGGCATCGCCAGCGACTACGTCTTCCGCGGCGTAAGCCAAACGGACGGCCCGCAGGTGTTCGGCGGCGTCGACATCTCCAACGGCCCTCTCTACGCTGGCGCCTGGATCTCGAACGTCGATTTCGGCGACGACACGGACGCCGAGATTGACCTCTACGTTGGCATCAAGCCGGAGCTTGGCCCGGTGACCCTCGATGTGGCCGCCATCTACTACGCCTACGTCGGCGACTCCACGGCCTCGGACTATGAGTACGCCGAGTTCAAGCTGGCCGGCTCCGTGCCGATCGGCCCGGTGACCGTGGGCACCGCCTGGTACTACTCGCCGGAGTTCTTCGGCAACACCGGTGAAGCCCTGTACGGCGAACTGAACGCCAGCTACGCGATCAACGATCAGTGGTCGGTGGGCGGCGCCGTTGGCGCCCAGGAAATCGACCTGGCCACCGGCTACACCACCTGGAACTTCGGTGTTGGCTGGGCCCCCTTCGACAAACTGGCGCTGGACCTGCGCTACCACGACAGCGACCTCGACTGCGCCACCTACTGCGGTGAGAAAGTCGTTCTGACGCTAAAGACCACCCTCCCGTAGGCTCCGAGCCGAGCCGGTCTCCTCCTCCCTGACCGGTCCGATCAGGCCGTCACGATCCCCTCAGGTCGTGGCGGCCTTTTCCTTTTTTTCGGCACACTTTGACTTGGTGGGATTGGCGGCTATCGAGGGGCATGGATAGTTTCGCCGACCTCCTGGCGCCGATCACGCCGCAGCAGTTCTTCGCCGAGGTCTGGGGCAAGGCCCCGTTGCACATTCCGGCCAAAGTCGGTCCGGCCAGGAACGGGGTCCGCAAAGACATCCTGACCTGGGATCTCTGGAACCAAATGCTGTCGGTTTCCAGCAGCTGGACCGAGCCCCGGCTGAAACTCTACATCGAGGGCCGGCGGATCGCCGCCGAGCACTATTGCGACAGCCTCAACACCCTGGACGGCCAGCAGCTGCGGGTGAATCCGCGCAAGGTGCGGGTCTTCCTGTCGATGGGCGCAAGCCTGGTGGCCAACGCCGTCGAGACCATGGCTCCCGAGCTGCGGGCCGTGGCCCGGACTCTGGAGACGGCCCTGCTGGGGCTGACCAGCGCCAATGTCTATTGCTCCTTCGGCGGCCGGAGGGCCTTCAACAGCCACTACGACACCCATGAGGCGTTCGCCTTCCACACCGAGGGCGAAAAGGTCTGGCGCATCTATGAGGGCCGGGCCGACAACCCCGTCGCCCCGCCGCCCGACCATCCGGAAGTGTAGCAGCAGCTGGACCGCCAGAAGGGCCGCTTGCTGCGCGAGGTGACCATGCGGCCGGGCGACCTGCTGTACATCCCGCGCGGCCAGTTTCACGACGCCCTGGCCAGCTCGGCGGCCTCGCTGCATGTGACTTTTTCGGTCGAGCCACGGACGGCGCGTATTCTGTTTCGGGTTCTGGAGCAGGAGGCGATGGCCGACAGCGCCTTCCGCGCCTGGCTGCCCTCGCCGGATGAGGATGGCGGGGCGGCCCTGAATGCGCGGCTGATCGATCTGGCCGACCGGCTGAAGGCCCTGGCCAGCAGCGATGCGGTGCTGGGAGAGGTCGCCGATCTGCAGCGGTCGATCTTCGGGGAACTGAGCGAATACGCCCTGCCGGCGGTCGGGCCGTTGGACGCCTATGAAACCGCACCCCGGCCGGCCGAGGTGCAGCGAGGTGCAGGCGGCTGGGTGTTGCGCACCCAGGCCGGGGCCATCCCGCTGGAAGGGCTGCACAGGCCGATGACCTGGATCCTCGGGCGACCGGCCTTTACGGCGCAGGAACTGGCCGCCTGGCATCCGCAGGCGGACGAGGCGGCTCTGACGCGGCTGCTGGAGCGGCTGGTGGCGGCGGGGATGATCCGGCCGCGGCATTAACCGCGACTATTGCTTGCTGTCGCCGGTCGTGCGGGCGCCGTCCATGATCTGCTGCGCCTGATCTTCGCGTTTCTTCCAGCCGTCCCTGGTGTCACAAATCTTGGTCTTGCGGCGGGAGCCGACGACAGCTTCCCGCTTGCAGGACAGACGGTCGGGATCGGCCACGCCGACGGCCCCGACCGGGATGCTGGTGCGCGGCAGGGTGCGGACCTCGACCGGGGCGACCGGCGGGCTCGCGCCCGGTTCGGCCAGCAGGGTGAGAGCGGAGATCAGGACCAACACGGCGGACGCCTTTTGCAATCAGGGGCGGCAAAGCAACCACCGGACCGTGGCAAGGTCAAGGCGAGAGCTTGACCGGCCCGCGCGCCTTGATCACACACGCCCCAAACAGGCTCGAAGGCACATGCAGATCTCTGACCGACTGACCATCGATGAAACCCTGACAGCCTTCGTGGAGACCGAACTTCTGCCCGGGACCGGCGTCTCCGCGGGAGATTTCTGGGCCGGGCTGGAGCGCATTCTCGAGGGCTTCACGCCGCGCAACGCCGCTCTGCTGGCGACGCGGGACGACTTGCAGGCGCGGATCGACGGCTGGTGGCTGGCGCAGCGCGGCAATCCGTTCGATGTCGCCGCCCAGAAGGCGTTCTTGACGGAGATCGGCTACCTGGCGCCCGAGCCGGCGGCCTTCGAGATCGCCACCGCCAATGTCAATCCGGAGATCGCACAGCTGGCCGGGCCGCAGCTGGTGGTGCCCGTGTCCAACGCCCGCTACGCCCTGAACGCCGCCAACGCCCGCTGGGGCAGCCTCTACGACGCCCTCTACGGCACCGACGCCCTGACCCCGCCGCTGGCCGCGAAGGGCTACGACGCGGCGCGCGGCGCGGGGGTGATCACCTATGCCCGCGATCTGCTCGACCAGGTGGC
>JBKJSF010000107.1:0-7440 GCA_046595895.1 Caulobacter sp. | reverse complement strand
GGCGCGGTTGGAGATCACCTCGTTGGCGTTCATGTTCGACTGGGTGCCCGACCCCGTCTGCCAGACGACCAGCGGGAAATGGTCGTTGAGCCTGCCCTCGATAACCTCGTTGGCGGCGGCGACGATGACCGTCTCGATGTCGGCAGACAGGCGGCCGAGCGAGGCGTTGGCCTCGGCGGCGGCTCGCTTGACAATGCCCAGGGCCCGGACCACCGGCAACGGCTGCTTTTCCCAGCCGATCTTGAAGTTGCCGATCGACCGCTGCGACTGGGCGCCCCAGTACCTGGAGGCGTCGACCTCGATGGGGCCGAAGGTGTCGGTCTCGGTACGGGTGGTCATTCGGGCGGGTCCCTAAACAAGCGTTGGCAGGGGTTTAGCGCCGGGGGGGCAGACTGCAAGACCCGCGGCGGTCTAGAAGGGCCGAATGAGCGATGACTGGACATCCCACGGCAAGGTGCGCGCCCGCGAGGCGGGCGGGGTGCTGGAGATCGTCGTCGACGGCCTGACCACCCAGGCCCGCTACTACAAGCCGCTGATCTACGAGTTCTTCCGCAAGTCCTGGCGCGGTTCGCGGCCGGCATGGGGCGAGTTCTCGGTCGAGATCATGATGGACTACACCGGCGATCCGCCGTGGATGGACCTCGACAACCTGGCCAAGGCCCTGCTCGACGCCATCAAGGGCTATGCCTTCCACGACGACGCCCAGGTCTGGAAGCTGATGGTCGAGCGGCGGCAGGGCGAGCGTGAGCGGATCAGCATCCGCGTCGAGAAACGCGGCTAGCGGGCCCGGCGGCCGGGCTTTTCCATCGACAGGATGGCCACCGCCGCATAGGCGACCAGCAGGAAGGCGCCGTAGCGGCCCTGGCTCGCCTGCGGGAACAGGACCTGCAGGTTGAGGAGGGCGACCAGCCCGCCGATCAGGCCCGGCGCGAAGAACACCAGGGCCGGGAAGGCGCGGCGGCCACGCGGCGTGCGGCGCAGGCGGGCCGTGATGCAGAAGGCCACCCCCATGGCGGCGGTCGCCAGGGCGGCGTTGGCCGCGTAGGCGAGGAAGCTGCTTTCAAGAATACCGCCCCCGAAGGCGCCGTAGAAGGCGGTTACGGCGAGCCAGGCTGTCGCCCCCGCGATCCCATAAGCAAAAGCGTCTTCTTTTGACACAGCACGACCCCACATACCCTGATGACCAGGGTTGCGCTGCCAGAGCCGTGCCGACAAGGGGGGCGCCCCGAAATGGTTGCTGAAATCTTAATGGTGCGCCAATCGGCCTCAGGCGCAGCTTCAATTAGCCCAGGGGAAGACGGCGCCCCAGAAGATCAGGACCATCGAGAACAGCAGGAACACGGCCGCCGTCCAGGTAAAGCGCAGCTTGCGGCCCTGGGTGAAGCTGTCGACCCGCCGACCGCCCTGCCAGACGAAGGGCGTCAGGACCGCCACCACGACGCTGAGGAACGCCGCCACCAGCCCGCAGGACGAGGCGATGATCAACAGGGCGCCCGGCCAGTCGTAGAAGATGGCCGCCACATCGCCGACCTTGCCGAACCACAACGCGAAGCTGCCGATCATGATCAGCCAGAGCACCGCCTGGATGGACTGGATCAGGCTGGCGCGGGCCTGCACCGTGGTCTGGCGCAGGTTCAGCCGCAGGCGCAGCAGGGCGCCGACGATGGTGACCACCGCCGCCAGCCCGGCGAGGACCGCTGACCAGATCAGCCAGACATTGCTGCCGAAAATGTTGAGCCGCTTCGAATAGCGGCTGGCGAGGCTGTCGTAGAAGCCGGTCGCCCGGCCGTTCTCCATCGTGAAGACGATGACCCGTGAGTCGGCGGCCGACTGGAAGCGCCCGGTGGTGTCGAGCGGCGTCCAGATCGAGGTGCCGTCGAAGCCGGAGAGCACCAGCTGGCCCTGACCGTCGACCTCAGCTTCGACCCGGCCATTGAACAGGCCGATGAATTTTTCCATCCCGTGGAAGGCGCGGCGCGAGGACAGGTACTGGCCGACGAAGGCCCCGCGATTGTCCTTCAGCCACTGCGACACGCGCGGTGCGGTCGGAGCCGGGCCATAGAAGCGCTCCACGATCCGGCCGGGCAGGGTGGCGGTCAGGTTGGCGCTGGTCTCAGTATTGCCGGAGATGAAGACGCCCAGCCCCAGCTGTGGGATCACCGTCATGTTGGACATGAAACTCAAGGTCGCGCCGCCGTGGCCGTAGCCCACCCGATTGCCGGGCAGCTTGAACTCCATGAAGCCGTGGGCGAACCCGCCGACGCCGGGCGCGGCGCGGTCCGAAACGGCCCGGAAGCCGTCGGAGGTCTGGGCGTTGAAGATGGTCTGGCCGTCCAGTGTCCCGCCGTTCAGCAGCATGGTCATGTAGCGGGCCATGTCGGCGGCGGTGGAGGACATCGCCCCGGCCGGGGCGGCGTGGCTGACGAATTCGTAGGGCCGCTTGCTGAAGCGGGTGCCGGTCCAGAAATAGCCCTCGGCCACATCGCCAGCCAGGTTGGCGGGCATCGGCGCGGGCAGATCGGCGCGCGGTGGATAGCGGTCGCGGAAGGTGGTGCGGATCATGCCCAGCGGCCCGGTGATCTCCTGTTCGATCATCTGCTCGAAGGGCTTGTTGGCCTGGCGGGCGGCGGCGACGCCGGCCAGGGCCGAACCGTAGTTGGAATAGGCGGGAATAGTCCCCGGCGCCCACTCGCGGCGCGGCCGCTCCTGCTTCAGCCAGGTGAGGATCGGGCGGACGCGCGTTGGGTCCTTCTCGAACAGTTGGCCGAAGGCGCGGTCCTCGAAGCCGGGCCGGTGGTTCATCAGGTCGATAACCCGGATTTCCTTGTCGAATCCCTGGTCGGGCAGGCGGATGGATTCGGGCAGGTAGAGGTTTATCGGGGCGTCCAGCCGCATGCGGCCGGCCTCGACCTGACGCATCACCGAAATCCAGGTGAAGGTCTTGGAGATGGAGGCCAGGCGGAACAGGCTGCGGTCGGGTCCGACGCGGCGGGCCGGGCTGAGGCGGTCGAAACCGTAGCCCTTCTTCATCACCACCTGGCCGTTCTGGACGATCGAGACGGTGACCCCGGCGATGTGGTCACGGGTCATGCTGGTGGTCACCACGCCATCGACGAAGGCCTCCAGCTGGGCGGGGTCGATGGGGGTCACGGGAGCCACGACGTTGGTGGTCGGGATGGCTGGCGTCGTGGTGAGCGGAGCCGGGGCGGACGCCGCCGGGGCGGGGCGAGGACGGGCGACGAGCGGCCGCGCCGGACCCTTGGGCCGGGCTTTCGGAGCGGGCGTGTAGGGAACCGGCGCCGCCGGCGTGGCGGGCGCGGGGTCCTGGGTGAACCCCGTGACCGGCGCGGCGCCGACGACCAGAGACAGGACAGCCGCGAGGCTGCCCTTCAGAACCGATTTGACAGACACACCGCTCTCCCGCTCCGGCCGGGTGGGCTTGGCCGGAGACTAGCGCCCTTCGCTAACTCCCCTTTGGGAAGGCGTAAAGCATAAGCATCGGCCGCATCGTCGAACCGATCCAGACCTGTGGCATCGAGGGCGGCGCCATGCCGGTTTGCCGCTCCATCCGTTCGACGCAGGAGCTCACCGCCGGGGGCAGGGCGCCCAGGGTCTTCACCACCTTCACCGACTGCAGGAAGCAGTCGTCGAAGTAGGGATAGGTGTTCTGCTGGCCGCAACCGAACGAACTGCGGTCCTTGGCCGAGGCGGTCATCACCATGCGGTTGGGCTGCTGCAGGGCCGGGACATTGACGCCCGAGAAGCAGGTGGAGATGATGACGATGCTCGGCCGGTCCGGACAGGCGCTGTCGACCAGCTCGGCCATCACCTGCGGCAGGATCACGGTCTGCTTTTTCGGGTCCTCCGAATTGAGGAAGGCCCCGTACTGGATGCCGTGCGAGGTGAAGTAGAACAGGCAGCCGCCGGTCGCCTTGCGAGCGGTTTCAGCCAGGCCGTCATGGATCTCGAACAGGCGGCTGCGGCCGGGGCGGGTGTCGGGATAGCGCTCGGGACGGACGGAAAACTGCCGGACATTCTCCGGCGCGAAGCCCAGCCGGTCGACCAGCGCCCTGGAGACATCGCGGCGGGCGTTGTCGAAGGCCTCGGTGTCGCCCTCGTTGTGGGCTCCGGCGAAGTCGCCAGCCACGACTACGGCCGCCCAGTCCTTGAAGCCGGGTTGCGCCGCCGGGGCAGAACCAGAGATGGCCAGGGCGATCAGTCCCGCCAGCGCCGCCAACAGTCGCTTCATCAATCGCCCCTGACCCAATGTGTCTATTTTTTGCGGAATTGATCCAGGGAGACGACCTTCGCCTCCGGTTCGCCGGGCTCGGCGGCCGGGGTCGCCTCGTCGTCAGTCTCGAACGCCTCGGCCGCTTCGGCGACCTCGAAGGCCTCCGGCGGCTCGAACTGCAGGCCGAACTGCACGTAGGGATCGAAGAACCGCACCACGGCCGCGTAAGGGATCGAAAGCCGCTTGGGCTGGCCGCCGAACTTCAGGGTGACGGTGAAGAAGGTCTCGCCCGGCGCCAGGTCCCAATACTGGTGCTGCAGGATGATGGTCATCTCGTCGGGGTATTTGCCCAGCACCTCCACCGGGCCGGAAACCCCCGGCGCCTTGGTCTTGAAGGTGATGTAGAAGTGGTGCTCGCCGGGCAGGCCGCCGGGCGCGGCGGCGCGCTTGAGGGCGGCCTTGACCACCCCGCGCAGGGCGTCCTGGGCCATGGCCTCGTAGTGCATCAGGTCCTGGGGCGGCTTGTCCTGGGCCATCGAGGCGTCATTTCCCTGTAACTTTAGCGAGCCTAGCGTCTCGCGGGCCGCTCGCAAAGCCGCTCATTCAGAGGGCGAGCCGAGATTCCTAGTTCTCGTCGCCCGCGGCCGGTTGCGGCGTGCGGCTGACGGTCGCCACCCGCAGGGCGTTGGTGGTGCCAGGGGTGTTGAATGGAACCCCGGCGGTGACGACGATTTCGTCGCCCCAGGTGGCGAAGCCCTCGCGCCGGGCGGCCTCCAGCGCGCCAGACACCGCCGCCGTCATCGTCTCATGCGGCGCGATGACCACCGGGTGGACGCCCCAGACCAGCGCCAGGCGCCGGGCGGTCTCGACCACCGGGGTCAGGCCCAGGATCGGCGCGATCGGCCGCTGGCGGGCGATGCGCAGGGCAGTGGAGCCGCCGTGGCTGTAGGCGGCGATGACCTTGGCGCCCGACGCATCGGCGACCTGGCGGGCGGCGGCGGCGATGGCCCCGGCCGAACTCGTCTCCGCCGCCAGGGGCCGGTCGTCGATGACCCGGCGCCATTCCTCGTCACGCTCGGTGCGGGTCAGGATGCGGTCCATCATGTCGACGGCTTCCAGCGGGTACTGGCCGGCGGCGGTCTCGGCCGACAGCATTACCGCGTCGGCCCCCTCGAACAGGGCATTGGCCACATCCGAGGCCTCGGCGCGGGTCGGGGTGGGGGAGCTGATCATGCTCTCCATCATCTGGGTGGCGACGATGACCGGCTTGCCCATCTCGCGGGCCTTGCGGACGATGCGGCGCTGGGCCAGCGGCACTTCTTCCGGCGGCAGCTCGACGCCGAGATCGCCCCGGGCGACCATGACCGCGTCGGACAGGGCGATGATCTCGTCGAGGTTGACCAGGGCCTGGGGCTTTTCCAGCTTGGTCAGGATCCAGGCCCGGCCGGCGACCAGCTCGCGGGCCTCGATGACATCCTCGGGCCGCTGCACGAACGACAGGCCGACATAGTCGACGCCGGCCTCCAGGGCGAAGGCCAGGTCCTCGCGGTCCTTGGTGGTCAGGGCCGGGATCGGCAGCATGACGTCGGGCACATTGACGCCCTTGCGGTCGCTCAGGCGACCGGCGACCGTCACGGTCGTTTCCAGGTGGTCTTCGCGCACATGATCGACGCGCAGCTTCAGCTTGCCGTCGTCGATCAGCAGATTCATCCCCGGCGTGGCGGCGGCGAGGATCTCCGGATGCGGCAGCTGCACGCGGCGCGTGTCGCCAGGCGTCGGCGACAGGTCGAGCCGGAAGCTCTGGCCCTTCTGCAGGATGACATGGCCATTGCTGAACCGCCCAACGCGGAGTTTCGGTCCCTGCACATCGGCCAGCACGCCGATCGGGTGGCCGGTCTTCTTCTCCAGCGCCCGGATCCAGGCAAGGTTCTGGGCGTGGGCGGCGTGGTCGCCGTGGCTGAAGTTGAGGCGGAAGACGTCGGCGCCGCCCTTGTGCAGGGTCTCGATCATCTCGGCCGAGGCTGAGGCCGGTCCGAGCGTGGCGACGATCTTGGCGCGGCGGCGGCGCAGGATGTGGTGACGACCGGGCATTAACGCTCCCAAGGCGGGCGGGTCGGAGGCTTGCGCGCCTCTCCGGCCGATCCCACGGAAATTCACGACGCGGGCCTTGTTGCGCCCGTCTTTCGAAGCGTCCGGAACTGGCCTGTATCGGCGCGCAGGTCAACGGCCCCGGCGGTCACCTGCCTGTGTACGGCGGAGCCTAGGCGAGGATCTTCTTGGCGGCGGCGGTGCGCACCTTGCGATCCTCCAGGCCGTTGGTCCCGCCGTTGACCAGCAGGGTCACCGCCTTGGCGTCATCGGTCAGGGCGGCCGCGATGCATTTGTGCTTGACGAAGAAGTTGGCCGCCGCCTCCGCGGACGCCTTGACGGCGGTGCGCAGCACCTCGGGGTCGGCTTCATGGCTGGCTTGGCGATAGTTGGCCCGGCCGGTGATCTGCTTGACCCCGCCGCCCCGGAAGCGCCAGCCGTCGCCCGGCTGGTCGTTGCCCAGCTGCGCCTTCCCGAAGGCGCCGCCGTAGACGATGTTGGCGATGGCATTCTGGTTGGCGGCGCGGCCCTGCTTGCGGCCGAACTTGTCACAGTCGGCGGCGCTGATCCGCTTGCGGCTGAAGGTCTTCATCAGGCCGTCGACCGAATAGTTGAGGCTCTCGGTCAGGGTCGAGAAGCCCTTGCTCTCGACATGCATCTGGCCCAGCCAGTGGGCCAGCACCAGCTTATTGGTCAAGCCATGCTTTGTGGCGGCGGCCTCCAGCGCGGCAAGGGTGCCGGGCAGGGCCTTGGGCGCGAAGGCGGCGAACTTCGAAGCGTTGATCAAGGTCATTGCAGGCTCCCCGGTCGGCGCGATCAGACCGACGCCGCGGGACAGCCGGCGACATCAGCCTTGGCACGCCGGAACTACAGCGCAACTCAACAGCAGTTTTCGTAGGAAAACAACCGTGGGACGCGTCGTAGCCTAGCCTAGCACCTGCAAGTCGCTGCGGCCGGTCATCGGACTGCGCAGGTCGCCGGCTTCGAGCGCGCCGTCGAGGGCCGTGAAACCCTCGGTCAGTTCGGCCTCGGTCAGGTGATCGAAGGTGGAGATGCCCTTCAGCCGCAGCTTCTCCACCGCCTCGGCTTCGCTGGCCGAGTAGGTCTCGGTCACCTCGATG
>JBKJSF010000047.1:0-51113 GCA_046595895.1 Caulobacter sp. | reverse complement strand
AGCGCCACCTCACGGCCGCTCATGGTGGTGAAGCTGTCCTGGAGCACGTCCAGTTCGCCGGCCACCATGGCGAACAGGTAGCAGGGCTTGGGGAAGGGATCTTCCCAGACGGCGAAGTGGCGCGCGCCGGCGGTCCCGCTGCTCACCAGGTTGCCGTTGGCCAGCAGGTGGTGGAAGCCGCTGTCGGCCTCCATGCGCACGGTGTAGCGCGACAGCACGTCCGGCCGGTCGAGGAACCAGGTGATCCGCCGGAAGCCCTCGGCCTCGCACTGGGTGCAGAACCGGCCGCCGGACATGTAGAGGCCCATCAGCACGGTGTTGCCGGCCGGATCGATCTCGACCTCGGTCTCCAGGGTGAAGGCTTCGGGCAGGCCGGTGAGGGTCAGGGTCTCGGGCGCCTCGTCGAAGGCATGGTCCTTGCCGTTGATCTTGACGCTCAGGGTCTTCAACCCTTCGCCGTCGAGCACCAGGGTATCGGACTCGCCGTTGCGCCGCACCGACAGCGTGGCCTTCACCCGGGTTGCGCCAGCCTGCAGGTCGAAGTCCAGGTGGACCGTGTCGATCAGATGGCTGGGCGGGGTATAGTCGGAGAGCCGGACGGGCTGGGGCGTTTCGTTGCGCATGCTAGGGATGTAGCGTCAGTCCGCGCTGCACGCCACGCTGCCCATCCCAACCTGATGAAATCGTGTTAGTATGGACCCATGGACGACACCGCCCGCATCACCGTCGATCTTTCCCACGACGTGGTGAAGGTGATCGATGAAGCAGTCGCCGCGGGCGACTTTGCGTCCCGAAGCGAGGCGGTCGAGACGGCGCTTTGGAAGCAAGAGGGGCTGGACCTCCATTCGCTCAACGCTGTCGCTCGCTTCAAGGGACTGATCGCTGAAGGCTTGGCGAGTGGCGTATCCGAGCCGTGGGACTCGGAAGCAATGTTCAAGCGGATCACGGATCCAGCTCGGGCCCGCAAGGCTTGACGATCTACGTCCGGAATTCGGATCAGGCGGAAGTCGATCTGGCCGACATTCACGACTACATCGCCGTCAATTCACCGAACGCCGCCCGACAAGTTCTCCGGCGGATTGTGGATCGCATCAACCTCTTGCGGGATGCGCCGTTCAGCGGTGTGGCGAGGCCCGACATCTGGGACGGCGCGCGACATGCCGTCGTTGGACCGTATCTGATCCTCTGTCAGGTCGAAGGTAACGAGGTCCTGGTGGTTCGTGTCATCGACGGTCGGCAGGATTTGCAGAATATCTAGGCGACCGCCGAACTCTCCTCGTCCATCACGTCGCCCGGCGATGGCGCCTCGGCGATGAAGCGTTCGATAGCCGCCGCCTGTTGCGCCAGCTCGACGATGGCCGGCGGGGCGTCGTCCGGCGCTTCCGCGACCAGGGCCATCAGGTCCTTGGCGATCGCCTGGAAACGCGGGGCGCTGGCGATCAGCCTGGCCTGGCGTTCGATGCGGTGTGGGTCGCGGTCGTATTCGGCCCCGGGCGTGCGCCAGCCGCCCCAGTCGTTGGGGTCGGTGACGACGATGGGGTAGGTGCCGGGATAGGGGTGATGGGCGCAGTCGACGGGCTGCTGCCACTTGTTGGTGGCGCGCAGCAGCCGCCAGCGCTCGCCCAGATCGTCGGTATCGACAACCTGGTCCTCCGGTTTCAGTTCATGGGAGAAGAAGTCACGGCCAAGGCCGACGTCGTAGGTGACCCGCACGGGTTCATCGAAGCCCTTGGCCCAGATGGCGACGATTTTCTCGATGTTGGCCCAGGCCCCGACGGCCTCGACCCACACGCGCTGGTTCTTCTGGAAGACCGTTTTGGCCATGACCCCGCCGTCGTTCTGAACAGACCGCCTATAAAAACCTGAAATCGTTGACGCCAAGTCAATCTTCCCCCGGCCGCAAAGGCGCGTATCCTGCCCGGTAAGAGAAGGCGCCCGGATGGGCGCCCGGGAGGATCACGTGAATTTCGACTATTCGGACGACCAGAAGTTCCTGAAGGGGGAGGCGCGAAAGTTCCTCGAGGCCCGCTCACCGACCAGCGCCGTGCGGGTGGTGCTGAACGACGATGCGGTCTCCTTCGACAAGGCCCTGTGGGCCGGTGTCGCCGAACAGGGTTGGCTGGGCGCCGCGATCCCCGAGGAATTCGGCGGGCTGGGCCTGGGTCACGTCGAGCTCTGCGCCATCGCCGAGGAGCTGGGCCGCTCGCTGGCCCCGATCCCGTTCGCCTCGACGGTCTATTTCGTTGCCGAGGCCATCCTGCTGGCCGGCAATGATGAGCAGAAGGCCAATTTGCTGCCCAAGATCGCCGCCGGCGAGATCATCGGCTGCTATGCAACCTCGGAGGGTCCCGGCGTTACCAATGGCGCCTCGCTCAGCTGCACCGTCTCGAACGGCAGGCTGAACGGCGTCAAGATCCCGGTGACCGACGGCGACATCGCCGATGTCGCCCTGGTGCTGGCCTCCGAAGGCGGCCGGCCCAGCCTGTTCCTGGTCGACCTGAACGACGCCAGCGTCACCCGCGAGACCCTCAAGTCGCTGGACCCGACCCGCTCGGTGGCCCGGCTGACCTTCAAGGACGCTCCAGTGAAGGCCGTCGGCGCCGCCGGCGAGGGCCAGGCGATCACCGAGCAGGTGTTCGACCGCGCCGCCGTCCTGCTGGCCTTCGAACAGGTCGGCGGGGCCGACAAATGCCTGGAGATGGCCAAGGAATACGCCCTCGAGCGCTACGCCTTCGGTCGGGTGATCGGCAGCTATCAGGCGATCAAGCACAAGCTGGCCGACATGTACGTCAAGAACGAGGTCGCCCGCTCGAACTGCTACTATGGGGCCTGGGCCCTGAACACGAGCGCGGCCGAGCTGCCGACGGCGGCCTCGGCGGCCCGCATCGCCGCCAGCGAGGCCTACTGGTTCGCCTCCAAGGAAAACATCCAGACCCACGGCGGCATGGGCTTCACCTGGGAGGTGGACTGCCACCTCTACTACCGCCGCTCACGCCAGTTGGCCTTGGTGGCCGGCGGCCCGAAGGTCTGGAAAGAGCGGCTGGTCAGCCAGCTCGAACGCAAGAACGCCGCTTAGAACGCGAGAGGAAAAATCATGGATTTCAACGACTCTCCCGAAGAAGCCGCCTACCGCGAAAAAGCCCGCGCCTGGCTCGAAGAGAACGCGGCCTCGCACAAGAACAACTCGAGCGCCAACGGCCGGCGGCCGAACTCGCCTGAGCACATGGCCCAGGCCAAGGCCTGGCAGACCAAGAAGGCCGAAGCCGGCTACGCCTGCATCACCTGGCCCAAGGAATGGGGCGGGGGCGGCGGCACGCCGATCCAGTCGGTCATCTTCGGCCAAGAAGAGGGTAAGGTCGGCGTCAACTACGGCTATTTCACCATTGGCCTTGGCATGTGCGTGCCGACCGTCATGGCCTTCGCCGACGCCGAGACCAAGACCCGTTTCGTCACCCCCGCCATGCGCGGCGAGGAGATCTGGTGCCAGCTGTTCAGTGAACCGGCCGGCGGCTCGGACGTGGCGGCCAGCCGCACCAAGGCGATCAAGGACGGCGACGAATGGGTGGTCAACGGCCAGAAGGTCTGGACCACCGGCGCCCAGTATTGCGACTACGGCATCCTGCTGGTCCGCACCGATCCCGACGTGCCCAAGCACAAGGGCATGACCATGTTCTGGATCGACATGCGCGATCCGGCCGTGGAGGTGCGTCCGATCCACCAGGCCTCGGGCGGCTCTGAGTTCAACGAAGTCTATTTCACCGACCTGCGGGTCAAGGACAGCCAGCGGCTGGGGGAAGTGGGCGCCGGCTGGAAGGTGGCCCTGGTCACCCTGATGAATGAGCGGCTTGCCGTCGGGGGCTCATCGGGGCCCGACTACAAAACCATCATGGAACTGGCCCGCGCCACCG
This sequence comes from Caulobacter sp., assembly GCA_046595895.1. Classification (GTDB taxonomy): domain Bacteria; phylum Pseudomonadota; class Alphaproteobacteria; order Caulobacterales; family Caulobacteraceae; genus Caulobacter. The sequence goes on along the minus strand of JBKJSF010000047.1, from coordinate 47,205 downwards.
ATGGGACCGGCGGCTCGGCCATGAAGGACGGCGCCTTCCGCGAGAAGCTGGCCGACTGGTATGTCGCCGCCGAGGGGCTGAAGCTCACCCGCTTCCGGACCATGACGGCCCTCTCCAAGGGCCAGACGCCCGGCCCGGAGAGCTCGATCGGCAAGATCATCGCCGCCAACCAGATGCAGGAGATGGGCAACTACGGGGTGGAGATGGAGGACCAGTACGGCATCCTCGCCGACCCTTCGGAAGCGCCCTTGCAGGCCGCATTCCAGCAGAGCCTGTTATGGGCGCCCGGCCTGCGCATCGCCGGCGGCACTGACGAAATCCTCAAGAACATCATCGCCGAACGCGTGCTCGGCCTGCCGGGCGATATCCGGCTGGACAAGGACGTGGCGTTCAAGGACGTGCCGACCGGGCGGTGACTGTCTCGGGAAGCGTGACTGCCACCGTTTCTGGCGGACGGCGACAGTCATCCGGCTGCGCCGGAGGACCGTCACCGGCTCAGGCGGCGACGTCGATAAGGTCCGCGTCGCTCCAGCCCCCTCGGGCGGGTGCATGAGCGGATATCACGCCGGCCAACTTATGGTCGCGGGTCAGAACGATCAGGCTTTCGCGGTCGGCGTCGGCCAAGCGGGCGGCGACGTCGAGCACGTCCTCGTCCACATAGCACCAGTCGATGTAGTGGCTCATCACCGCGAACACCGGGCTGTCGGCGTTGAGGCCTCGGGCCAGGCCGTAGTCGATAAGGTCACGCTCGCTGACCGCCCCGATCAGCCGGCCCTCATGCGCGACAGGCAGTTGGTCGAGCCGAGCCTGGGCCAGGGCGGACGCGGCTTCGCGCAAGGTGGTCCCGTGCGTGAGGGGTTTGGAGACGGGGGTCATCAGGTCGGCGACGCGCATGCGAAATTCAGTCTCCGGCTCGGGCCCCGCATCACCGTAACAACCAGGGATGCCCGTTGTTCCGCGACGGGAGATAGAGCGAGCGGCGGGCTTGGAAAGGGTTAGCCGCGCTCGATCTTGTGGCCGTTCTCGCTCTTGGCCCTCGTCAGATTGAACGCCGCGTTGATCAGGCCGATGTGACTGAAGGCCTGCGGGAAGTTGCCGACCTGGCGCTTGTCGACCGGGTCGTACTCCTCGGCCAGCAGGCCCAGGTCATTGCGGATCGACAGCAGGCGCTCGAACAGGGCCTCGGCGTCTTCCAGCCGCCCGATCATCACATAGGCGTCGACCAGCCAGAAGGTGCAGACCAGGAACGCGCCCTCGGTGGTGTTGAGGCCGTCGTCGATCTCGCCGGTGTCGTAGCGGTGGACGAAGCCGCCGTGCAGCAGGTCGCGCTCGATGGCCTCGACGGTCCCGATGTAGCGGGGATCGTCGGCGGCGACGAAGCCGAGCTCGGCCAGCAGCAGCAGGGAGGCGTCGACCGACTGGCTGCCGTAGGAGCGGACGAAGCTGTTCCGTCCGGCGTCGAAGCCGTTGGCCATGATGTCGGCGCGGATCTCCTCGCGGACGGCGCGGTAGGTTTCGGCATCGCCGGGCAGGCCATAGTGCTCGACCGCCTGCACGGCGCGGTCGAGGGTGACCCAGGCCATGACCTTGCTGAAGGTGTAGTGCTTGCGCTCCGAACGATCCTCCCAGATGCCGTCGTCGGGGGTGCGCCAGACGCGGCACACGTGGTCGGTCAGGGCCCGCTCGACACTCCAGGCGGCCTCGTTGCCGGTCAGGCCGCCGCGCCGCGCCTGTTGCAGGCTGTCGGCCAGCTCGCCATAGACATCGAGCTGGAACTGGGTCGAGGCGGCGTTGCCGATCCGCACCGGCTTGCTGCCCTCATAGCCGGGCAGCCAGGTCGCTTCCCATTCGTTGAGGCGGCGCTCGCCGGCCACGCCGTACATGATCTGCATATCGGCCGGGCTGCCGGCCACGGCGCGCAGCAGCCAGTCGCGCCAAGCCTGGGCCTCGTCGTAGTAGCCGGCGTTCATCAGGGCCAGCAGGGTCAGCGTGGCGTCGCGAATCCAGCAGTAGCGATAATCCCAGTTGCGGGGGCCGCCGATCTTTTCAGGGAGCGAGGTGGTGGCGGCCGCGACGACACCGCCGGTGGGGGCGTGGGTCAGGGCCTTCAGGGTGATCAGCGAGCGCTTGACCGCCTCGGCCCAGGGGCCATCGACGACCGCCTGGCTCATCCAGTGTTTCCAGAAGGTCTCGGTGTCGGCAAGGGCCTTGCGGGGGCTGGTGGCGGCGGGGAGGGGGTCGTGGCTGGGGGCCCAGGTCAGGGTGAAGGGGGTGGTCTCGCCCTCGGAGACGGCGAAGTCCGACTGCAACAACCATCCATCCCCCGTCATGCCGACCGGCGTGCGCAGGATGACCATGTCCGGCCCGGCGATGGCCCGGTGGGCGCCGCCGTCGGTGCGGGACATCCATGGGGTGACCGCGCCGTAGCCGAAGCGCAGGGCCAGATCGAGCTTGAACGCGACCTGGCCGGCGTCGCCGCGAACCATGCGGATCAACTCGGGATGGCCGTCCCGGCGGGCCATGAAGTCGACGATGGTGGCGCGGCCGGTCGAGGTTTCGAAGGTGGTTTCCAGGATCAGGGTGTCTTCGCGGTACCTGCGGCTGACCCGGTGGTTCTCGTCCGCCGGCCAGATGCGCCAGCAGCCGTTGTTGCGGCCGCCCAGCAGGGCGGCGAAGCAGGCGTCGCTGTCGAAGCGCGGCCAGCACAGCCAATCCACCGACCCGTTGAGGCCGACAAGCGCGCAAGATTCGCGGTCCCCGATGAGGGCGTAGTCCTCGATGCGCTGCGTCATGTGGGGGAGCTTGGTTCCGCGTGGTCCGAGGGGATTGAACGAGTCAGCTAGCCGACGGTTGCGCGCCAGGCGAGGCGCGCAAGAACTATCCCTGCAATGGAGAGGAGGGCGCTCATACTTACTCGTTGAGTCGTTTGCCGTCCTTTGCCGCCCGAACCAGCCGGATGAACTCGGCTCGCTCGCCGTCCCGATCGCGGCCGCGGGCGCCCTGGGCCAGGGTTTCGATGCGGTCCCAGCCGAAGCCGGGGGACAGCCAGGGGTCACCGCGCAGGGTCTGGCCATAGGCGGCGACCGAGACGGCCCAACGAGTGGCTTCGGGGGCGGCGTCGATGCTGGCGAAGGCGTTTGCCGCGCCGATCGGCTGGCTGATCAGCCGGGAGGTCTGGCCGCCGGGCAGCTTGTAGCGGATTTTCAGAAAGGCCAATTCGCCTGCCGGGCCGGGTTGCTCAGCAGATCCCTTGCCGTAGCGCAGCGGATCGACGCTGACCGGGCCGCCGACTGGGGTCACCTCGTAGAGGGCGGTGACGCTGACGCCCGAGCCCACCTCGCCGGCATCGACCCGGTCGTTGTTGAAGTCTTCCTTGGCCAGCATTCGGGTCTCGTAGCCGATCAGGCGGTATTCGCTGACCGTCGCCGGGTTGAACTCGACCTGGATCTTCACGTCGTCGGCGATCGGGAAGACGCTGCCGGAGAAGTCGTCGCGGAACAGCTTGCGGCCCTCGTCCAGGGTATCGACATAGCCGGCCACGCCGTTGCCGTTCTGGGCCAGGGTCTGCATCATCGCATCGTTGTAGTTGCCGCGCCCAAAGCCGTAGACCGACAGGTAGATGCCGGTCCTGCGCTTGTCGGCGACGAAGTCCTTGAGCTTGGCCGGGTCGGCGACGCCAACGTTGAAATCCCCGTCGGTCAGCAGGATGACGCGGTTAACCGCACCCTTTTGGAAGTTCTGCTGGGCCATGGCGTAGGCCAGGGCCAGACCTTCGCCGCCGGCCGTGGAGCCGCCAGCATGCAGGGCTCCCAACGCACAACGTATCTTCAGTTTCTCGACCCCGCTGGTCGGTGCGAGCACCGCCCCGGCCGAGCCGGCGTAGGCGACCATCGACACCCGGTCCTGCGGCGACAGCCGGTCGATCACCACGTTGAGCGTCTTCTGGGCCAGAGGCAGGCGATCCTCCGCGCTCATCGAACCGGAGGTGTCGATGAGGAAGACCAGGTTCAGCGGCGGCTGTTTCGTATGGGGAATGTCATAGCCCTGCAGGCCGATATGGACGATCTGCTTGCCGGCCGCCCAGGGCGAAGGCGTCACCGCCGTATAGGCCTTGAATGGCTCGGCGGCGCTGCCGGGGGCCGCGTAGCCGTAGTCGAAGTAGTTGACCAGTTCTTCGACCCGCACCGCGTCCTTCGGCGGCAGGCGGCCATCGGTCAGGAAGCGGCGGACGTTGGCGTAGGAGGCCGTATCGACGTCGATGGAGAAGGTCGAGACCGGATCGGCGGCGATCTGGTGGATCGGATTTGAGGCGGCGCCGGGATACTTCTCGGTCTCGATGTCACCGGCCATCTTGCCCAGGACGCCACGGTAGTTGCCGGCCATGGCCTGAGCGGGAGCCGGCGTGGCCAACGCTGGCGAGACCGGCGGCGCCATCAGGACCGGCGGCGGTGGCGGGGCAGGCGGAGCAATCGGCGGCAGACCCTGCAGGCGCGGCTTGCCCAAGGCCTGAGGCGGCGAGCGGTAGGCGCGGCCGTCGCGTGCTTCAAGAGCGGCTAGGTCGAACCCCAGTCTGGCGCAGGCGTCCGGCGTCGGCTGGCCGTCGGTAACCCGGGACCCCGCCACGACCGGCAGCGCCGGGGTGCTGGCGGCGGCGAGGATGCAAAGGGCCCCAGCGGTGAGGCTCCTAAATGGGCGAAGGTTGGCCATGGTGATTCCCCTGTTTTGGTCTTCCCGAGGACAGGTCGCGCTTCAATCGAGGCAAATTATAGACGTAATATGAGCTCCCAAAAGGCGTATCCCTGTTCTTTGAGGGACGAATTCCCCTGTCGGGTGAATGCTGTTCATCCCCGCTTCAGGAAGCAGGCAGGAAAGTTCCATACCCTTGGTGGGCGAACTTGACAGGGACAGGGCCGGGGCCAATTGTGGCCCGTTAATTATGGTTAACGGCGGGGATAGGGGGCTTGCGATGTACGAAGCCGACAGCGCCGTGACCGGGGTGGTGCATGTGACTGAATCCGTTACGCCGTCACGGTTTGCCGTGATGCGAAGCAGAGTGCGCACCGTGCTGGTCGGGGTCGCCGTGGCGGCCGTGGTCGGGCCGTTGCTGGGGTGCGACACCGCGCCGGGCGGCCTTTGGGGCAAGAAGGACGGCGGCGCCTGTCCCAGGCCGCAGCTGGCAACTGTCGCCTCTCCGCAGTTCAATGCCCAGCAGCAGGAGATTCGCATCTTGCGGCGGGGCGCCTTCCGGGGCGATTTCTTCGCCCAGCTGGAACTCGGCCGCCGTTATGAGGGCCAGCGGGCCATTGATCGCAACCTCGACGATCCGGTCGAATCGGCCGTCTGGCACACCATGGCCCTGACCAATCCGGACGGTTACGCCCAGATGGCGGCGTCGGGACGGCGCGGCGGCAATGGCGATCCGACCGCCACCTCGCGCTTCGACCACTGCCGCGCCGTCGAGCGCCGCAACGCCTACACCACCCTGGACCGGCTGCTGTCGCGCATGGACTCGACCGAGCAGGACGCGGTGCGCAGTCGGGTGGTCTATGTGCTGTCCAGCCAGGGGGCCGAGGGCTTCCGCACTCTGGCCCGCATCCATGACGACGGCTTCGGCATCTTCGGCGAGCCGTCCGACAATCGCCAGGCGATGGACGCCCGCGGCCGGCCCTACAAGCCGGGCACGCCGTCGGTCATCAACCTGTTCCCGCGCAATGACGTCGATGCCTACCTCTACAACTACCTCGCCGTTCAGACCGGCGATGTCGGCGCCTATGTCATGCTCAAGGACTTCGAGCGCTCGACGCCGCAGCGGGGCGGCTACGGCAGCTTTGTTGAGGCCAAGGCCAAGCGCTGGGTGCCGCCGTATGAATTCTATCCGCCGGACGCGCCGTCGTCGGGCGTGCCGCATGTTGATGAGAGCAACTGGCGCGACGAGGCGACCGACGTGGCGCTCGATCGGCTGCGCGAGCTGCCGTTCGTGCATATCGCCGAGGCGCTCAGCTACCTGAACGTCATCCAGGGCAAGCCCACCAAGGAAGACGACATCTATCCCGGCGACATCCAGACCCTGCAGGCCATGCTGGGCCGCGAGCCCACCGGCCGGCTGACGCCGATCGAGAAGGTCCGCGCCATTCAGTTTGCGGCCGTCAACGGCTCGCCCAAGGCGCAGTTGGTGCTGGCGGTGATGTATTCCGAAGGTGTGGGGGTCCGCCGCGACTACGCCCGCGCCTTCCACTGGTATTCGGAGGCCGAGAAGCAGGGATCGGCCGAGGCCAAGTACGCCATGTCGACCTTCTTCTCGCTGGGGGTCGATGGGGTCGCCGACCAGGACAAGGCCCAGGCCGTCGTCTACCAGATCGATGGCGCCCTTTCCGGGTTCAAGCCGTCGGTGGCCAGGCTGCAACAGGTGCTGGCCCAGGTTTCGCGTGAAAACCGGCGAGAACAGCGCCGGGGGGATTACCGCTGATGGACAAGACGCCTTCCTTCCGCCGGCTGTTGCTGGTGTTCGCGACCGCCATGGGTCTTGGCCTGACCGCCGCGCCGGTTCCGGCTCTGGCCCTGCCTGACGCCCAGATCGATCAGCAGATACGTCCCAACTTCGGCGGCCTGATCAATCCGCCGCTCAAGCCCCGCTACCGGCCCGACCGCTGGAAGCCCTCGCGCTACAGGTGGGGCCGCAAGCCGTATCGCCAGGGCTACCGGCCGCGCTACGATGACGGCTACTATGACGACTATCCGCGCGACCAGCTGGTCGCGGTCGTGGATTGCGGCAGCGGCGTCTATATCGCCGGGGCCAGCAGCGGCGATACGGGCAGCGGCGGCTATGGCGGGTCTGCCCCGCCGGCCAACGGCGATTACCGGAATGGCAATGGCGCCCCGGCGGCCAATGGCGGCTACGGCGATGGCGCCCCGCCGGCCAATGGCGGGTACGGCAACGGCAATGGCGCCCCTCCGCCTCCTGGGAATGGAAACGGCGGCGGAGGCTATGCCGACGACCGAGGTGACAGCTATTCGACGCCGGATCGCGGCTCCAGCTACAGCGAATCACGCCGCGGATCGGGCGGCGGCTACGGCGATTCCCGGGGCTACTACTCGCCGACCCCGGTTTCGGACGCCCTGCGCACCCTGGCCGACAACGGCGTGCTCTACATTCGCGGTTCCGCCGCCTGCACCGAGACGATCGTTGTCGAGCACCCGGTGATCATCGCCGGCGAAGGCCCGTCGATCTTCGCGACAGGGGCAGAGGTTTCCACCGCCACCATCGCCCCCTCGGCCGGCAACGCCTGCATCCGCATCGCCACCGGCGTGAAGGGTGTCGAGCTGCGCGACCTGACCCTCAAAACCCAGCAGGGCGGCCGCATGCCCTGTATCGAGGCCTGGGACGCCGAAGTCGCCCTGGTCCGAACCAACGTCGAATACTGGGGCGACGCCTCTGCGGTCTATGCCTCCGGCGGCCGGGTGATCATGCGCGACAGTGTCATCGACGCGAAGAGCTGGGACCCGGCCGTGGTCATCGAGGGCGGGGTCATTGACATCGCCCGCAGCAAGATCAGCGGCGAGGCCGGCGGTGTCGACCTGACCCCCGGCAACGGCGAATCGCGGCTCGACCAGGTCGGCATCGTCGCCCGTGGCGGCGAAACCCCCGGGGACGTCGGGCTGCTGGTCCGCGGCCTGCGCTCGGGGACCGGCGCGATGACCATCCGCAATGTCGTGGTCTGCGGCTGGAAGACCGGCCTGCATCTGGAGCGCGGCGCCAACGTTGAAATGGCCCGCAGCCGTATCTGCGACAGCCAGCGCGGTGTCGTCTCGGCCGGCGCCGGTCTGACCATCCGCGAAAGCGCCATCGGGGCCAGCGAGATCGGCGTCTACGCCGCCTCCGGCCGCGTCAAGGTCACGCAAAGCCGCTTCTACGGCGGTGCGCGGCCGGCCTATGCCGAGCCCGGCGCCGTCCTTGAGCTGGAAGACAACTGGGTCTATTCGGACCGCGACTGCTGGAGCAGCCGCTATGACCGCGGCCTCTACTGCATCTCCAGCCGCAATCTGCCCGGATCCCTGCGCGAGCGGGGCTGGTCGGGCGGTCACCGGCGCGGCTGGGAAAGCGACGGCTACGACTACGGCTTCCAACGCGACGGCGCCCCGATGCCGCTGCAGCCCGAGCAGGCGCCGAAGCAGAAGCGTGGGTGGGGCGGCAAACCGAAGGCGTCGCCGGCGTATTAGCAGTTTTAGCCTGTGACCCTCCCACCCTCCCCAGTTCGGATTTCCCGGGGAGGAAGCGGCGGTTGTCGATGAAGGATGATTCCCTGGGCTGTGGCTGAGGGAGCCTCCGTTTGCTGGGTTTGCGGATGCATTCGCGTCGTTGAGGAGCCGTCGGACCGCGCGCCCGGCGAGACGACCATCCGCGCTATCGGAAGGACGCGGCTCGCCAGGGGGGGCATTGAGGCCGGGCTCCGGTCAGCAATCATAACCTTCGCAGAGCAATCCGAATGAGGAGGGAGGATAGCAGCGGGGCTTCCCCGCTCGCTCAACGCACACTAGACAGTTCGCCTCCATTCAAGCCGCCAGCAGACCCATGCACGACATCCGAGCCATCCGCGACAACCCCGCCGCTTTTGACGCCGGCTGGAGTGCGCGTGGGCTGTCCGCGCAGACGCCGGCGATACTGACGCTCGATGAGGAGATGCGAGCGGCGACCACCGCCCTGCAGGCCGCTCAGAGCCGACGCAACGACGCCAGCAAGCTGATCGGCCAGGCCAAGGCAAAGAAGGATGAGGCCGGCGCCGCCGCGCTGATGTCGGAAGTCGAGGCCCTCAAAGCCGAGATGACCACCCAGGGCGAGATCGAGGCCCGCATCGGTGGCGAACTGCGCGAACGCCTCGCCAGCCTGCCACAAATCCCCGACGCCCTGGTCCCGGCCGGCGCGGACGAGGCCGGCAACGTCGAACAGCGCCGCCACGGCGACCCCGTTCGCCTCAACAACGCCCGTGACCACGTCGACCTCGGCGCCGCGCTCGGCGGCATGGATTTTGAGGCAGCCGCCCGCATGAGCGGCTCGCGGTTTGTCGTGCTTAAAGGCCAGATCGCGCGGCTGGAAAGGGCCCTCGGCCAGTTCATGATCGACGTGCAGACGAACGAGAACGGCTACACCGAGGTCAGCCCGCCCTTGCTGGTGCGAGACGATGCCGTCTTCGGGACGGGTCAGCTGCCAAAATTCAAAGAGGATCTCTTCAAGGCTTCGGCGTTTGATCGAGAGGCATTCTGGGCGGACTACGCAGTAGACCATGCGGCGCAACTCGAAGAATTTCGAGCTGAGGGCTATCAAAATATCTCGCCAGAAGACCTTCGCGATCGGTCGCTTTCACGCCAACGAAAGTGGGTCGAAAAATTCGAGGATGGTGAGTACGCAAGCAACTATTGGCTCATCCCCACGGCCGAGGTCTCGCTGACAAACCTCGTCCGCGAGCAGATTACGCCTGAGGAGGAGCTACCCCTCCGCCTTGCGGCCCTGACCTACTGCTTTCGCGCTGAGGCCGGCGCCAGCGGGCGCGACACCCGGGGCATGATCCGCCAGCATCAGTTCCAGAAGGTCGAGATGGTCTCGATCACGACCCCCGAGGCCTCGGAAGACGAGCACCAGCGGATGGTCAATTGCGCCGAGGGCATCCTCAAGAAGCTCGGGCTGTCGTTCCGCACCATGCTGCTGTGCACTGGCGACATGGGCTTCACGGCCCGCAAGACCTACGACCTCGAGGTCTGGCTGCCGTCGCAGAACACTTTCCGCGAAATCTCCAGCTGCTCTAACTGCGGTGACTTCCAGGCCCGGCGCATGGACGCCCGCACCAAGAAGGCCGGCGAAAAAGGCACGCGCTTTGTCCACACCCTCAACGGCTCGGGCCTGGCCGTGGGGCGCACCCTGGTGGCGGTGATGGAAAACTATCAGGACGAGGGCGGCCGGATCGCCATTCCCGAGGTTCTGCAGCCCTACATGGGCGGCCTCAAGCACATCGAGGCGGCCTGATGCGCATTCTCCTCACGAACGATGACGGCATCCATGCCGAGGGGCTCGAAAGCCTCGAGAAGATCGCCCGTGTCCTGACCGACGATGTATGGGTGGTCGCCCCCGAATACGAACAGTCCGGGGCCAGCCGGGCCCTGACGTTGTCGGACCCGCTGCGCGTCCGCAAGGTCGCCGAGCGCAAGTGGGCGGTGACGGGCACCCCGACCGACTGCGTCATGTTGGGCATCCGCAACCTGGTCGAGGGCGCTGCCCCCGACCTGGTGCTGTCAGGCGTCAATCGCGGCCAGAACATCGCCGAGGACGTCACCATGTCCGGCACCGTCGCCGGGGCCATCGAGGGCATGGCGCTGGGCATCCCCTCCATCGCCCTGTCGCAGGCGATGCTGGCCTTCCACGACGAAGTGAAAGCCTACTGGGAGACCGCCGAGGCCTATGGCCCGGGAATCATCAGGCGCTTGCTGGAAGTGGGCTGGCCCAAGGACGTCATCATGAACGTCAACTTCCCCTCGCGGCCGCCGGAAGAGGTGACCGCCGTCGAGGTGACCCGCCAAGGCTTCCGCGACATGCATATCCGCAAGGCCGAGCGCCGTACCGACCTGCGCGGCCGCGACTACTACTGGATGGGTTTCTCCGGCCAACTGAGCAATCCGGCCGAGGGCACCGACCTGAAGGCCACCTATGAAGGGCGGATTTCCGTCACACCGCTGCATATCGACCTGACCCACAACGAGACCGTCCATGCGCTCAAGGGCGTGTTGGGCGGCTCCCCACCGAAGGCCTGATGTCCAAAACCCCGCCAGATGCTCCCCAAGAGGGTGAAGACCGGGCCAAGCTGATCCTGGCGCTGCGCGAGCAGGGGGTCACCGACCTCAAGGTGCTGGGGGCCATGGAGAAGACGCCGCGGGAAATCTTCACGCCGGACCTCTTCAAACAGCGGTCGTGGGAAGACTCCGCCCTGCCGATCGCCTGCGGCCAGACCATCAGCCAGCCCTACATCGTTGGCCTGATGACCCAGGCGCTGACCTTGGACCGCCGCTCGCGGGTGCTGGAGATCGGCACGGGCAGCGGTTATCAGACCGCCATTCTCAGCCGCCTGTCCCGCCTCGTCTATACGATCGAGCGCTACCGCACCTTGATGGCCGAGGCCGAGGCGCGGTTCAAAACCCTGCAGCTGGTCAACGTCATCACCAAATTCGGGGACGGCGGAGAGGGTTGGGCCGAGCAGGCGCCTTTTGACCGCATTATGGTCACAGCAGCGGCGCCCGAGGAGCCGACAAGGCTTCTTGCGCAACTGAAACCGGACGGGGTTCTGGTGGCGCCGGTGGGCCGGGGGCCCGTTCAGCAACTGATCCGCTATGCGGGTGACGGGGCGGGCGGCTTTCTGCGGGAAACACTGTGCGATGTGCGATTCGTCCCTCTGCTGGACGGCGTCGCGCGCGAACTTTGAGCCCCAAACCCGTCGGCGTCTTCGTGTGCTTAACGCAGGCTTAACGCGCATCGCTCCAGGTGTGTTGTTTGACTGATTAGAGAGCGGCGATGACCCATTCACTTACCCGCGCCTTGTTGATCGCGGCCAGCGCCGCCGCCCTTGCCGCCTGCGTGACAACCCCGACGCCGCGCTATCCGGTCGTCGAGGGCGTGGAGTCCGGCAGCGGCCCGACCGCCATCGCTGTTCCAAGGCCGGCCTATCCGATCCGTGAGGGCGAGGCGCCGCCGCCTCCCTCGCCGCCGCAAGGCGACGCCGACGACGCCCCGCCGGCCGACGAACCGGGCGATGTCGCCTGGGCCGCCCCGTCGCCCTCGGAAGGCGGGGTCATCAAGGTCTCCACCCTGGCGGCCCCCGTCGAGGCCGCGCCGATCCGCATGGCCCAGCTCGACCCGCCGGCCGACGAGGAAGAGCCGCCGCGGCGCGCCGCCCCGCGCACCGAAACCCGAACCATGGTCAGCGTCGCCGGCAAGGTCGTCGCCGTCGATGGCAAGCCCAGGACCCACACGGTCAAGGCGGGCCAGGGGCTCGACGCCGTGGCCCGCGAACTGGGCACCACCCGCAAGCAGCTGGCCGACGACAACAATCTGAAGGAACCCTACCGCCTCAAGCCCGGCCAGGTGCTCAAGGGGCCGTCCAGCAAGGGCAAGGCCTACGTCGTCGAGAGCGGTGACACCCTGTTCGCCATCGCGGCGCGCTTCAAGGTCAAGCCCGCCGCCCTGGCCGAGGAGAACGGCCTGACCACCAAGTCGGCGATCAAGAAGGGCCAGAAGCTGCGCCTGCCGCAGGGCTTTAAGGACAGCGGCCCCGTGAAGAAGACCGTCACCATCACCGTCGATGCCCCGCTCCCCGCGCCGCGCCCCCGGCCCGGTCCGCCGGTCGAGCGGCCGCCGGTCGATATTCCGGCGGATCCCCGTGCGTTGCCGGCCGACCCGCGCGCCTTGCCGAGCGATCCGCGCACTCTGCCGCCGGTCTACACGCCCCCGGCCCCGACGCCCCAGCCGCCCGCCTACACGCCGCCCGTCTACACGCCGCCGGTCTCCAAACCCGTGGAAAAACCGCCCGTGGCCAAGCCTCCGGTGGCCAGGCCTCCGGTGGCCAGGCCCCCGGTGGTCAAACCGCCCGTCCCGCTGCCGCCGGTGGTCGCCACCCCGCCGGTTCGGAAGCCCGCCTATACGCCGCCGTCCGCTAAGCCGCTGCCGCCGCTCATGCCGGACGACAAGCCGCCGGCCTATACCAGCGATGACTATGCCCGCATGGCCGCCGGGCGCTTCCAGTGGCCCGTGCGCGGCACGGTGCTGTCCAGCTACGGCCCCAAGGTCGGCGGCCAGCGCAATGACGGCGTCGATATCGGGGCCGCCGCCGGCGCCCCGGTCGTTGCCGCCGCCGACGGCATCATCAAGCTGGCCAACGAACTGCCGGGCTCGGGCCTGACGGTGATTGTCATCCACGCCGACGGCTGGGCGACGGTCTACGCCAACCTGCGCTCGGCAGAGGTCAGCATGGACCAGCGGGTCACTCGCGGCCAACGAATCGGCTCGGTCGGCCAGAGCGGCGACGCCCCCCGGCCCCAGCTGCACTTCGAGGTCCGCCACTCGCCCTCGGCCAAGTTCAAGGCCCGGGCGATCGACCCGCAGATCGTACTGCCGAAGTAGGGTCGGGGGTCAGGGCAGCGGCTTGTCCAGTTCTCCCGCCAGGTCGCGGATGAACTGCCAAGCCACCCGGCCCGAGCGCGCGCCGCGGGCCTGGGCCCATTGCAGGGCGCGGCGGTCGAGGTCCTTGGCCTTCAAGCCGAAGCGCGCGGCGTAGGCCCGAACGGCGTCCAAATAGAGCGCCTGGTCCATCGGCGGAAAGCCGATCCACAGGCCGAAGCGGTCGGAGACGCTGACCTCCTCCTCGGCATCCTCGGCGGCGGCGATCAACCCGCGGCCCTCCCCGTGGTCGCGCGGCATCAGGTGGCGGCGGTTGGAGGTCGCCACGAACAGCACATTCTCGGGCGGCCCGGCGACGCCGCCCTCCAGAGCCGACTTCAGGGCCTTGGCCGCCGCCGCCCCGTCCTCGAACGACAGGTCGTCGCAAAGCACCACGAACCGCTCGCCCCGGCCCCGCAGGACGTCGAACAGGGCGGGCAGGGCGGTGACCTCGTCGCGGTCGACCTCGACCAGCTTGAGGTCCGGATGGTCGGCGGCGGCGGCCATGAAGGCGGCCTTGGCCAGGCTCCTCTTGCCGCGCCCGCGCACGCCCCACAGCAGAGCGTGGTTGGCCGGGAGCCCGCGCGCGAAGCGGCACAGGTTCTCGACGAATCGCGCCTTCTGCCGCTCGATCCCGACCAGCAGATCCAGCGGCAGCGGGTAGTCCGGCGCGGGCAGGAAGGCGGCGCGGGCCGGGTCGTGGCGGAACAATCGCGCCCCGGCGAAGTCCAGCGCGGCCGGCGCGGCGGGGGCCAGGCGCTCGAGCGCCTCGGCGATCCGGTTCAGAAGAGCGGTGAGATCGGTCATTGGCCCCAGCTTCTAACGGACTGTGACGGCGAAAAGCCACAGCCGCCGCCTGTGTTTTGGCCGCTCATTGCAATGACGAGGGTCAAGCCCTAGTTTCCGCCGACCTGAAACCGGCGCGCTTGAATGAGCCGCGCCCGCCACGAAATTTGCGGAGTTCCAATGCCTGGAGATGCTTCCGGTCTGTTGCAAGCCATCGGCCTGCCGCTGCTGTTGATCGTCCTGTTCTACTTCATGATCCTGAGGCCGCAGCAGAAGCGCGCCAAGGAACATCAGGCGATGATCGCCAACGTCAAGCGTGGCGACATGATCGAGCTGTCGAGCGGCCTGATCGGCAAGGTCGTCCGGGTCGAAGACAAGGAAGTCGGCGTCGAGGTCGCGCAAGGCGTCACCGTCAAGGTGGTCAAGAGCATGATCGGCGTGGTCCGCGCCAAGGGCGAGCCTGCCCCCGCCAACGACGCCAAGAGCTGATTGCCCTCTAGAGGCGCCCCCAAGGCGCCCCAAGGAATTCCACCGCCATGATGCAGTTGTCCCGCTGGAAGGTCATTGTCGTGATAACGACAGTGATCTTCGGCCTGCTGTTTGCCCTGCCCAATGTGTTGCCGGCCAGTGTCCGCAACAGCCTGCCGCCGTTCGTGCCCAAGAACACCCTGAACCTGGGCCTCGACCTGCAGGGCGGCAGCTATCTGCTTCTCGAGGTCGATACGACCGCGCTGCAGAAGGAAAAGCTCAGCAACCTGACGGAGGAAGTCCGCCGGATCCTGGGCAACGCCAACAACCCGGCGCAGGGCGTGCGGCAGGACGGCAAGAGCGTCATCGTGGTTATGCCCGCCGACAAAGCCCAGGCGGCCTTCTCCGAACTGGCCAAGCAGACCCCTAGCCCGACCTCCAACGGCAGCCCCGACATCATCGTCAGCCGCCAGGGGGACCAGGCCATCCGCCTGACCTACACCGACGCGGCGATCAGCGAGACCGCCTCCGGGGCCGTCGAGCAGTCGATCGAGATCGTCCGCCGCCGGATCGACGAACTGGGCACCAAGGAGCCCTCGATTACGCGCCAGGGCTCCAACCGCATCGTCGTCCAGGCGCCAGGCGAGAGCGATCCCGAGAAGCTGAAGGCGATTATCGGGAAGACCGCCCGGCTGACCTTCCAGATGGTCAACGACGATCCGGATGATCAGCGGGCCGCCGGCGAGGGCGCCATTCCGCCTGGCTCGGAATTGCTGCCGGACAAGGACACCGGCGCCCCGATCCTGCTGCGCAAGCGGATCGAGGTCAGCGGCGACATGCTGACCAACGCCGGCGTCGGCACCAACCAGGACGGCCAGACGGTCGTCACCTTCCGCCTCAACGGCGAGGGGTCCAAGCGGTTCGGATCGGTCACCTCGCGCAACATCGGCAAGCCGTTCGCCATCGTGCTGGACGGAGTCGTGCAGTCGGCGCCGGTCATCCAGAGCGCCATCACCGGCGGCCAGGGCGAAATCACCGGCAACTATACCATCCAGACCGCCAACGAGATGTCGATCTTGCTCAATGCCGGCGCCCTGCCGGCCCCCCTGAAGGTGGAAGAGCAACGCACCGTCGGAGCCGAACTGGGGGCTGACGCCGTGCGCGCCGGCCAGATCTCGACGGCCGTCGGCTTCGTCTCGATCCTGGTGTTCATGCTGCTGACCTACGGCATGCTGTTCGGCGGGGTGTCGATCATCGCCCTGCTGGTCAACGCCGTCCTGATCGTCGGGGCCATGAGCCTGACCCAGGCCACTTTGACGCTGCCGGGCATCGCCGGCCTGATCCTGACCCTTGCGGTCGCTGTCGACGCCAACGTGCTGATCTACGAGCGGATGCGTGACGAGGTGAGGGCGGGAAGACCGCTGCTGGCCTCGATGGACGCCGGCTTCTCGCGGGCCATCGTGACCATCATCGACGCCAACCTGACGACCCTGATCGCCGCGGCGATCATGTTCTCGGCGGGGGCCGGTCCGGTGCGCGGCTTCGCCTGGACCCTGTCGATCGGCGTGTTCACCTCGGTGTTCTCGGCCGTTCTCATCACCCAGGTTCTGCTGGCGGTTTGGTATCGCACCGCCCGCCCCAAGACCCTGCCGATCGCCTAAGGATCGTAGATCATGTGGCCTCTCATCAAGATCCTGCCGGTCAAGACCAACTTCCGGTTTGTCGCCTTCGCCAAGTACGCGGGGGCCATCTCCATCCTGCTGGCGATCGCCTCGCTGTTCCTGGCCATCTATCCGGGCAAGCCGCCCTGTGGGGGCTTGAATTGCGGCATCGACTTCAAGGGCGGCACCCTCCTGGAGTTTTCCACCCCCGCCCCGGCCAATCTCGGAGCCCTGCGCGAGGCTATCGCCGTCCAGGGCGTCGGCGAACCGCAGGTCCAGGGCTTCGCCACGCCGGATGACCCGCAAGGGCTCAAGCACGTCTCGACCCGTTTCGAGGCCGGCGAAAACCCGGCCGAGAAGGTCGAACAGGTCAAGGCGGCGATCGAGAAGGTCGCCGGCATCACCGACAAGGCGTTCACCCGCACCGAAGTGGTCGGGCCCAAGGTGTCCGGCGAGCTGTTCCAAGGCGGCATCATCGCTCTGCTGGCGGCCATCGGCCTGATGCTGCTCTACATCTGGTTCCGCTTCGAACTGCAGTTCGGCCTCGGGGCCGTCGTGGCCCTGTTCCACGACGTGATCCTGACCTTCGGCATGATCGCCCTCTTCAAGCTGGATTTCAGCCTGAC
Source organism: Caulobacter sp. (assembly GCA_046595895.1). Classification (GTDB taxonomy): domain Bacteria; phylum Pseudomonadota; class Alphaproteobacteria; order Caulobacterales; family Caulobacteraceae; genus Caulobacter. Next base: position 30,472 of record JBKJSF010000047.1, on the reverse strand, counting down.
GACGGTGGCGGCCATCCTGACCATCATCGGCTATTCGATGAACGACACGGTCGTGGTCTTCGACCGCCTCCGCGAGAACATGCGCAAATACAAGCGCATGCCGATGGGCGAGATCATCGACCTGTCCATCAACGAGACCCTGTCGCGGACGATCATCACCGGCCTGACCGCCATCCTGGCGCTGAGCGGCCTCGCCGTGTTCGGCGGCGATGCGCTGCTCGCCTTCTCGATCATCATGATCTTCGGGATCATGCTCGGCACCTATTCGTCGATCTATGTCGCGGCCCCGATCATCCTGCTGTGGAACGGCGGCAAGCGGAAGGACGACGAGGAAGCCCAGGTCCAGGTGCTGGGACCGGCTTCGCGGGCCTAGCCGTGCGTCAGGCGCCGTCCATCGACGCCTGGGGCGGCGGGGGATTTCGGGTCTCCGGTGTCTGGCGGCCGGGCTCGCTGCTGATTCTCGACGATTTGGAGCAGGCCTGGTCGGTGAGTCGCATGGCCGACCTGACCCTGGACGCCTTCGCCCCGGTGTTCGCGGCCGGCCCGGCTGTCGAATTCGTGCTGCTCGGCACGGGCTTGACCCAGGCTCTGCCGCCGCGCGAGATTCGCGAAGGCCTGCGCGCCAAGGGTCTTGGGCTGGAGTTCATGTCCTCCGAGGCGGCCGCCCGCAGCTACAATGTCCTGGCCTCCGAGGGCCGGCGGATGGCGGCGGCGCTGATCGCCGTCTGAGCCTTTGCAGCTTTCGCGAAGCGGCCTATAGCTGACCCCCTGGGTAGGACTTTTCGAGGGGCTCGAACAATGACGGCGCTGCTGTCCAATTTCCGAAACACCATTATCGTCAGCTTCATCCTGGCGCTGGTCATGGTCTACGCCTTCTTCACGGTGAACCAGGGCTCGACCAACGACTTCGCCATCGCGGTGCTGCGCTGGCTGCACGTCCTGTTCGGCATCCTGTGGATCGGCTTGCTCTACTACTTCAACTTCGTGCAGATCCGCGTCATGCCGTCGATCCCGGCCGAGTTGAAGCCGGCCGTGTCGAAGTACATCGCGCCGGAAGCGCTGTTCTGGTTCCGCTGGGCGGCGCTCGCCACCTGGGTGGTCGGCGTCTTCCTCGCCTACCATCGCGGCTACCTGGTCGAAGCGATGACCTTGGGCGCGCTGGACGGCTTCGCCAACAAGGGCATCATGCTGCTCGGCATCGGCATGTGGCTGGCCACGATCATGTTCATCAACGTCTGGGGCTTCATCTGGCCGGCGCAGAAGATCGCGCTGGGCATCAAGGAAGGCTTTGACGCCGACGCCAAGGCGGCGGCCGGCAAGAAGGCCATGCTGTTCTCGCGAACCAACACCCTGCTGTCTATCCCGATGCTGGTGTCCATGACGATGTACCAGACCCTGGTGAGCTAACCGCTTCGGCTGTCCCTGGCTTTCAGCTAAGAGTAAGGACCCGCCGGCGACGGCGGGTCCTTTGCTTTTTGGACCCCATGCAAGACCTCGACGCCCTCCTCGCCGACAAGGACGCCGACCGCTGGCTGTCCAGCCGCTTCGTGGCCGACGCGGCCGCGCGGGCCGATCTGGTGGCGCTCTACAGCCTCGACAACGAACTGGCGGCGGTGGGGCAAAAGGTGCGTGATCCGCTGGTGGCGGAGATGCGCCTGGCCTGGTGGCGCGAGGCGCTCGAGGGCCTGATCGCCACCGGCGCGACGCGCGGCCATGCGGTGATCGAGGCGCTGAGGGCGGCGCGCCTGCCGATGGACACCGTCGCCGGCCTGCCGGACCGCTACATCGACGCCCTGGGGCCTGCCGCCGATGACGAGGCCCTGCTGGCCCGCATCGACGAGACCGATGGGGTGGTCATGGCCCTGGCGGCCTTGCGGCTGCACCCGGACGCCCGCGTCGAACAGGTGGCAGACGCGGCGCGGGCGCTGCATCTGGCGCGCGGGGGGCAGGCGGACCGGGCGGCGGTTCGCGCCGTACTGCAGCGAGAGCAGGGAGCTTTGGCCGCCCTGCCGGCGGCGGCCTTCCCGGCCGTGGCCCACGCCGCGCTGGCCAAAGCCTACGCCGGCGGCGGCCGGCCAGGGCCGCTGGACAAGCGGCTCCGGATCACCTGGGCGGTGATGACGGGGAAGCTGTAGGAACTACTTCTTCTCCGCCGTCCACTCGTCGAGCCAGCCCAGCACCGCGTCGTGCCACTGCACCGAGTTCTGCGCCTTCAGCACCCAGTGGTTCTCCTCGGCGAAGTAGAGGAACTTGCTCGGCACGCCGCGCCGCTGCAGGGCGGTGAAGGTGGCGATGCCCTCTTCCGGCGGCACGCGATAGTCCTTGCCGCCGTGGATCACCAGCATCGGGGTGTTCCAGTCCTTGACGTGATTGGACGGCTTGAACTTGTCGTAGGTGGTGTTCGGCTCATACGGCGTGCCGCCGTTTTCCCATTCGTTGAACCACAGCTCCTCGGTCGAATAGCCCATGAAGCGGGCGATCTTCATACTGGGTATTCCCCGGAAGGCGTATTGATTGGCGCGGAACCTAGATCCGGCGAGGATCAGTTTCCAGCGCAACAAAATTGAGAGCTACTCCGCCGCCAACGCTGGCTGTGCCAGCCAGCCGCCCAGGTCGTCGAGCGCACGCTGGCTCATCAGCTGTTTCTTGGCGCGGCCGCGTTCCTTCATCGGGATCTTCTCGCCGGCTGCATCCTTCTTCGGGGCCTCCATGGGCGGCAGCAGGCCATAGTTGATGTTCATCGGCTGGAAGCTGCCCTTGCCCTCGATCCTGTGGCCGCCGGTGATGTGGGCGGCCAGCGCGCCCAGCGCCGTGGTTACGGGCGGTGTCGCCAGCGGCGCGCCCAGCCGCTCGGCCGCGGCCAGGCGACCAGTAAGCAATCCGATGGCGGCGCTCTCGACATAGCCCTCGACGCCGGTCACCTGGCCGGCGAAGCGCAGGCGCTTGTCGGCCGTCAGCCGCAGCTGCTCGTCCAGCAGTTTCGGGCTGTTGAGGAAGGTGTTGCGGTGCAAGCCGCCGAGCCTGGCGAACTGTGCATCCTTCAGCCCCGGGATCATCCGGAACACATCGGCCTGGGCCCCGTGTTTCAGCTTGGTCTGGAAGCCGACCATGTTCCACAGGGTTCCCAGCGCGTTGTCCTGTCGCAGCTGGACGATGGCATGGGCCTTGACCAACGGGTCGCGTGGGTTGGTCAGGCCGACCGGCTTCATCGGCCCGTGGCGCAGGGTCTCGCGGCCCCGCTCGGCCATGACCTCAATGGGCAGACAGCCGTCGAAATAGGGGACGTTCTCCCAGTCCTTGAACTCGGCCTTGGGCCCGTCCAGCAGGGCGTCGATGAAGGCCTCGTACTGCTCCCGGTCCATCGGGCAGTTGATGTAGGCGGCCGCGTCGCCGCCGGGGCCTTCCTTGTCGTAGCGCGACTGGCGCCACGCGATGTCCATGTCGACGGACTCGAGGTGCACGATCGGCGCGATGGCGTCGAAGAAGCTCAAGCTGTCCTCGCCGGTCAGGGTCAGGATCGCTTCGGCCAGGTCCGGGGAGGTGAGGGGGCCGGTGGCGACGATGACGCTGTCCCAGTCGGCGGGCGGCAAGCCGGCGATCTCCTCGCGCTGGATGGTGACCAGCGGATGGGCATCCAGCTTCGCCGTCACCGCCGCGGCGAAACCGTCGCGGTCCACAGCCAGCGCCCCGCCGGCCGGCACCTGATGGGCGTCGCCGCAGGCCATGATGATGCTGTCGCAGCGGCGCATCTCGGCATGCAGCAGGCCGACGGCGTTGAACCGCCAGTCGTCGGAGCGGAAGCTGTTGGAGCAGACCAGCTCGGCCAGATCCTGGGTCTGATGGGCGTCGGTGCCGCGCACCGGGCGCATCTCGTGCAGGATGACCGGCACGCCGGCCTGGGCAATCTGCCAGGCCGCCTCGGAGCCGGCCAGGCCGCCGCCGATTACATGGATGGGTTTGTGCGTCATGGGCGGACAAATAGTCGCCTAAGGCCCAGGGGGGAACCGCCAAAGCCCCACCCGGAAGCCCTGGAGGCGCTTTCTGGTGGCGCGCGCCCCCCGCCTGTGGTGTGCTTGCCGTTCATCGTGGGATCCTCGGGGGAGGCGAATATGGCTCAGCTGGATATCAGCCAGGCTGCGTTTTCAGGTTTTGGCGTCATTCGCCGCGGCTGGTTCGCGCCGGTCATCTGGGGGGTGGTGCTGACGGTGCTGGCCTTCCTGCCCGTCCTGCTGATGCTGCCGACGCTGATTGAGCTCTTCGGGGCGGTCGCCGGGTCCATGGGCCAGGGAGCCGAGCCAGACGAAGCCCAGATCATGAATCTGTCCAGGCAGATGAATATTGTTCAGCCGTTGAGCTGGATCACCCAGCTGCTGTCCCAGGGCCTGATCACCGGCGCCATCTTCCGCGCCGTGCTGCATCCAGACCAGAAGAGCTGGTTCTACATGCGCGTCGGCATGGGCGAGGTCATGCTGGTGGCGGTCAGCCTGGTCTTCTCCATCATTTTCTTCGTCGCCATCCTCATCGCCGCCCTGCTGGTGGCCATCGTCGGCTTCTCCGTCGGCGTCGCCTCCCCGGAGGCCGGGATCACCGCCGCCGTGCTGGTCGGCCTGGTCGCGCTCGGGGTGCTCATCTGGGGCGGCCTGCGCTTCTCCCTCGGTTTCGCCATGAGCCACGAGCGCAAACAGTTTCTGCTGTTCGAGAGCTGGAAGATGACGGCCGGCAATGCCGGCGGGCTATTCGGCACGGCCGTGATCTCGATTGTCATCGGCCTGCTGATCAGCATGGCGGTGAGCTTGGCGTTCCTTGCGTTGGGCGCCTTGCTGCTGTTCAGCAACGGCGGCTTCGAAGCCCTGCGGACGCTCGACGACAGCAAGGATTTCGCCAGCTTCTTCACGCCCGAGCGGGTCCAGGGGCTGTTGGGCGTCGGGGCGGTGTATCTGCTCATTGCTTCGGCCCTGCAGGGCTATGTCGCGGCCATCTTCACCGCCCCATGGGCGGAGGCCTACCGCCAGCTGGCGCTGCCGAACGAAGAGGTCTTCTGAACCCTGCCTTACCTGTCGCGTTGGTCTCAAATGCTGGCATAAGCTTACCCCGTCGATGGGGTGAAGCGAATCAGCCGACCCCAACAGGGGATTGAACGGTTCTCAGATGTCCTTCTCGCCCGTCCAGGCGTCCCTAGAGGGTTTCCGTTTCATCCGGGACCGGCCTTGGCCGGTCACGGTGTGGATGGGCGCGCTGCTGCTCCTCAACCTCGCCGCGGCGCTGTTCAACCTGTCGCCCTGGGCGCAGCGGCTGGTCCAGCTGCAGACGGCCCGTGAGTTCGAATGGTCCTGGGAGACTGCCCGGGATATGGCCCTGCACCTGCTGCCGGCGGCGGCCATCGCCCTGTTCCTGACGTTCGCCAGCCTGTGCATCGTTGCCCCGTCGATCTTCCGGGTGATGCTGGGCAAGACGCGCAATCCCGACTTCCGGCTGGGGGCGGACGAAGCCCGCATGTTCTGGCTGTTCCTGGCCATTCTGCTGGCCATCACCGTCGCGGCCATCCCCTTCGGCGTGGTGCTGGGCCTCAGCCGCGCCCTGGCTGGCCCGCTGGCCGAGAAGGTCGGGCTGTCGGGCGTCATGGCCCTGCTCGGACCGCTGTCTGTACTGTTCCTGCAGGCCTATTTCATTATTCGCCTGTCGCTGACCGCGCCGGTCGCCATCGACCAGCACCGGCTGGATGTCCTGGGCTCGTGGAAGATGACCCACGGAGCTTTCTGGCAGCTACTGGCCGGCACCCTGCTGTCGCTGCTGCTGACCTTCCTGGTCGCTCTCGGCGCGGTCATCGCCTTCTCTATCGTGGCGGTGGTGATCACCTTTGTGCTCGGCATCCCGCCCAGCGAGCTAACGGCCTTCCTGTACCCAAGCGGACAAGGAATTCTCGACCATTTCGGGGTAGGACCGATGCTGCGCCGTGTCTTCGAGACCTCGCTGCTGTCGATCCTGTTCTGCGTGGTTTGCGCGACGGTGGTCTACGCCTACCGCGAGCTGTCGCCGGGCGCGCCGGGGCACGACCCGGACGACGTCCTGGAACACGAAACGTTTGCCTAGAAAACGCGCCTAGCTGTTGGCGCTGGCGCTCGGCCGGGCGTTGACCCGGGCGTGCCAGTCGCGCAGGGCGCTGGCTTTTTCCGGCATCTCCAGCCCGGTGAAAGCGGCGAAGTCGATGGTCGACAGGGCGCAGATGTCGGCCATGCCGTAGGTTTCCCCCGCGATGAACGGGCCGCCGGTGCTCAGTTCCTTGTCGAGCCAACCGCAGGCGCGGGCGTACAGCTCGCGATTCGATTCGCCGAAATCGTTGAACTGGGTCAGCAGCGCGGCGGTCAGCGGATGGGCGTGGCGCCAGAACATCCCCACCGGGGTCATCAGCTGGAATTCGATTCGCCGGATCCACATGTCGACCAGCGCCTGCTCGACGGCGGTGCGCCCGAACAGCGCCGGCTCGGGATGCAGGCTCTCGAGGTAGCGGCAGATGGCGACGCTCTCGGAAATCGCCGTGCCGTCGTCAAGCACCAGGGTCGGAACCTGGCCCAGCGAGTTGCGAGCCTTGTGCTCGTCGCTCTTGTGCTCGCGGGCCTGCATCTTCACCCGCGTCTCGGGCAGGTCGATGCCTTTCTCGGCCACGAATATCCGAACCCGGCGCGGGTTGGGCGCCGGGTTACGCTCGCCGTACAGGATCACGGGATGATCAGCTGCAGGGGTTGGTGGCGCAGGTCGTCAGGCCGGCGCGCTGCTGATCTTCCAGGTTCCGCTTGTCCAGTTCGGCTTGGCGTTCCCAATCCGATTGCGTGCGGCAGATCTTCGAGGGGAAGCGGGTGCCGACGACGGGGGTCTTCTTACAGACCATCCGGGCCGGATCCTTTTTGGCCTCCTGCTTGGGAGCCTCGGTCGGCTTGGCGGTCTCGGCCGCGACGCTGGCCGTGGCGAGAGTCGCGCAGGCGAGAGCGACGAAAATGAGCTTCATGATTGACTCTTCAACTGTGGATCGAGGAGGAGCGGCCCTCCCCGAGGGTCGGCCGGTTCGCTAGGCTAACATGATGAAACCTGAAACACCATCTCGGCCCAAACCGGGCATTCGCGGCCTATCGCCCCTGCGCCGACGGTCTGCTAACCAAGGCCAGGCACCTGCAGGGTCGGGCTGCGTGGGAGGGACGTGATGAACGAGTTTTCGGCGACTGACGCGGGTCTGGTGGGGTTCAAGATTCTCCGTGAGAAGCCCATGGTCATGCCAGCCTGGGCCATTATCAGCCTGGTGATCAGTATCCTCAGCGTGGTCGTCATGGTCCTGTTGGCGGGGCCTGCCCTAATGGAGGTCCAGGAGCTTGCCAAGGCCACCCCGCCCGACCCGCAAGCCCTTGTCGCGGCCTACGGACGCATGGCGCCGGCCATGCTGCTTCTGCTGCCGATCGCCCTGATCGGCTATGCCGTGCTCTATGCGGCCGCCAGTCGCATCGTCCTGCGGCCGTCCGATCGTGGTTTTGGCTGGATGAAGTTCGGCGCCGACGAGATTCGCCAGGGCCTGGCCTTGCTGCTGGTTTTCCTGATCCTGTTCGGAGTCTATCTGGGCGCGGCGTTGGCCGCGGGCCTGTTCATCGCCTTGGGAGCGATGCTCAACCCTGTCCTCGGCGTGCTCGTCGGTCTCCTTGCGGCCTTCGCTGCGCTCGGTGTGGTCATCTACGTGGCCGTGCGCCTGTCACTGGTCAGCCCGGCGACATTCGCCGCCGGCCGCATCGATATCCGCGCCGCCTGGAAGTTGACCAAGGGCCGGTTCTGGCCGCTGTTCGGCGCCTACATCCTGGCCTGGGTGTTGGGCGTTATCGTCGCCCTGATCGGCGTCGGAGCCTTTTTTCTGATCGGCATTCCGATCTTCGGCCTTGGCGACACGGCTCAGGCGGTGTTCGAGCCGAATATGACCTCAATGGCCACCATGTTCCCGCCGGTTGGCATAGCCTATTACATCTGGAACGCGGTGCTGTCGGGTGTCACCTCGGTGATCTTCCTCACCGTAGCCCCCACCATTTACAAGCAGATCACGGGCGGCGAACCGGCCGTCTTCGACTGACGGCTCAGGCCCGCTTCTTGCGCCGCTCGGCCGCCCGGTCGCGGTGGCGCTTGAGCAGGACGTCGAGGTAGCGGCCGGTCCAGCTTCCCGGGATCGCCGCCACCTGTTCTGGCGTGCCGACGCCAACGATCTCGCCACCCCCGTCGCCGCCCTCGGGACCGAAGTCGACCAGCCAGTCGGCGGTCTTCACCACATCGAGGTTATGCTCGATGACGACCACGGTGTTGCCCTGGTCGACCAACTCGTGGAGCACCTCCAGCAGCTTGCGGGTGTCCTCGAAGTGCAGGCCGGTGGTCGGTTCGTCGAGGATGTAGAGGGTGCGCCCCGTCGCCCGCTTGCTGAGCTCCTTGCTGAGCTTCACCCGCTGCGCCTCGCCGCCCGACAGGGTGGTCGCCGACTGGCCGACCTTCACATAGGTCAGGCCGACCCGCTTCAGCGTCTCCATCTTGTCGCGCACCGGCGGCACGGCCTTGAAGAACTCGGCCGCCTCCTCGACGGTCATGTCGAGGATGTCGGCGATCGACTTGCCCTTGAACAGGACCTCCAGGGTCTCGCGGTTGTAACGCTTGCCCTTGCAGACGTCGCAGGTGACGTAGACGTCGGGCAGGAAGTGCATCTCGATCTTGATCAGCCCGTCACCCTGGCAGGCCTCGCAGCGGCCGCCCTTGACGTTGAAGCTGAAGCGCCCGGGGCCATAGCCGCGCACCTTGCTCTCCGGCAGGTTGGCGAACCAGTCGCGGATCGGCTGGAAGGCGCCGGTGTAGGTGGCCGGGTTCGACCGCGGGGTGCGGCCGATCGGGCTCTGGTCGATGTCGATGACCTTGTCGAAGTTCTCCAGCCCCTCGATCTTCTCATGCGGGGCGGGGGCGTCGGAAGCGTTGTTCAGCCGCCGGGCTGCGGCCTTGTAGAGGGTCTCGATGGTAAAGGTCGACTTGCCGCCGCCGCTGACGCCGGTGATGCAGGTGAAGACGCCGACGGGGATCTCCGCCGTCACGCCCTTGAGGTTGTTGCCGGTCGCCCCGACGACGCGCAGCACGTGCTTCTTGCTGATCGGCCGGCGCTTCTGCGGCACCTCGATCTCCCGCGTGCCGACGAGGTATTGCCCGGTCAGGCTCCCCGGGCTGTTCATGATGTCCTGCGGCCTGCCCTCGGCGCAGATCTCGCCGCCGTGGACGCCTGCGGCCGGACCCATGTCGATGACATAGTCGGCGGTCATGATCGCCTCCTCGTCATGCTCGACAACGAGCACGGAGTTGCCAAGATCGCGCAGGCCCTGCAGCGACTGCAGCAGGCGGGTGTTGTCGCGCTGGTGCAGGCCGATCGAGGGCTCGTCGAGCACGTAGAGGACGCCGGTCAGCCCTGAGCCGATCTGGCTGGCCAGGCGAATGCGCTGGCTCTCGCCGCCCGACAGGGTGCCAGAGGCGCGCGACATGTTGAGGTAGTCGAGGCCGACATCGACCAGGAACCGCAGGCGGTCGTTGATCTCCTTCAGAATCCGCCGGGCGATCTCCATATGCTTGTCGGAGAGCTGGCCCTCGAGGCCCGCGAACCACTCCTTGGCCGGCCGGATCGCCAGGCCGGAGATTTCCGAGATGTTCCTGCCGGCGATCTTCACGGCCAGCGCCTCGGGGCGCAGGCGGGCCCCGCCACAGGCCTCGCAGGGGGTGTCGGACTGGTAGCGGCCCAGCTCCTCGCGAACCCAGCTCGAGTCGGTCTCACGCCAGCGGCGCTCAAGGTTGGGCAGCACGCCCTCGAACGGCTTCACCACCTCGTATTTGCGGGCATTGTCGTCGTAGACGAACTTGATCTTCTCCGTGCCCGTTCCGTAGAGCACGACCTGCTGGGCCTTCTCCGGCAGGTCATGCCAGGGCTTGTCCATCGAGAATTCGTAGTGCCGGCTGAGGGCCTGCAGGGTCTGGGTGTAGAGCGGCGAGGGCCCCTTGGCCCAGGGCGACACGGCGCCCTTGTGCAGGCTCTTGTCCTTGTCCGGCACGATCATGTCGGCGTCGAAGGCCAGCTTGGCGCCCAGGCCGTCACAGGCCGGGCAGGCGCCGGCCGGGTTGTTGAACGAGAACAGCCGGGGCTCGATCTCGGCGATGGTGAAACCACTGACCGGACAGGCGAACTTCTCCGAGAACAGCAGCCGGCGCGGCTCCTTCTCGTCGTCACTGGCCTCGGCCCATTCGGCCACCGCCAGCCCCTCGGCCAGCCGCAGGGCCTGCTCCAGGCTGTCGGCGTAGCGCTGCTCCAGCCCTTCCTTGGTGACCAGCCGGTCGACGACGACGTCGATGTCGTGCTTGAACTTCTTGTCGAGTTCCGGGGCGTCTTCGATCGGATACAGGGTCCCGTCGATCTTCAGCCGCTGGTAGCCCTGCTTGCGCCAGTCGGCGATCTCCTTGCGGAACTCGCCCTTGCGGTCCCGCACCACCGGGGCCAGCAGGTAGATGCGCTGGCCCTCGGGCAGGGCGGTCAGCTTGTCGACCATCTGGCTGACGGTCTGGCTCTCGATGGGCAGCCCCGTCGCCGGGGAATAGGGAATGCCGACCCGGGCCCACAGCAGGCGCATGTAGTCGTGGATCTCGGTCACCGTGCCGACGGTCGAGCGCGGGTTGCGGCTGGTGGTCTTCTGCTCAATGGAGATGGCCGGCGACAGGCCCTCGATGAGGTCCACGTCGGGCTTGGACATCAGCTCCAGGAACTGGCGGGCATAGGCCGAGAGGCTCTCGACGTAGCGCCGCTGGCCTTCCGCATAGATGGTGTCGAAGGCCAGCGAACTCTTGCCTGACCCCGACAGGCCGGTGATCACCACCAGCTCGCCTCGCGGGATGTCCACGTTGACGTTCTTCAGATTGTGCTCCCGCGCGCCGCGCACGCGGATGAAGTTCAGCTGTTCGGCCATGATGTCCCGAGAACGCAGAGGCCGGCCCGAAGGTCGCGGCGCAACGGCAATATGTAGTGCTCAGGACCGCCATTAACACAAGAACAAGATGCGAACAAACACTGGCGGGGCGACTTGTTGCCAGCCTGTGGCAGCAGGGGTCCCGCCGATCAGGCCGCCCGCACCACCGAAAATGTCGCGCTGGCCCGGGCGCAGGGTTTGCCGTCGGCGGTGACGAAGCACTGGGCGAAGCAGATCGACCGGCCGATCTTCACGAAGCTGGTGGTGAACTCCAGCCACTGCCCGACCTTGGCCACCCCGACATAGTCGGTGGTCATGCTGGCGGTCAGCAGGCCGCTGAGCGATCCGGCCTCGGCCTGCTCGACGCAGGAAAGGCCCATGGCGTTGTCGGCCAAGGCGGCGATCAGTCCGCCATGCACCAGACCCCGACTGTTCACATGCGCCTCGCCGGCCCACAGGCCAATGATGACCGCTTCGCCGGGCAGGCGCCTGCTGAAGATCGGCTCCCAGGGATCAGTCAGGCCGCTCTTGCGGAAATGCGGTTCGAAGCCTTCTGGCGTTTGCATCGATTCAGCTTTCATTTAGACCGGTCTATATAATTTCGTAGATCGCTTGGAACCGCAAGTCATGTCCGCCAGGCCCAAACACCGCGAGGCCATCGTCGCCGCCTCCGTCCGCCTGTTCCGCCGCCAGGGCTTCGCCGCGACCGGCCTGGCCCAGATCGTCGAGGTCAGCGGGGCCCCGAAAGGGTCGCTCTACCACTATTTCCCGGCCGGCAAGGCGGCCATCGGGGCGGCGGCGGTGACGACGGCGGGCGAGACGGTGCGGGCGACCATCGCCGCCCTGCCCGCCGGGGCGCGGCCCGGTGACTTCCTGCGCGAATACGCCCGGCTGATGGGGGCCTGGCTGCGGGCCTCCGGATTTCGGGACGGCTCACCCATCGCCTCGGTGGTGTTGGAACAGGCGGCGCAGGATGACGCCATCGCCGCCGCCGCCCGGCTGGTCTATGCCGCCTGGCGCGACGAGATGGCTGCCCGACTGAGGCTCGGCGGCCTGTCGGAGGAGGCGGCCGGACGCATCGCGCTGCTGGCCATCACCAACCTGGAGGGCTCCCTGATCCTGGCCCGCGCCGAGCGCTCGGAAGCCCCCGTGCTGGCCGCCGCCGAGGCCCTGGCGGCGCTGGCCGACATCAGCTGATCGCTGAAAGCGTCCGCCCGTCGGGGCATTTTCCAATAAGTCTAGACAAATTCATCCGTCTTTTCGGCCCCCGGGAGGGCTCGATCGGAGGCGTTGGTCGCGGCGTTGCGCTTTCGACCAACAAATCCCGCCGATGGACCAACGCACCGGCCAACACCCCGGGCTACATTTTCGCACCCTGGACCCACGCCAAAGCCAACGGGCTATGGCGTTTCACCCGCTTATCGGGGCCTTTCGAAGAACGGCGATTTCTTTGTTGGTCCGGGCGTCGGCGGTTAGAATGGTCGCCGCTTCGATATCAGGCTCGGGCGGGGCGCCGGTCGATCCGGGCCGCGAAGCAACCGCGCCGGGCGTAGTGGGCATGGAGGTAGGAGACCTTGGGATCGGCCAGCCAGGCCTCGATCAGCGGCGTCGCGTCGCGGCCTTCGACCACTTCGGCTTCGATCATCATATTGGCCTCGTCGAAGGCTCGCAGGGCCAGCAGGCGGCGCTCCAGGGCCAGGGGCAGGGCGTCCCGCACCACCGCCGTCTCCCGGGCGCTCTCCCGCACATAGATGGCGTGGCGGCTGCGGTAGGGGCTGTCGACGGCCAGGTGCTCATGGTTCAGCAGCAGTACCGTCTCGCCGGGCTCGGCGTCCTCCAGGGTGATGCGGCACGGGGCGCTGGCGGGCGTATCGACCCGTACGCGCAGGACGCCATGATCGGCGAGGGCTGCCTCGCTGAGGCCAAGCAACGGGCGGAAGGGCTCCGGCGAAAGACCGGTGACGGTGAAGGGCATGGGAAGTCTCCTTGTTCGCCCGGATTTTCACCCGGGCGCGGCCCGCCGACACTCCGATCCTTGCGCCGCTATCATTTGCGCGCGCCCGGGTGCGCCTCTATATCCGCCGCCAAGCCGGCATTTGGGCCGCAGGCTTAGGAGAGCGCTTTGATCACCGCGACGGACCCCCGTTTCGCCCTTAGCGCCCCTTTCGCCGTGAGCTCCCATGTCCGCCCTGATCACCCTGGACTGCATTTGCGCCGCCACCCCTGACGGTCGGCCCCTTTTTGACAACCTGACTCTGTCCATCGGACCCGAGCGCACCGGCCTGGTCGGCCGCAACGGCGTCGGCAAGACCACGTTGCTGCGTCTCATCGCCGGCGAGATCCAACCTCGGGCCGGAGCAATCAGCGTCGAGGGCCGCCTGGCCGTCCTGCGCCAGGCCCTGCAGCCGCCGCCGGGGACCAGCCTTGCCGCCCTGCTCGGCGTCGAGGCTGATCTGGCGCGGCTGGCCCGCATCGAAGCCGGGGAGGGGAGCGAAGCCGACTTCTCCGACGCAGACTGGACCCTGCCGGCCCGTCTGGAGCTGGCCCTTGCCGAGGTTGGGCTGGACGGGCTGGAGCCGGGTCGCCCCGCCGACTCGCTGAGCGGCGGCCAAGCCACCCGCGCCGCCCTGGCCGCCGTGCTGCTGGCCGAGCCGAACGTCATCCTGCTCGACGAGCCGACCAACAACCTCGACGCCGAGGCCCGCGCCCTGGTTTCCGGCGTCCTGCGCCGTTGGCGGGGTGGCGCGCTGGTGGTCAGCCACGATCGAACTCTGCTGGAGGAGATGGACCGCATCGTCGAACTCTCCCCCCTTGGGGCCAGGGTCTACGGCGGCGGCTACAGCCTCTATGCGGCGCGCAAGGCCGAGGAGGCGGCCGCCGCGGAACGCGACCTCGCCGTCGCCGCCAGGGAAGCCGGCCGCGTGCGGCGCGAGGTCCAGGCCGCTCGCGAGCGCCAGGACCAGCGCGACGCCGGCGGTCGCAGGTTCGCCGCCAGGGGCAGCGAGCCAAAGATTCTGCTCGGCGCTCAAAAACGCCGCGCCGAGGCCACCGCCGGCCGCGCCGACCGCCTGGCCGAGCGCAAACAGGACGACGCCCGCCAGGCCCTCGATACCGCCGAGGGCCGGGTCGAGCGCACCCGCGGCCTGGCCTTCGACCTGCCGCCCAGCCGCCTGCCCGCCAGCCGGCTGGTCCTCAGCCTGGAAAACGCCGCCTTCGCCTGGCCACAGAGTCCGCCGCTGTTCGAACACCTCGATTTGATCATCACCGGCCCCGAACGCCTGGCCGTCACCGGCCCCAACGGCGGCGGCAAGACCACCCTGATCCGCCTGGTTGCCGGCCTGCTGGAGCCCACCGTCGGAACCGTTCGCCGGCCGGTCCAGGCGTTGATGCTCGACCAGCGCTCTGACCTGTTGCGGAACGATCAGACCCTTCTGGAGAGCTTCCTCCGCCTCAACCCTTCGGCCGACCGCAACGCCGCGCAAGGCTCCCTGGCCCGTTTCCTGTTCCGCAACACCGCCGCCGACCAGGTCATCGGATCCCTGAGCGGCGGCGAGCGCCTACGCGCCGCCCTCGCCTGCGTGCTGGCCGGCGAACGGCCACCGCAGCTGCTCATCCTCGACGAGCCGACCAACCACCTCGACCTCGATTCCCTGAAAGCCGTCGAACAGGCCCTGGCCGGCTACGACGGCGCCCTGCTGGTCGTCAGCCACGACCAAGCCTTCCTTGACGGCATCTGCATCGGGCGGCGCATGGTCATCGGCGCGTCATGCTGACGCGCCATCTCTGAATCGGAGCGGCCCCTATTCGGACGAGGTTGCATGCTCGGATAGTCGTGTTACGTGAGCGCCGGGGGTTGGCCGTGTCGAAGACGTCCGTCATGTCTGGCTTGGAGACGGCACGCGGCGAACGTGGGGCCGGCACCCGCCCGTGAAGACGCTCGCGGTCCTTTCCCGCAAGGGCGGCACCGGCAAGACCACGGTCTCGCTGCACCTGGCCATGGCCGCCTGGCTGTCCGGCAAGGGCGTACTGCTGGCCGACTGCGACCGCCAGGGTTCGGCTCAGGAGTGGCGGCGCGAACGCACCATCGGCGGGCCGGTGGTGTTCTCGACCAAGACGCCGGCTCTGTTCGCCACCCAACAGGCGGCCCAGCGGGCCGGCCGCGACCTGATGGTCATCGACACCAGTCCCTCGGCTAGCGAGGACCTGGCCGAGGCCGTTCGCTGCGCCGACTTCTGCCTGATCATCCTGCGGCCCAGCTTCCTGGACGTACGGGCGGTGCGCGAGACCGCCGAACTGGTCTCCCGCTTCGGCAAGCCCGGGGCCTTCGTCATCAACCAGGCTCCGCCGCGCCGCGCCGGCCGGGAAATGGCCTGCGTTGGCGACACCGTCGCCCAGCTGGCGGCCATGAGCCGTCCGATCATGCCCATCGGCCTGCGGGCCCGCATCGCCTACCAGTCGGCGGTGGCCGAGGGCCGTTCGGTGCAGGAGACCGCCCCGCAGAGCGCCGCCGCTTTGGAAATCGGCGGCCTGTGGCGCGAGGTCGAGGCCCAGCTGTGGCCGGCAGCCGTGCCGGCGGTGGCCGAGTAGCTCGCGGGTTTGTGTTCGGTCGCTCGGAACGATCACCGGGGTCATCCGGTTGAGCCCCTGTTGCGTACCGTAAGCCGAGGGGGTGGCTCATGACCGACCTGAAGTCGAATATCGCGAAGGGCCTGCTGGCGGCAGTCTGCTCGGTGCTGGCCATGGCCGCCGGAGCCGCGTCAGGGCGGCAGGAAGCGAATGCGCAGGGCGCGCAGGTGTCGCAGCAACCGGCCGTGCAGGGCTCGCGACTTCCCTAGGCTGAACGATTGAGCGTGACCGCCCGCGCGTCCGCCGCCACCGCCGTGGCGCCGGGGCCGTAGCCCGGGCCGGCGCTGCGCATATTGATCACCTCGTCGGCGATGGCCTTGACCAGGCCTTCGGTGACCGTCCTGGCGGCTTCCAGCGCCCGGCCCTGGCGGGCCAGCACCGCGTCGAAACCTTCGGTCGCCCGCATCAGCGCCATTCGCTGCTCCAACGGAGCGCCGGCGATGAGCCCCGGCTGGGCGCGCACCCGCGACGACTCATGGCGATAAAGGTTGGCCAACCGCGAGGTCTCTTCCAGCTGGGCCGCCGCCGCCTGGGGCCGGCGTTGCTCGAAAGCCAGGGCCTGGTCGGCGATGAGGCCGGTGAGGCGCTCGGTGAGAATGATGAGCTGGCCGACCCGATCGGCGGCGTCGTAGGCGTCAAGCGCCATGGGGAACCTCAACTTCCTGCAAACCCTGCATCTTCAGCATCTCGCGCTCGACCGTGGCCGACAGGCCGATGCCGCCTGAGCGTGCCACCTGTTTGGCGACCGCGTCGGTAAAGAACGACTTGAACATCTCCTCACCCTGGCCGCCGCCGAATGGGGCCTCGGTCTCGACGCCCTTGAACATCTGGGCGAGCATGACGGAGAGAAAGCTGGCCTCGAAGTTCTCGGCCGCCTTCTTGATCTTCGAGCGCGTCATGTCGAGGGGCGGTGGCCCGGCCATCAACACATCGACGGGGGCGGCGATGGGTCCGCTCATCACATCACCTCGATGTCGGCTTGCAGGGCGCCGGCCGCCTTGATGGCCTGCAGGATGGAGATCATGTCGCGCGGGGTGACGCCCAGGGCGTTCAGGCCGGCCACCAGGCTGGATAGGGACGCCCCGCTTTTCAGGGTGATCAACCGGCGGCCCTTCTCCTCGTCGAAACCGACTGACGACTGCGGAACCACCACCGTCTGGCCGCCGCGGCTGAACGGGGTTGGCTGGCTGACCCCCGGGCTCTCCTGCACCAGAATGGTCAGGTTGCCCTGGGCGATGGCGACGGTGCTGACCCGCACGTTTTCGCCCATGACGATGACCCCGGCCACCTCGTCGATGATCACCTTGGCCCCGTAATCGGGCTCGACGGTCATGTTTTCGATGGCGGTCACGAACGGCACTATTCCGGCCCCCATCGGCGGGCGGAGGGTGACGATGGCCGGATTGTCGGCGCTGGCCGTGCCCGGGTATTTGGCGTTGATGACGTCGGCGATGCGGCGGGCGGTGGTGAAGTCGGGATTGCGCAGGGTCAGCCGCACCTGACCCATGTTGGCCATCTGGAAGCCCAGCTCCCGCTCGACCAGCGCCCCGCCGGCGATCCGCCCGGAGGTCGGCACGCCCTTGGTGATCGAGGATCCCGACCCCCCTGAAGCCGAGACGGAGCCCGTCTGCACCGTGCCCTGGGCCAGGGCATAGGCCTGGCCGTCGGCGCCCAGCAGGGTGGTGACCAGCAGGGTGCCGCCCAGCAGGCTCTTGGCGTCGCCAATCGAGCTGACCGTGACGTCGATGGGGCTGCCCGGCGCGGCGAAGGCCGGCAGCTTGGCGGTGACCATGACGGCGGCGACGTTCTTGGAATTGAGATTGGCGTCGCGGATGTTGACGCCCAGCCGCTCCAGCATCGCCTCCTGGCTCTGCTTGGCCTGGGGGGTGTTGCGCAGGTTGTCGCCGGTCCCGTTCAGCCCGACCACCAGGCCGTAGCCGATCAGGGCGTTCTCGCGCACGCCCTCGACCTCGACGATGTCCTTGATGCGCGAGGCGGCGAAAGCCTCCCCCGCCAGGGCGATGCCGAGAACCAGAACAACTGCGGACAGAAGACGCTGCATGAAACTCCACCCCGTGCGCACGGACGCGGGGGAATGGAGTGCCAGAACCGGGCCAGACGGTTTGTTTAATAAAATCAACGAAGGTGCGCTGGGCAAGGCCGGCTCGCGGCAGAAATTGCCCGGCATTAACCATACCGCAAGCGGTGGGGCCGAGATTCGCGGTCAACGGCGAGGAGTTTCATGAAGGTTGGCAGAACAAGCGGGACGACGACCAGCAGCGGGCCTTCGGGCGCGCGGGGTCCGGCCGGCGGCTCCTCCTTCACCCTGCCCGGCGCCAGCGCCGCCGGCGCGGCCCCGCCCGCGGCCAGAGCAGGGGCAGTCGCCGGGGTAGCTTCCCTTGACGCACTGCTGGCCCTGCAGGAGATGGGCGGGCCGCTTGAGCGCCGCCGCAAGGCGGTTGGCCGGGCCGGCCGGATCCTCGACGTTCTGGACGACCTGCGCGTCGCGGTGATCGATGGCGAGGTCTCGGGGGCTCATCTCGAGCAGCTTGTGAAGGCGGTCCGCGACCAGCGCGAAAACACCGAGGATCCCGGCCTGGAGGGGATTCTGGACGAAATCGAAATGCGAGCCGCGGTAGAGCTGGCCAAACTCCAACGCGCGAAAATTGCGGCATGAACGCACGCCAAACACGACGTTCATTGTATGCGTTACGCGGTTTGCTATAAGGCCCGGCTCGCTGTGAGCGGGGTAGTGGGGCGTGAGGCGTCAATGACGACGGCTACGGTTCTAAAAGTGCCAGCGGACTATCGTCCTTCCGAGGACGAGGAGTTCATGAACGAGCGTCAGCTCGAGTATTTCCGAAACAAGCTGCTCGCCTGGAAAGAGGACATCCTTCGCGAATCTCGCGAAACGGTGGCCATTCTTCAGAAGGAGACTGAGAACCATCCGGACCTGGCCGATCGCGCCACGTCCGAGACGGACCGGGCTCTTGAGCTGCGCACCCGGGATCGCCAACGGAAACTCATTTCCAAGATCGACGAAGCTCTTCGTCGCATCGAGGAAAATTCCTACGGCTACTGCGAGGAGACGGGGGAACCCATAGGACTGGCGCGTCTCGACGCCCGGCCCGTGGCCACCCTCAGCCTCGAAGCCCAGGAGCGGCACGAACGCCGTGAACGGGTTCACCGGGACGACTAGACCATTACCCGCCGGGTCATTGACCTGGCGGCTTTGTTTTCCGACGTTCCCTTCACAGTTTGGGAGCCCGGCATGACTGACGAAGACCGCCGCCTGGCGCACATCGCTGTGCTTGACCGCTATCGTGACGCCTGGATAGCTGGCGACATCGCCACGATGTTCGGCCTGTACGCCGACGACTTCATCCTGCACTGGAACGGGTCCAACCCGTTGGCCGGGACGCACCATGGCAAGGACGCGGCAATCAGGGCGCTTTCCGCCTTCACGCAGAAGACGGGCCGCAGGCTGATTGGTGTCACCAACATCATGGCCGATGCGGACAAGGCGGTCATGATCGCCCGTGAAAACCTGGCGGACCGCGAGGTTGATCGCACCCTGATCTATCGCACCGACGGCGAGAAAGTCGTGGAATGCTGGGTGCTTGACGCCGATCAGGGCTTCATCGACGGCCTGCTCAATACTTGACTTCGCGGCGCTGAAGGACGACCTACCCCGCCTTCGCCAGCTGCAGGTTCCCCATGACCGTCAAGGTCCGCTTCGCCCCGTCGCCGACGGGTCGCATCCACGTCGGAAACATCCGCGCCGCCATCGTCAACTGGGTGTTCGCCCGGGGGCAGGGGGGCGTCTTTGTGCTTCGTATCGACGACACCGACCTGGCCCGTTCGACGCAGGAGTTTGAGGACGGTATCGAGGCCGACCTGATCTGGCTGGGGCTGACCTGGGATGAGCGCTACAACCAGTCGAAGCGCTTCGACCTCTATCACCGGGCCATGGAGACGCTGAAGTCCGCCGGTCGGCTCTACCCCTGCTACGAGACCGCCGACGAACTCGACCGCCGCCGCAAGGTGCAGCTGTCGCGCGGCCAGCCTCCGATCTACGACCGCGCCTCGCTGAAATTGACCCCCGAAGAGATCGCCGCCTTCGAAGCCGAAGGCCGCAAGCCCCACTGGCGCTTCAAGCTGGAGGGCAAGCGGGTCAAGTGGACCGACCTGGTGCGCGGCGAATGCGACGTCGACACCACCTCGATGTCGGACCCCGTGCTGATCCGCGAGGACGGCGCCTTCCTCTACACCCTGCCTTCGGTAGCCGACGACATCGACATGGGCATCACCCACGTCATCCGCGGCGAGGACCACGTCGCCAACACCGGCACGCAGATTGAAATTTTCGAAGCGCTCGGCGGCAAGGTCCCGACCTTCGGCCACTTCAGCCTGCTGGTCGGCGCCGACGGCGGCGCCCTCTCCAAACGCCTGGGCTCGCTCTCCATCATGCAACTGCGCGAGGACGGCCTCGAACCCCTGGCCATCACCTCCCACATCGGCAAGCTCGGGACCTCCGATGCGCTCGAAGCGGCCGGCAGCCTCGAAGAACTCGGCCGCAATTTCGACTTCGCCAAGATGGGCCGCCACCCGGCCCGATTCGACGAGGCGGATCTGGCCCGCATCAATGCCGGCGTCCTGCATGCGATGGACTACGCCGCCGCCCGGCCGCGCCTTGAAGCGCTCGGCGCTGACCTGGGCGAAGACTTCTGGCTGACCGTCCGCCCGAACCTCAAGCTGTTTGGCGACGTCGCCGACCTGGCCCGGATCGTCGGCGGCAAGGTGACCCCGGTCGTCGAAGATCCCGCCTTTCTTGCGCAAGCCCTCGACCTGCTGCCGGCCACGGTCGATGCCTCCACCTGGAGCGCCTGGTCCGCCGCCATCAAGGACGCCACCGGGGCCAAGGGCCGCGCCCTGTTCCTTCCCCTGCGCCAGGCCCTCACCGGCATGGACCACGGCCCGGAAATGGGCCCGCTGCTGGCGCTGATCGGGCGCGAGAAGGCGGCCAGACGGCTGGCGGGCGAGACGGCCTAGCGAGCTTCGCGGCTGTGGAAGATTCGGGCGATCGTGAGCCGCTCCTCTTCCGCGCGATACCCAACGATGTAGGCCGCGGACCCGAACCGAACGACCAGTTCCCGGACATCTGGCCGCTCAGTCGAGGGCCGACCGCGTTCGGCCATCCTGTCGAGTGAAGCGACGGCCCTTTGAAGGGCTTGGATGGCTCGCTCGGCTGCCGGAGGGCTTTTTGGCGGCGAGAAAAGCACCAAGGCGCCGCAGGTCGGCCTGCGCCTCCGGCATTAGGATGACCTTGCGGGTCAGAGAAGCGCTCGCTTCTCAGCGACGATGCGCCGGAGTTCGTCGAATGCTTCGTCTACCGTCATGGTCTCGCCGCCTTGCTTGTCGAAGTTGTCCAGCCGCCGGAAGGTCTCTGCCCACCGCGCACTGTCAGCCGCAGCCTCACGAACAATCTTCAGCGCCCAGACTTCAGGGGGCACACCCGCCACCGCAGCCGCTTCCGCGACCGTTGCCTGGGTGTCCGGATCCAGCTTCAGTGTCATTTCGCCATCGGCCATGCCCAAAGCCTAAACCGAAACCCGTCCCGCGAGAAGTTCGCCATCCGGCGCTTGCGACCCACCGCCCCTTCGCGCAAGCTGACCGGCCAGTAGGCGTCACTCCCCGGGGACTATTCATGCGGTCGTTGTTTGTCGGCATTGTCGGCGCTGTAAGCCTGTTGGCGACAGCCGCCTTTGCCGCGCCGGAGCCGGTGGTCGGGCCCGCCGCCGCCTGGGTCAAGCCGTTGCCGCCGGTCAAGACCGACAGCCCCGTTACCGGCGCCCCCTACCGCCAGCTGCGCCTCGACGAACAGGTCCACTTCGGCCCGCAAGGCGACAGCATCTACATCGAGAGCGTCATCCGCATCCAGACGGCCCAGGGCCTTTCGGCCATGGGCACGATCGCCCTGCCGTGGAACCCGGATTCCACCACCCTGACCGTCCACAAGCTGGACATCCGCCGCGGGACCCAGACCATCGATGTCCTCGCCGACCAGACCTTCACCGTCCTGCGCCGCGAGAACCGTCTCGAGTACGCCATGCTCGACGGCGTCTTGACCGCCACCATGCAGCCGGAAGGCCTGGAGGTCGGCGACATCGTCACCCTGGCCTTCACCCTGACCCGCCAGGACAGCGTCACTGGCGACATGAGCGAAAACTACCTGCCGGCTCCGCCGACCGACCAGGTCGATCAGATCCAACTTCGGGTTCTCTGGGACCCGAAGACGAAACCCATCCGCTACCGCCTCGACCAGGGCATGAACCCTCCGAAGGTCGGCAAGACACCGGCCGGCGAAACCGAGCTGGTCTTCGACCTCAAGGGCCAGAAAGCCTATAAGCCCCCCGCCGGCGCCCCGGCGCGCTATCTGCGGGGCAGGGGGGTTGAGTTCAGCCAGTTCAGCGACTGGTCCCAGGTCTCGGCGCTGTTGGCGCCGCTGTACGACAAGGCCGCCACGCTCAAGGAAGGCTCGCGCCTCAAGCCCGAAATCGACAAGATCCGCGCCGCCTCCAGCGATCCCAAGGTCCAGGCCGGCATGGCCCTGGCCCTGGTCCAGGAACGCACCCGCTACGTCTTCCTCGGCATGGACGCCGGCAACCTGACCCCGGCCCAGGCTGACATAACCTGGTCGCGGCGCTACGGCGACTGCAAGGGCAAGACCGCCTTGCTGCTGGCCATCCTGCGCGAGCTCGGCATCAAGGCCGAGGCCGCCGCCGTTCACTCGAGCCTGGGCGACGGTCTTGATTTGCGCCTGCCCATGGTCGGTCTCTTCGACCACGTCATCGTCCGGGCCGAGATAGGCGGCAAACCCTACTGGCTGGACGGCACTCGCAGCGGCGATCGCAGGCTGGACGAGGTCGCTACCCCCGACTTCGCCTTCGCCCTGCCGCTCCGCTCAAAGGGTGGCGCGCTGGAGGCCCTCAAGGTCGAGGCGACTCCGCAGCCGCAGATGGCCCTGGTCCTCGATATCGACGCCTCCGGCGGCCTCTATTCCAAGGCTCCGGTCAAGGCTCGCCAGGCCTTCCGGGGCGACCTGGCCCTCGCCACCCGCGGGGCCGCCGCCGCCGCCCCGCCCGAGGAGCTGGAGAAGGCCTACAAGAAATATTGGCAGGGCCTCTACGGCTTCGTCGAGGTCGAGAAGGTATCGAGCGTCTACGACGAGGCGACTGGCGAATACGTCCTCACCATGGAGGGCAGGGCCAGCATGGACTGGAACGAGACCAACGAGTCCTCGGCCCCTCGCTACCTGGCCGACGGCTACCAGCTGGGCGGCAAGACCTCCTACAAGCGCGACGACGAGGCCGACAACAAGGACGCCCCCTTCTCGGTCCAGCATCCGACCCATGCTTTCTATCGTGAGACCATCCGGCTGCCGGACGGTGGCAAGGGGTTCAGCACCGAAGGCAAGGACGTCGATCAGGTGGTTGGCGGCATGAGCTATTCGCGCAAGACCAGTCTCAAGGACGGTCTCTTCACCATGGAGAGCCGTGGTCGCAGCCTGGCGACTGAATTCCCCGCCGCCCAGGCCGAGGCCGTCCAGAAGACCCTGGCCGAGATGGGCGAGGTCAAGGTTTATGTGGTCGGCCCACCCGGCTACCGCTGGTCGGCCGCCGACCGTGCCAGCCGCATCGCCGACATGGACAAGGCCCTCAAGGAGGACCCCAAGTCGGTCCGCGCGCTGCAGGGCCGCGCCTGGCTGCACCGCGAGAGCAGGGACTATGCCAAGGCCGAGGTCGACTACACCGCCGCCCTCGGCTTCGATGAGGACAACTCGATCCTCTACACCCTACGGGCGGGGACCCTGTATCGGCTGGGCAAGCGCGATGTGGCGATGCTCGACTTCGCTACGGCCCGCAAGCACGCCGGCAAGGACGCCGGCAATCTCAACGCCCTGTGCTGGGAGCAGGCGACCAACGGCGTGGCCCTGGAGGCGGCCCTGGGCGACTGCGACAAGGCCCTGCAGCTGGAGCCCCGCAACGCCCCGACCCTCGATTCGCGGGGTTTCGTACTCATGCGCCTGGGCCGCTGGAGCGACGCCATCGCCGACTACAACAAGGCCGCCAGCATCCGCCCCGACAGCGCCGAGTCGCTGTTCGGCCGCGCCCTGGCCAAGGCCGGGGCCGGTGACAGGACCGGCGCCGCCGCCGATATCGCGGAAGCCAGGAAGCTCGATCCAGGCATCGACGAGGAGTTCGCGGGGTACGGGCTGAAGGCGCCGTAGAAACAAGGAAGGGCAGCCCGGCCTGAGCCGATGCTGCCCCATCCGACCCGCCAGGCGGGCCACCTTCTCCCGACAAGCGGGAGAAGGGCGCTTCGCTTAAGCGTTACAAGCCACCAGCTGTTCGGTGTCGAACTGGACGCCGCGATAGCCGAAGCCTGTCACGTCGCCCAGCTTCTCCTTCAGCTGCTTGCACTGCTGGTCGGCCGGCAGGGCCTTGACCTTGGGAGCGCGGCAGACGTCACCCTTGCAGCTCCAGACGGCGCCGTCGAGAATGACATTGCCCCGGGTGGTCTTGGCTTTCAGGGTCAGCCAGCCGTCGGTCCGTTGAGTTTCGGCGTTGGCGGCGCCGACGAACGCGGTCAGGGCCAGCGCCCCGATGAGGAACACACGCATAGAAGTTCTCCATATCCCCGCGGCCGGTGGGAGACCGACCGCTGGATACAGGTAAGTTTTTTTTAAGTACGGTGTCAACTACACCGAAGGTAATGGGCGTCAGACCTTGGCTTCGATATCCTTGTCGGCCTTGGAGACCAGCCCCTCGGCCATCTCGCCGACCAGCCGGGTGATCTCGCCGATATCGTCGGTGGCCCGCCAGGCATGGGCGAATTCCGGCGGGCTCAACCGCTCGGTGATGGTGTGATAGAGCAGCTCGAACAGCGGCTTCCAGAAGTCGCGCGGGTTGTAGAACACCAGCGGCTTGCGGTGCAGGTCCAGCCTCTGCCAGCTCAGCAGCTCGACCACCTCTTCCAGGGTGCCGATGCCGCCCGGCAGCACCACGAAGGCGTCCGACCGCTCGAACATCATCATCTTGCGCTCGTGCATGTTCTGCACGACCACAGTCTCGACATCGTCGAACGGCTGCTCGCGGCCCATCAGGAAGGTCGGGATGATGCCCAGAACCCGGCCGCCGGCGTCATGCGCCCCGCGCGCGCAGGCGCCCATCAGGCCAACCCCGCCACCGCCATAAACCAGCTTCAGGTTCTCGGCCGCCAGCAGGCGGCCAAAGTCCTCGGCGTCGCGCAGAAAGGCTGGATCGGCGTCGTTGGATGAGCCGCAGTAGACGCAAACACTGTCGATCGAGGCCCCGGCCGGACCTGTGGTTTTGGACATGCCGTCCCCAGATAGAAAAGGCGCGCTTGCGGGCGCGCCGGAAAATCACGAAATGACATGTTCGACTTATCCGCCTGGGGTTTCAAGCATCGTGTCGCGACCGCCCAAACTCCTGAGACCCGTCCTGGCCCTTTTGCTGCCATTGCTGATTGCCGCCTGCGGCCCCAACGAGCGCGACGCCTCCTGGCGCGGTGATGCGCCCAAGGCGCCGAGCGATCCGGCCGCCGATGCCGGCTATCTCAAGCCCCCGACCCTGACCGCCAGCCGACCTCAGCCCGACGGCGCAATCCTGCTGACCGGCCAGGCCGAGCCTGGCGCCGCCGTGCGCCTGGGCTCGCCGACCGGCGACAAGCTGGACCTCAAGGCCGACGCCGCCGGCCGCTGGACGGCGCGTCTGCCCCCCGCCGGTGAGATGCGCCTCTACGGCCTGTCGATGTCGCCTCAGGCCGACCGTCAGGTGCAGTCCCAGGGCTACCTCGCCGTCCTGCCCGACGGCCGCGCCGCCCAGCTTCGCTCCGGGGCCAGCACCTTTGTCTACGGCGGCGGCAGCGACAGTCCGCGCCTGCTGACTGTCGATTTCGACCGCGACGGCGCAGCGTCCGTGTCCGGCACGGCCCGGGCCGGCAGCGGCCTCTCCCTGCGCATCGACCGCACGGCCAGGGGGGTCGGCAAGACTGACAGCCAGGGCCGCTTCCATCTGGCCATTGACCGGCCGCTCAATACCGGAGCCTTGAGCTTCGAGATCGCCGGCGACAGCGGTGAGCAAAGCCGCGCGGTATCGATCAGCGCCGCCTCCGACTTCGCCGGCCCGTTTCGCGCCGTCCGCGCCGGCGACGCCTGGCGCATCGACTGGATGACCCCCGGCGGCGGCGTGCAGAGCAGCCTGATCCTGGACGCCGTTCCTTGAGACCCGTCCCCGACCGCCAGAGCACCAAGCCGCCCCTCGAACAAGGCAAGGACCAACCCTCCCCCGTCAAAGTCAGCGCCTGGGCCGCGTTGGCCGACCTCTTCCGCCTGGTCCTCGCCAGCCAGGCCCGTGGCCTCAAGTGGCGCCTCACCGCCGCCCTGGTCTTCACCCTGGGCGGCAAGGTGCTGGGCGTGCTGGCTCCGCTGCTGCTCGGCGCCGCCGTCAATCGCCTGGCGGCTGGCCAGTCGCCCGCCGTGCAGGTCGGGACCGCCTTTGCCGGCCTGATCCTCGGCTGGACTCTGATCCGCTTCCTGGCCGCCGCCGCGCCGCAGCTGCGCGACGTGGTCTTCACCCCGGTCGCCCAGGCCGCCCAGCGCCGCGCCGCCGCCGACGCCTTCGGCCATGCCCTCAGCCTCTCTATCGAGTTCCACCAGACCAAGCGCACCGGTTCGCTCAGCCGCATCATCGACCGCGGCGCCCGCTCGATGGACTTTCTGCTGCGGGCCCTGGTTTTCAACCTCGGCCCGACCTTCATCGAGCTGATCATCGCCGCCGTGGTCCTCGCAAAAGCCTATGATTGGCGCTTCGCCCTGGCTGCGGTCGGCACCGTCGTCGTCTACGGCGTCCTGACTTTCGCCATTTCCGACTGGCGCATCGCCCACCGCCGCGCCCTCAACGACGCCGACAGCGAGGCCGCTGGCCGCGCCGTCGACGCCCTGATCAACTACGAAACGGTCAAGGCCTTCGGAGCCGAGACCCGCGCCGCCGCCACCTACGAACAGGCGCTGAGCGCCTACGCCAACGCCCAGGTGCTGGCCACCACCTCTCTCAGCCTGCTCAACATCGCCCAGGCGGCGATCATGGCCATCGGCCTCGCCGTCATGGCCTTGCTGGCGGGCGCCGAAGCCCAGGCCGGCCGCCTGCAGGTCGGCGACGTCACGGCCGCCATCCTGATCCTCATCAACCTCTACGGTCCGCTCAACATCCTCGGCTTCGCCTACCGTGAAATCCGCCAGAGCTTCATCGACCTGGAAGCGATGAGCGACCTGCGCCGTCAGGCCCCCGACGTCGCCGAGGCCCCCGGCGCTGTCGATCCGCCGCCTGCCGATGACCGCGGCGGCGCTGTGGTCTTCGCCGGCGTCTCCTTCAAGCATGGAGCGCGCAGCCAGGGCCTGGAGGAGGTCAGCTTCACCGCCGCCCCCGGCCAGACCGTCGCCCTGGTCGGCCCCTCCGGCGCCGGCAAGACCACCCTGGTGCGTCTCGCGCTGCGGATGATCGACCCGCAGTCGGGCTCGATCACCCTCGACGGCGTCGACCTCAAACAACTGAAGATGGCCGCCCTGCGATCGACCATCGCGCTGGTCCCCCAGGACGTCGCCCTGTTCAACGACACCCTTGCCGCCAACATCGCCTTTGCGCGGCCAGACTCCACCGAGGCGCAGATCCGCGCCGCCGCCGACGCCGCCGAGCTGACCGAGTTCATCGCCGGCCTGCCCGAGGGCCTGCTCACCAAGGTCGGCGAGCGCGGCCTGAAACTCTCCGGCGGCGAGAGACAAAGGGTGGGCATCGCCCGCGCCCTGCTCGCCGACCCCCGCGTCCTGATCCTCGACGAAGCCACCAGCGCCCTCGACAGCCGCACCGAAGCCGCCATCCAGGACACCCTGCGCCGCGCTCGCCAGGGCCGCACCACCCTGGTCGTCGCCCACCGCCTCAGCACCATCGCCGACGCCGACAGGATCATCGTCCTGCGACGGGGGCGGGTCGTCGAAGAAGGGCGGCATGAGGAACTGCTCGAGCGGGCAGGGGAGTATGCGGCGCTGTGGAGAAGGCAGACGCGGGGACGCTAGAAACTTCCTTCTCCCGCTCGTCGGGAGAAGGTGGCCCGCGAAGCGGGTCGGATGAGGGCAGCACCGGCTTCGGCCAATTGCCCGCGTTCTGGCGCCGGTCGGCGCCACCGCCAGCGCGCTCGAATGCCCCGTAACTCCTCTCACCATCTCCGTTGCCCGCCTTTTAGTCGAACGAGGTCAGCGCCTCCCGCGCCTCGATCTCCCGCAGGTCGCGGTACAGCGCACCCAGGCCCAGCGACGTCACGGCGCTGAGCAGCCCCCCGAAGGCCGAGGTGACGACCATTTCGACCGGCCCGATCCGCGTTCCGACGACCAGCACCAGGGGGATGACCAGCAGCGCCGACAGAAGGCTCAGCCCGATGGTCAATGCCGCGATACGCCATCGCCGGCCCTTGGTCAGGGCCAGGCTGCCGTAGACCGAGCCGATCAGGTTGCCGCGCCGCTCCAGGGCGATCGGAACCGTCATCCCGAAAAAGGCGGTGAGCACCGTCTGATAGATGGCGGAGAACAGGAACCCGCCCATCACCATGCTCCCGAGACCGGGCTCGGCTCCCATCATCAGGCCCGAGACCCCGAGGCTGAAGATGTCGCGCACGAACTCCACCCCGATGGCGGCCGGCAACGCCGCCAGCGCCGGCATCCATGGGACCGACTCGCCCTCCGTCTCCCGCCAGGCGGACAGCGAGAGCTGGATGAAGCAGGCCGCCGCCAGGGCGTTCATCAAGGTGCGGGAAACGCGCTCGATAAGCCGGGCCTGGTCGTTCGTCGCCGCCACTCCCACCCAGTCGAAATTCGGCCAGACCAGCGTCATGACCAGCGCCCGCCCACCGAATAGCACCGCGAACAGCAGGGCCAGCGCCAGGACCAGGCCGGGCCTGGCCCGCACCGTCTCGAAGGCAAGGCCGGCCACGCGCCGCAGCGACACCCGCTCCCTCCGGACGGGCGGCTCCCCCTTGGCATCCCCGTGATTCATGCAGCCCAATAGGCCACGCCGTCCGTCCGGGACCAACCTGCAAACGCCGGGTTAAGGCGCGGGTTATCAGTCGAAGGTCTCGGCCATCCGGTCCGGAGCGCTTGACGCCAGCCGGGTCAGTCCAAGGTAAAGCGCTGCTACAACGAGCGCGTCGAGAATCTCGATCATGTAGATTCCCCCTTCTGCCGCCCAATGCTCGCCTTGCCCGGCCATTATGAAGGCGGTCCAGCCGCTGACGACGATGACCAGTTCGATGAATCCCAGAGTCAGGGCCATCAACAGCAACCGTTTCCGGTGCCCGGCGGTCAACCGGAAGGCGCCCTTCACGGCCGCCATCGGCGAGAGGCGCTGAGCGATCGCCAGCGGCACGGTGGCGCCGAAAAGAGCGAGGGCGACCAGCAGCAACGCTAGCCAACTCAGGAAGGCGGCGGACTGCGCCCACACCATTGCTGTCGGCATGTCGTCGGGCTCCCTGAAGGCGAGTTGCGTCACCCAGCCGGGCCCGGACACCACCAGCTCCACCAACAGGATCGTCGGCAGGGCGGCCAACAACGATCGGCCCGTCTCCGCCGCCGCAAGCGGTGCGCGTCGCCCGCCGGTCAGGGCCAGGGCCACCATGACGACGCTGATCAGTCCGCACCCGACGTCGTCCACCATGGTGTAGACGGTCTCCGCCCACGCCTCGCCGGGCCAACCGGCCACCAGAACGTCCGGGGTCCGGTCCATCGCCGAGCTCAGCAGCCATTGCAGGCCCGCCAACGGCGGAAGCAGCCACCACCGGCGGCGAAAGGCCTCCCAGGCCAGCCGGCCAATGGCGCGGAAGGAGATTCGGTCGGTCGGCGTCATGGCCCATTGGCCACGCCCCGCCGCCGCTCACAACGCTTGACCCTTCCCCCGATCTGCCTAATGCCCCCCCCGTTCGCCGGGGGGGCGCCCTTACGCGGCTGAGATTGGGGCGATACGCCCCTGACCCGCCGAACCTGATCCGGGCCTTGCGGGCGAAGGGAGAGGGACGCTGGCTGCTGGTATCAGGCCGTCAAAACCGCCCTGCGGCGCATGACGGGCTCTCGTGGACCTTGCCAGACCCATGCCTCCGAGCCACGGGCGGCACAACTTAAGCTTTGGTCATTTCAGTCGACGGACTCTGCCATCCCGTCCGGATTCTCGCGCCGCCGCATCCGGTCCAGGTTCGCCCAGACTGCAGCCCCCACCACGAAGCACAGAACGCCCGCCGACCGTACGGTCAGACTCTCCGCCGCGAACGAGGCCCAAGGGTCCCTTATCACGTCCCCCAATATGTAACCGCCGTACTTGCCGAGACCGGCGAACACCGTCAGACTCACGGTGACCAGCAGGAGCCTCCACCTGTGGCCCTGCGTCAGACACAGGCTGTCGCCGAACGATGCGATGACGCCCGTTCCCCTGACCACTGCCCCGCCGGTCGCATAGCCTAGGAAGACGCTGAAAATGAGGGCGGCGATGGCCGTCACCAAGAGAACCGGGCCTGCGACTGAAACGCCGAGCCGGCCGATGCCGGTAGCCCCCATGATGGGATCTGCGAAGAGGGGCAGGGCCCAGATCAATCCGGTGGCAAAAGCCGTAGGCCAGGCGCGCAGTCCCCGCGCCAGTCGTCCGCCTGGCAAGGCTCCCAGTGCATGAAGCACGGCGGCGACCGCGACGCCCAGGGCCAGGCCGTCCAGGACTTCCCGAACGACCAGG
>JBKJSF010000033.1:0-15028 GCA_046595895.1 Caulobacter sp. | reverse complement strand
CAGCAGCGGGGCCATGCCGACGCCCTGTCCCTGCCGCGCGAAGTCATCGTCGATCACGCCGACCAGAGCTTGATGCCCACGTTCAAGATCGACGCCGGGCCGCTGGTGAAGCTGAACGGGCTGGTCATTGACTACAAAGGCCGCACCGACCGCGACTGGATCCGCAAGCTGGTCCCCTGGAAGCCCGGTGAGGTCTACGCCCCCGACGAGTTGGGCGAACTGGAGCGGCGGCTGCGCGAGACGGGGGCGTTCGATACCGTCGCGGTGGCGCTGCAGCCGGTCGAGCAGGTGACGCCGGAAGGCTGGCGGCCGGTGCTGCTGACCCTCAAGGATCGGCCGCGCCGGTCGCTGGAGATCGGGGCCGGCATTTCGACCGCTGAGGGCTTCGGTCTCGATGTCACCACCACCCGCTACAACGGCTGGAAACGAGCCGACACGCGGATCATCGCCCTGCGCCTGGCCGAGCTGCAGCAGCGGTTGGACTACAAGGTCTCGCTGCCCCACTGGCGAGCGCCGCGGCAGACCCTGACGATGACGGCCAGCATCTACAACGAGATCACCGACGCCTATGACCAGACCGGCGCCTCGCTGACCGCCGACGTCACCCGGCGGACCGGGATCAATGCCTATCTGACCTATGGCGCCTCCATCGACGGCGGCCGGGTGGCCGAGATCCTGACCGTCGGCAATGTCGCGCTGCGCGGCATCGACCGAGACCTCTTCAACATCTCCCTGCTGGGGGCCTTCGCGCTGGACCGGTCGAGCGATCCGCTCGATCCCAAAAGCGGCTGGCGGTTCGAGGCGCGGGCCGAGCCGATCGTCACCTTCGGCGATGCACAGCTGACCTATCTGAAGGTCACCGGCCAGGGCAGCTTCTACCTGCCGCTCGGCGCCGACGAGAAGTTCGTCGTCGCCACCCGGGTCAAGGCCGGGGCGATCAGCGGGGCGGACTCCGTGGACGTGCCGGCGGCGCGGCGGTTCTATTCGGGCGGTGGCGGATCGGTGCGCGGCTATGGCTATCAGGCCATCGGGCCGCGGATCAGCTCGACCCCGCTGGGCGGCATCTCCCTGGCCGAGGCCTCGGTGGAGTTGCGCTATCAGGTCACAGAGCGCTGGGGGGCGGTGGCCTTCATCGACGGCGGAGCGGTGGGAACCGGCAACTTCCCGGGCGGAGATGACTTCAGCGCCGGGATCGGGTTCGGGGTTCGCTACAACCTGGGCTTCGGGCCGATCCGGGCCGACATCGCCTTCCCGCTGGACCCGCGCGACGATGATGCGGCTTTCCAGATCTACATCAGCATCGGGCAGGCGTTTTGAGCGGGCCCGACAGGGCGCCTGACGAGGCCGAGCCGGTCCGGGCGCCGCAGCACCGCCGTCGCTGGTTCCCCAGCAGCGCGCCGGGTTGGGTCATCCTGATTTCGGTGATCGTGGTGGTGATCGTGGCGTCCATCGGGGTCGGGTTGCGCTTTGGCGTCAACACCGTGCCGGGGCTGGCCTTTATCGAGGCGCGGGCCAACGGGCTGAAGATCGGCCGCTTCGGCAAGCTGAAGATCGAGGGGGTGAGCGGCGATCTGTGGCGCAACGTCAGCATCCGCCGGCTGATCATCTACGACGAGAAGGGGACCTGGCTCGAAGGCCGGAACATCAACATGAAGTGGCGCTATCACGAGCTGTTCGTGCGCCGCTTCCACGCCGACGCCATCCACGCCGAACAGATCATCCTGATCCGCCAGCCGACCCTGACGCCGAAGGGGACGTCGAGCGCGCTGCCGGTGACCATCCTGATTGACGCCCTGCAGGCCAAGGTCGATTCCAGGCCGGCCTTCAGCCAGGTCGAAGGGCGGTTCGACCTGTCTGGGCGGCTGGCCCTGCAGCGGCGCGGTGGAGGGACGACCGGCCGGTTCGTGGCCCGCAGCCTGATGCATCAGGGCGACTTCGCCGACGTCGCCTTCGATCTTGGACGCTCCGACGCCCTGATGGTCAACGCCCGAGCCTCCGAGGCCATGGGTGGGGCCTTGGCCGGGGCGTTGGGCCTCGACGCGAAGCAGCCCTTCTCCCTCGACGCCCAGGCGCGGGGCACGACCAAGGCCGGCCAGTTCAAGCTGCTGGTCACGTCGGGCGCGAGCCAGCCCGCCAAGGCCGACGGGGCCTGGGACGCGGGGGGCGGGGCCGCCAACGGCTATGTGCGCCTCGACGCCTCGCGGCTGACCGGCCTCTACGCCAGGCTGTTCGGGCCGCAGGTGAAGTTCGACATCGCCGGCCGCAAAGGCCTCGGCGCCTTCTACAACATCAACGCCCGGCTCGACTCCGAGACCCTGTCGGTGACCGCCGTCGGACCGGCTGACCTCGGCAAGCGACTGGCCGGGCCGGGCGGGCTGGCGGTGACGGGCAATGCGTCCTCGCTGCAGCGGCTGACTCTGGGATCGGTCAAGGGGCAAGGCAACTTCGTCGGCCGGTTCAACGGCGATATCAACAACTTCACCCTCAAGGGCGATGCGCGGGGCGCGAACATCAGCCTGGCGGGCTACACGCTCGGCGCGGCCTCCGGACCGGTGACCGTGGCGCGGGCCAAGGGCGAGATCGGCATCGTCAGCAGCCTGACCGGATCCGGCGGGCGGGGGCAGGGATACCTGGCGGCGCTGCTCGGACCCCGGCCGACCGCCGACGGCGACATCGTCATCCTCAAGGATGGCCGGGTGCTGTTGAAGCGGGTGCGGGCCAATGGGGCAGGATTGAAGGTCGATGCCAGCGGCTCGCGCGGCCTGCTCGGCGGGCTGTCGTTCAAGGGCAAGGCCGAGCTGTGGAATTTCGGGGCCGCCAAGCTGGGCGGCAAGGGCCGGCTGGCCGGATCCTGGTCGGCTGACCAGGGCGGCGACGGCAAGCCCTGGGTGTTCACCGTCGACGCCAAGGGCACGGGCCTGGCCCTGGGGGTGAGCGAGCTGGACCGGCTGCTCGGACCCGCGCCCCGGCTGCGCGGCAGGGCCAGCCTGCAGCCCAACGGCGTGGTGGATGTGGCCGAGGCGCGGCTCGATGGCGACAAGGTCTTCGCCAAGGGCGCCGGCCGGCTGGGCGCCAAGGGCGAACTGGCCTTCAAGCTGGACTGGAATGCGGAGGGGCCGTTCCGGGTCGGGCCGGTGGAAGTGGCCGGCAAGGCCAAGGGGACGGGCGCGATCAGCGGCGCCCTGTCGGCCCCCCGCGCCGACCTGACCGCCCAGGTCGACCAGATCGATGTGCCGCGCCTGCCGCTGCGCAACGCCGCCATAACCCTGACCTTCATGCAGCGGCCGGGCGGCGGCGATGGCGCCTTCGCGCTCGTCGCCGAGAGCCCTTACGGCCCGGCCCGGCTGCACACCGATTTCGCCTTCGCGGCGGGTGGGGTGAACCTCTCCAGCCTCGACGCCGATGCCGGCGGGGTGAAGGCGCAAGGGTCCGTCGCCCTGCGGCGCGGCCGGCCGTCCTCGGCGGACCTGGTGCTGGCCATCGGCCCGGGGGTGCTGCTGACCGAGGGCTCGATTGCCGGAACCGCGAAGATCGTCGACGCCTCGGGAGGGGCGCGGGCAACCTTGAACCTGACCGCCAAGGACGCGGTATTGCGCGACGCGGCCGGCCTGACGCTAGATACGGCGACCATCACCGCCGATGGTCCGCTGGACCGCCTGCCGCTGCGCATCCAGGCCAGCGGCGGGGCGGCCAGTGGCTCGTACAGCCTGGACGCCAGCGGCATCCTGACCGAGCGACCCCAGGCCCAGGGCTGGCAACTGACGCTGGACGGCGCGGGCAAGCTTGGCCGCACCCAGATCCGGACCACCGAAACCGCCACCCTGGTGTTCGGCGGCCCGGTGACCGAGGCGCATATGAGGCTGGCCGCCGTCACCGGACAGCGTGGCGACAACCCCGGCACGGCGGCGATCGACGTTCGCATCGCCAAGGGCAGCGCCGACATCGTCGCCGACATCACCGGCCTGCCGCTGGCCGCCTTCAACCAGGACCTGGCCGGGCGGGCCGACGCCAAGCTCACTCTGCGCGGCAAGGGCGAGACCCTGACCGGGGCGCTCGACGCCACCCTGAAGAATGTCCGAGCCCGGGGCTCGGGCAAGACCCTGACCCTGGACGGCCGGGTGCAGGCGCGGCTGAACGACCGGACCATCACCATCGAGGCCAGCGCCACCGGCGCCCAGGGCCTGGCCGCCCAGGGCAGTTTCGTGCTGCCGGCCGTCGCATCGGCGGCGCCGTTGCGGCTGGCCATCGACCGGCGGCGGCCGGCCCAGGGGACGTTCCGCGCCAACGGCGAGATCAAGCCGCTGTGGGACCTCTTGATGAGCGGCGACCGCTCGCTGAGCGGACAGATCGCCCTCAATGGCAGCCTGGGCGGCACCCTGGCCGATCCGCGCCTGCTGGGTCAGGGCCAGCTGACCGGCGGCGCTTTTGAAGACGGATCCACGGGGCTGAAGCTGCGCAACCTTTCGCTGACCGCCGGCTTTGCGGACAACGCCATCGACATCAGCCAGCTAAGCGCCAACGACCCCAAGGGCGGCAAGGCTTCCGGCTCAGGCCGGGTCAGCCTGGTGCGCGGAGGCAGCAGCAGCTTCCGGCTCGACCTGACCCGCTTCCAGGTCATCGACAACGACATCGCCGAGGCCACCGCCACCGGCCAGGTGACGATCAATCGCGGCGCCACCGGCAATGCCCGGGTCGAAGGCTCCCTGCGTATCGACCGGGCCGAGATCGCCGCTGAACCACTCAGCCCCAGCGGCGTCACGCCGATGGATGTGGTCGAGATCAACAAGCCGCTGACCGCCACCGTGCGCCGCGCCAAGGCCGCCGAGGCGGCGGAGGCGCGCGGGGTGGCCATCGACCTGGCCATCGACCTGCGCGCCCCGCGCGGCATCTTTGTCCGTGGCCGCGGCCTGGACGTCGAGATGAGCCTCGACGCGAACGTTGGCGGCACGACCACCAGGCCGCAACTGACCGGCACGGCGCGGGTGGTGCGCGGCGAGTACGACTTCGCGGGCAAGCGGTTCGAGTTCGACGAGCGCGGCAGCGTCACCCTGTCGACCGACCCCTCACGCATCCGGCTGAATCTCACCGCCACCCGCCAGGACCCCAGCGTCACGGCCGTGATCCACGTCGAGGGCACGGCGGCGAAACCGGAAATCCGGCTGACCTCCTCACCGCAGCTGCCTCAGGACGAGGTGCTCAGCCGGGTGCTGTTCGGCTCCTCGGCCGCGCAGCTGTCGCCGTTTGAAGCGGCTCAGCTTGCCTCCGCCCTGGCCGCCCTGGCCGGCGGCGGCGGCTTCGACGTCATCGGCAACATCCGCCAGCTGGCCGGCCTCGACCGGCTGACCATCGGCGGCACCGAATTGACCGGCGTCACCGTGGCCGGCGGCAAGTATCTGACCAACGACGTCTATCTCGAACTGATCGGCGGCGGCCGTGAGGGCGGGGCCGTGCAGGTCGAGTGGCGGGTCCGCAAGAACCTGTCGATCGTCAGCCGTATCGGCGGCAACGGCGACAGCAAGCTGTCGGTCCGCTGGCGGCGCGACTATTAGAAGCGGGTCAGCTCGGTGAAGCCGCCGTAGATCATCCGCTTGGCGTCGAAGGGCATGCAGGCCTGATCCTGGTTCATCCGCGGATCGGCCATGACCTTGGCGTTGATCTCGTCGCGCTTTTCGCGGGACTCATAGGTAATCCACGAGAAGATCACCACCTCGTCGTCCTTGGCCTGGACGGCGCGGGGAAAGCTGGTCAGCTCGCCATAGGGCACGTCGTCGGCGACGCATTCGACGTAGGAGAGGGCGCCGAACTCCATCCAGATCGAGCCGGCGCGTTCGGTGACCTTGTTGTAGTCATCGAGCTTGTCCTTCGGCACCGCGAGCACGAATCCATCAACATAGGCCATCGTCATCTCCCTTGGTTGTGCTCGAAGGACGCGCTGGCCCCGTCGGTTCCGACAGGGCCAGCGAGATTATTCAACCAGGGGCCTGGAGAAGCTCGACGACACAGCCGTCGAGGTCCTTGCACAGGCCGACCACGGCCCCGCCCAGCGAGGCGACCGGTTCGGGGCCGAAGGTGATCTTGCCGCCGGCCTCCACCACCCGGGCGGCGACAGCCTTGGGGTCCGTGACATAGAAGACCAGCTTGATTGGCAGGTCGCGGTAGTGGCGCTCGCTGCCGTCCGTCCAGTGCATCAGCACCAGGGCGACGCGG
The DNA here is from genome assembly GCA_046595895.1 of Caulobacter sp. Classification (GTDB taxonomy): domain Bacteria; phylum Pseudomonadota; class Alphaproteobacteria; order Caulobacterales; family Caulobacteraceae; genus Caulobacter. The sequence goes on along the minus strand of JBKJSF010000033.1, from coordinate 8,821 downwards.
CCGTCATGGCCCAGCACGATCTCGTCCATGTAGGCGAGCTTGAAGCGCGTCACCTCCTTCATCCCCAGCGCCGCCTTGTAGAAGGCGGCCGAGGCCTCGAGGTCGGTGACGCCGATACCGGTGGCGCCGAGGTAGTCGGGGGATCTGGTCATGGGGCTCGCCTGGCTGGAAGGGACGAGCCGGGAACTACAGCTCGTCGAAAGGGGGTGGCAGTTCGCCGGATTTGAACAGCAGCACGGGGCTCTCGTCGTAGTCGCCCATCTCGGTGTCGGCCGAGATGCTGTAGGCGACCACGCCCAGCCGCAGCGGGCTCAGCCGCTCGGCCTTGCGGCGGGCTTCCTCGGCGGTCTTGCAGCCCACCGCCTGTTCGGCCCGGAACTTCGAGCGACCCTTGCCGGCCACATAGGCCTGGACCAGGTGGACGGTCTCCGACGCCACCTATTTCTTGCCGGGCGGGGTCAGGAAGGGCGAGGGGCCGGCGGCCGGAGCAGTCTTGGGCTGCTTGGGCTTGCGGGTTTCCTTGTTGGATTTCTTCTGGCCCTTGGCCATGGCCGCGCTCCTTTGCGGGGGCGCCTGCGGAATGCGGCGCGCCCGCTGCTATGCACCCGACCGGTGGCGACGCCAAGGCAATCATTCGACCCCCAGCACCTTCTTGAGGAAGACGATCTCGGTGGCCCGGACCTGTTCCTGATTGCCCTTGCGGGCAATGCCGTGGCCCTCGTCCCTGGCCAGCACGTACCAGACCTCGGTCCCCTGCCGGCGCAGCTCGGCGACCATGGCCTCGCTCTCGCTCATCGGCACCCGGGGGTCATTGGCGCCCTGGTAGACCATCATCGGCTTCTTCATGGCGGCGACGTAGCCGCGCGGCGAGATGCGGCCGAAGACCGCGCGCATCTTCGGGTCGCGCTCGTCTCCGTACTCGGCCCGGCGCAGGTCGCGGCGGTAGCCCTCGGTATTCTCCAGGAAGGTCACCCAGTCGCTGATGCCATAGAGGTCGATGGCCCCGGCGATGCGGTCATTGTAGCGGCCGGCGACGGCCAGGCTCATGTAGCCGCCATAGGATTGTCCGACGACGGCGACGCGGGAGGCGTCGAGGTCCGGCTGGGCGGCGATCCAGTCGAGCAGGGCGCCGATGTCCTTGACCGAGTCCTCGCGCTTCTCGGCGTTGTCGAGGGCGATGTAGGTCTTGCCGTAGCCGGAGGAGCCGCGGACGTTGGGGACGATCACCACAGCCCCGATCTCGTTGACCCAGCTCTGCCGGCGCGGGTTGAAGCTCGGCAGTTCCTGGGCTTCCGGACCGCCGTGGATCTGGATGATCACCGGGCGCTTGCCCGTTGCGGGCGTGGTCGGGCGGTAGACGAAAGCCGGGATCTGGCGCTTGTCGAAGGTCGGATAGTGGATCAGGGAGGGCTCGACGAGCCGGCTGGCCTGCAGGCCGCCCAGCTCGCTGGTGGTCCAGCGGGTAAGCGCCTTCGAGGTTAGATCGAAGGACCAGACATCGCCGGCGCCGGTCGAGGTCGACAGGCTGATGGCCAGCTGCCTGCCATCGTCCGAGAAGCCGAGGCCGGTCACGACGCCCTTCGGCAGAGGCACGACGGCGGTTGGCGTGAACCGATCCTCGCGCACCAGGTCGTAGAGCTCGACCACCGAATAGCCGTCCTCGTTGATCGCCACCGCCGCTGTCCCGCGATCGGGGCTGAGCGTCAGGCTCTCGGCCCCCCACATCGGCGGCCGGGTCGTGCTCCTGGTCTCGATGCCGACAAAGGATAGATGCCGCGCCTTGCCCGACCTGATGTCGAGGACCACTGGCCGGGTGACCTCCTTTCCATCGTCGGACAGGACAACGACACCCTGGCCGTCGGCGGTGAACGTCGGGCTGGCGAAGGCAACCTTGCGGTCGGTCGGCCCGAAGGCCGTCGCCTCACCGCTCCTAAGGTCCAGCACCATCAGCCGCGTCTCGGCCGCGCTGAGATAGCGGCTGAGTAGCACCCGGCTCCCGTCCGGGCTGATGTCGGCCGGCGAGATCGCCCCTGTCCCCATGTGGATCAGGCGGCGGCCCTGCGGATTGGCGACCTCCGCCAGCATGATGTCGTAGTCCGCCTTGCCGGGGGTGACCTGGGACCAGACGACGAATCTGCCGTCCTTGCTGAACACGAAGTTCGAGTTGCGCGTGCCGGGGGCGGTCAGCTGGACCTCGTCGCCGTCCAGGGCCCGGAAGAAAGCCTGGTAGTATTCCGCCCCGCCGACGTCGCGCGGGTAGAGGAAGCGGTCCCCGGCGCCGGGCACGGCCTGGGCGCTGTTCACCGGGTCACTGAAGAAGGTCAGCTGGGTCCTGGCGGCACCAGGCTTTTCCACGCGGTGAATCTGTTGGGTGTCGCCAAAACGGGTGGCGATCAGCATGGAGCCGTCCGGCAGCCAGTCCTCGAAGACTGCCGAACGGGCGTTGTAGTAGGGGGCGATGGCGGCCTTGAGGGCGGCCGGGGTCTCCGGGGCGCCGTCGTAGACCAGGTTGCCGACCTCGCGACGGCCGGGCTGGGCGGTGGCGGGGAGGGCGATCAGGGCCAGAGCCAGCAGGGATAGGGCGAGGAGGGAGGCGAGGGATGTGCGCATGGCGTGAGGTTAGCGGGTATCGCCACATCCTCAAGCCGTCAGCCGGGCCGCGGGAACCTGGCCCGGTGCGCTCAGTCATCATCGGAGTGGGCGGGAGGATGGTTGGCGGTAGAGGGAGGATTTGTACGGGCGTGTATTTTTCCGGGGACTGGGCGGTGGTCTGGCTTTGCGGGCGATGATGGCGATCCTGGGGAGTGATCTCCGGCGTTTTCAAACGCTTACCGTCAATGATGGGCCGGTGAGGGTTATGATTGGGTATGGATTGAGCGCCGTTCGGGTTGCGGTTTGACAGGGTTTTGGCATCGCCAGGGCACAGGTGGAGTGGGGGGGTCGTGCAGGGGAAGGGTTCGGGTTGAGACGTCCGCCCGGCCACGACGGCGATGTCGTCCAGCGCAACGGCATCGACGAGGCGCTGCCGGCGCGCGGTGAGCGGCCTGTCGGCGGGTAAGGGCGAGGCTGCGGCGGCGGGGGCGGGCATGGGGCGCTCCGGTGGGCCCGCTTATCGAAGCGGCTGGAGTATTATCCCATGTCGGGCGTGCGCCAGGGACCACCATCGCCGGCGAGGCATCCACAGGAAAGCCAAACCGCCGCCTTGACTCGGACGAGAACAAAGAGCGAACATTTGTTCAAGGAGCCCGCCATGCCCAGCCTCGCCGACCTCGACCCCGAAACCCGCGCCCAGGTCCGCCGCGCCGCCGTCGCCGAAATCGATCTCTTCCAGGCCGCCGACAACCCCCGCCTCATCGAGACCCTGGCCCGAGCCGGCCGCGAGGGCTGCGCCGAGGGCGATGTCGGAGCCTGGGTGAGCCAAGCGCAGGAGGAGATGGCGGCGGACCTGCGCGAACGTCAGCGGCAACTGGCGGCGGCGGTCGGGGCGTTGGGGTCGGTGGTGCGGATGATGGTGCGGGGGTAGGGGGTGGACGCTGCCGTACTCGCCGGCCGAGGATGGTGACGCAGCCCAGCAGGAGGGAGATCGACAAACCGCGTACGGCCCCGGGCGAGACTTTCTTGGGGGAAGAGGATGGGGCTGCGAGGGCGGAGCCATGGGCGCCCGGCGGCCCGGTGCACTGGCCATGGCGGGAGCCGCGATATCGCAGGGCTGGAGGCGACGCGGGCGCTGCTGGCCTAAACGCCCGCTGCCGCTGCCCGTCGTGGCCGCCCGCCGCGTTTGCCGTTCTCCCGGGAGGCGGTCGCCCGGGCTTCGCGCCGGGTCCAGTCGAGCGGTCCCAGGAAGCCTTCCAGCAGGCGGGCGACGGAGAAGTCGGCGTCAAGGCGGGGGAAGTGCAGGGCGGTTCCGGCGCCCTCTACCGTGACGCCGACGAAGTCTTCGGCAGCGGCGTCCTTCAGGCCGTGGGCGCTGTGGGGGTCGAAGGAGAGGTCAAGGCCGGTGTCGAGCTGGACCACCAGGCGGCCGGTCTTCTTGTCGAAGTGGCAGGCCAGGGCCTTCGGGGCGGCCGAGAGCCGCCTGCCGCGCGCGCCGGCCTTGCGGAAGGCCGCATCGTCCAGGGTCTTGAACTCAGCCATGGATTTCACTCCAGATCTTGCAGCACTCTTCCAGCTGGGCGACGATTTCCTGACCTAGCTCATTGAGGTGGGCCATCGTCCAGCCGCCCTGATAGTCCCAGAGTTCGACCGGTCCGTCCGGGCAGTTCAAACGAAAGCGGGCGTCCAGCCCCTTGCCCAGGGCGTGGACATGGGGAGGAGGGTGGTCGTTTGAGTAGACCGCCACCCGATAGCGGCGGCTGCTGCGGAAAACCGTCGCCATGTGGGTTTGTGGCATAGAACCTAATTGGGAGTCTAGGTTAATTTGGTTGGTTGGCCATGCGGGAGGCCCGCAGGTCTCTCAGGATGGCCGATGAGCCAGCCTTAGAGCATCGAGATCACGCGGATGGGTCCCGGCATTGGCTGGCGCCGCCCTTCGGGTAGCCGCGACGAGCGGGTGTGGGGGGCGGGGGGGATGGGTGGGGGTTCACCTTCGGCGCGGGGTCGGCTAACACTGCTCCCCACACCGCGACTCCCGTCTTGCGCCATTCCGGGCGTCGCTTTCGTAGTTCTTCCCGCGTCGACGCCCCTTCTGGGGACCTGGTCCGCGGGGCAATGGCGTAAGCGTCTTGGTCCAGAGGGGCTCGCATGCAGGTGACACCGCAAGAGCGGTCGGTTCTGGAGTCCATCGCCGAGGGCGGGGACGGGCTGGTGGCGCGGGCGGTGGCCTGGTGCGCCGGCAATAGCGGGAGCCGCAATATCGGCGGGCTGGAGGCGACCCTGGCCCTGCTGACCGACGCCTGGGGGGAGGCTCTGCCCGGGGCGGCGGTGAGCCATGAAGTGTTGGAGCCGACGGTGGAGATCGCGGCCGATGGGCGGGAGACGCTGCATCAGCCGCCGCCGGCGCTGCTGTTGACCATGCGGCCCGAGGCGCCGGTGCAGGTTGTGATGACCGGGCATTACGACACGGTGTTTCCGGCCGGCAGTCCGTTCCAGGTTGTCGACCAGCGGGCCGACGGGGCGCTGAACGGGCCGGGGATCGCCGATATGAAGGGCGGCATCTCGGTGATGATGGGGGCGCTGGAAGGGTTCGAGCGGTTTGCCGGGGCGGGCAACGTCGGCTGGCGGGTGCTGTTGTCGCCCGACGAGGAGATCGGGTCGCTGGGGAGCGGGGCCGTGCTGGCGCGGATCGGGCGGCTGGGGCATGTGGGGATGACCTATGAGCCGGCCCTGGCCGACGGGACCCTGGCGTCCGGGCGCAAGGGCAGTGGCAATTTCCATGTGCGGGTCAGCGGGCGGTCGGCCCATGCCGGGCGGGCGTTCGACGAGGGGCGCAACGCGATCACCGCGGCTGCGCGGATCGCCGGGGCTCTGGACGGGCTGAACGGGCGGCGGGACGGGGTGACGGTCAATGTCGCGAAGATCGACGGCGGCTCGGCGCTGAACGTTGTGCCCGACCTGGCGGTGGTGCGGTTCAATGTGCGGTTTCCCGATGACGCGGCGCGGCGGTGGCTGGAGGGCGAGGTCGAGGCGGCCTGTGGCTGCGGGCGCGGCGAGGGGCTCGGGGTTTCGATGTTCGGCGGGGTGACGCGGGCGGCCAAGCCGTTCAACGGGGCGCAGGTCGCGCTGTTCGAGGACGTGCGGCGGGTCGGGGCGGCGCTGGGGCAGGAGATCGCCTGGAAGCCGTCGGGCGGGGTGTGCGAGGGAAATAACCTGTTCGCGGTCGGGCTGCCCAACGTCGATACGCTGGGCGTGCGGGGCGGAGATATCCACAGCGAGGACGAGTTCGCCTGGCCCGACAGCTTCGCCGAGCGGGCGCAGCTGTCGGCGCTGATGCTGATGAAGATGGCGAGCCGAGAGGTGGATGCCTTGAAGCTGCGCCGGATGATGGATGAGGCGTCGTGATGAAGACGGTTTCGCCTCTGGTCTCCCTTCTCCCCTCGCGGGAGAAGGTGGGCCCGAAGGGCTCGGATGAGGGGGCTCACCGGCGGGCGACACAGCCCGTCGCTACCGCCTCATCGCGGTTGAACCACCTGGGGGCCCCCTCATCCGGCGCTTCGCGCCACCTTCTCCCGCGAGGGGAGAAGGGAGCACTCACGGCGGCTTCGGCCGCGGGGATATTCTGAAGATGTTTGTTGTCCGTCCGGCCGGTCCCGCCGATTTCGACACCCTGATGGAGCTGGCGGTGCTGTCCGGCCGGGGGTTTACCAGCCTGCCGGAGGATGAGCCGACGATCCGGGAGCGGCTGGAGCTGTCGGAACAGAGCTTCGCCGGCGGGGTGGCGCCGCCGGGGGCCTGGTACACGCTGATGCTGGAGGACACGGCTGATGGGTCGGTGGCCGGGGTGGCCGGGGTGAAGGCCGGGGTGGGGCTGAAGCGGCCGCACTTTTCGTTGCGGGTGGTGACCCTGGCGCAGTCTTCGCCGACGCTGGAGCTGCGGTTCGATCACCAGGCGCTGGTGATGGTCAATGAATGCGCCGGCTGGTCGGAGGTGGGCTCGCTGTTCCTGCGGCCGGAGAAGCGCAAGGGCGGTGCCGGGCGGCTGTTGGCCCAGTCGCGCTACATGCTGATCGGCATCGAGCCGGCGCGGTTCGCCGAGATGGTGCTGGCCGAGCTGCGCGGCTGGTTCGACGAGGACGGCGGCTGTCCGTTCTGGGACCATGTGGCCAGCCGCTTCTTCCCGCTGGCCTTTGACGAGGCGGACCGGATGAGCGCCTCGACCAACGGCCAGTTCATCCTGGACCTGGCGCCGCGGCACCCGATCTATGTCGGGCTGCTGCCGCTGGAGGCGCGGGGGGTGATCGGCAAGTGCCATCGCGAGGGCGAGGCGGCGCGGGCCATGCTGGAGCGGGAGGGGTTCCGGTTCCAGGGGCTGGTCGACCTGTTCGACGCCGGGCCGACGGTCAGCTGCCACCGGGACGACATCAAGACGGTCAAGGAGGCGCGGCGGCTGACCCTGGCCATTGGCGCGCCCTCTTCTGACAAAAACTCAGAGGCCTATGGCGAAGAGGCGCTGGTCTCGACGACGTCAATCGGGGGCTTTAGGGCCGTGCGGACGCCGGTGCTGGTCGACGGGGTCAAGGCGATCATGAGCCGGGAGGCGGCGGAGGCGCTGCAGCTCGGCGAAGGCGAAGCGGTGAGTGTGAAGTCGTGAGCAAGGGAAACTACATCGACGGCGCCTGGCGGCCGGGGCACGGGGCGGCGTTCGTCTCGGTCGATCCGGCCACCGAGGAGGTGGTCTGGACCGGAGCGGCGGCCGGCGCGGCCGATGTCGAGCGGGCGGTGGCGGCGGCGCGGGCGGCCTTTTATCCCTGGGCCGATCTGCCGCGTGAGGAGCGGGTGGCCGCGTTGCGGCGGTATCAGGCGGCGCTGAAGGCGATGCAGCCGGCCTTTGCCGAGGCCATCGCGAGGGAGACCGGCAAGGCGCTGTGGGAGACCACGGCCGAGGTCGGCTCGATGATCGCCAAGGTGGACGCCTCGATCGCGGCCTATGACGAGCGGACCGGGGTGCGGGAGAGCGCCATGGCGTTCGGCCGCGCCGTGCTGCGGCACCGGGCCCATGGGGTGATGGCGGTGCTGGGGCCGTACAATTTCCCGGTGCACCTGCCCAACGGCCATGTGGTGCCGGCGTTGCTGGCCGGAGACACGGTGGTGTTCAAGCCGTCGGAGGAGACGCCGTGGTCGGGGGAGATCATGGCCCAGGTGCTGGAGACGGCCGACCTGCCGCCGGGGGTGTTCAACCTGGTGCAGGGCGGGCGGGAGACCGGGTCGGCGCTGATCGACCAAGATATAGATGGATTGCTGTTCACCGGCAGCGGGGCGGCGGGGGCGCACTTCCGCCGGCATTTCGCCGACCGGCCGCATGTGATCCTGGCGCTGGAGCTGGGGGGAAACAATCCGCTGGTGGTGTGGGACGCGGTGGACGCGGAGGCGGCGGCGGCGCTGGTGGTGCAGTCGGCCTTCATCACCACCGGGCAGCGGTGTTCCTGCGCTCGTCGGCTGGTGTTGCCGGAGGGGCGTGAGGGGGACGCGGTGCTGGAGGCGCTGCTGGCGCTGACCGACCGCCTGCGGATCGGTCCCTGGAACGGCGAGGAGCCGTTCATGGGGCCGTTGATCCACGCACGCGGAGCCGATGCTGCGCGAGAGGCGGCGGGCAGGCTCGGCGGGACGGCGTTGCGGGTTCCGGGCAAGATCGCGGGACTGAGCGATGCCTTCATCACGCCGGGCATCTATGACGTAGGGCATCACGAGACGCCGGACGAGGAGATTTTCGGGCCGATCCTGCAGGTCAGGCGGGCGGCGACGTTTGATGGGGCGATGAGTTTAGCGAACCACACCCGCTATGGGCTGTCGGCGGGGCTGGTCAGCGATGATCCGGCGCTATGGGCGAAGTTCCAGCAGCGGATCCGGGCGGGGGTGGCCAACTGGAACCGGCCGACCACCGGGGCGGCGGGGACGGCGCCGTTCGGGGGCCTTGGCGACAGTGGGAACCATCGGCCGAGCGCCTATTATGCGGCCGACTACTGCGCCTATCCGGTGGCCAGTTTCGAGGCCGACCGGGTGGTTTCGACGCTCGGTGAGATCAAGGGGCTGAAGCCGTGAAAATCCTCCTTCGGCGCGAAGCGACGGGGGAGGGGGACCGCCGCCGCGACTCAGCGGCGGTGGTGGAGGGGGCGGCGCCGGCTGATGGGATTGCCATGAACGCTGTCGTCGCCACCCGCGCCAGAAC
>JBKJSF010000177.1:0-3123 GCA_046595895.1 Caulobacter sp. | reverse complement strand
TTCCCGGACAGCGCCGGCTGGGTCGGCCACGCCGGCGACGCCTACGGCCTGGTCTCCGGCCTCTGGGTGCAGCCCTCCACCGGGCGCGGCATGACCTACCTGGTCAATGGAACGGCGGCCCCCCTGAGCGAGCTGCATGGCCGTTCGAAGTTCACCGTCATCGAGGAACAGATCGCCGGCGTCCTGGCGACCGCCTAGAGGCTCTCGTAGGCCGCGTTGATCAGCCGCCGGCTGCGCGGGTCGCCGATCAGGTGGCTGTCCTGGCGGTTCATCACATAGCTCCCGGCCATCCGCCTCTCCGGATCAGCGAAGGCGCAGCTGCCGCCCCAGCCGCTGTGGCCGAAGGTCTGGACGCCGGGCCCGAAGAACATATTGGGCGGGTTGAGCATGAACCCTGCGCCCCAACTCAGCACGTAGGGCAGCACCAGATCCTGACCCTTGATCCGCTGGGCCCGCGCCTCGTCCCGCACCTTGGGCGACAGGAGGTGGACGCCATCTATCGCGCCGTCCGTCGCCAGCGCGCCCATGAACTTCGCCAGCGCCTCGGCCGTGGCGTGGCCGTTGGCGGAGGGTACTTCCATCCGCCGCCACTCCGGCCCGCGCCCGTTCGGCGCCGCCCAGGGGGTCAGGAAGGCCGCCCGCTTCGGATCGGTGACCTCGCCAAAGGCCGGCAGGGCGGTCGGTGGTTTGAACTCGGCGGTGCGGCCATGCTCGCTGTCGGGCAGGCCGATCCACAGGTCGAGCCCGGCCGGATCGCTGATGTCGGCATTCAAGGCCGTCCCCATCGAGCGGCCATCGACGCGCCGGAAGATTTCGGCCGACAGATAGCCGACGGTCAGGGCGTGATAGCCGCTGGCGCTGCCTGGCGGCCACATCGGGGCCATGGCCGCCAGCTTCTCGGCGATCGCCGCCTGGTCGAACCACAGGCCCGGATCCATCTGGTCGACGAAGCCCGGCAGCCCGGCCTGGTGCGACAGGACCTGGGCGACGGTGATCGCCTGCTTGCCGTTCTGCGCGAACTCCGGCCAGACCTCGCAGACCGGCTGATCGAAACCCAGTTTCCCCTGCTCGACCAGCCGGGCGATCATCGTCGCCGCCACCGCCTTGGTGGTCGAATAGACCATGGTCAGGGTGCGCGCATCGAAAGCCCGGGTCTGCGCCTTGTCGGCATGACCGGCCCACAGATCGACGACCAGCTCGTCCTCGCAGACCAGGCTGAACCGCGCGCCCAACTCCAGCCCCTCGGCGAAGTTGGCCTCGAAGGCCTCCCAGACGGCCGAGAAGGCGACGTCGCAGTGGCCGTTGATGTCGGGGGTCACGCCAGCCGCTCCATGCGGACCGTCGGGCTGGCGTTCTTGATCTTGGCGCCCATGGCCACGATCGGCAGCTCCGCCGACTGCCAGATCGCCGCCGCCGCCACCGTCTCGGCCAGACCGCCGACCGCCCGGGCCAGACCGTAGGACGGCGTCTGGCCCTCGAGCATTGCCGCCGCGAACAGGGCTGCCAACAGGTCACCGGTGCCGCTGGGCACATTGTCCTGCTTCTGGTGCGCCGCCAGCCAGGCCTCGCGCTTGTCGGCGAAGACCACGCCGATCTCGCCGCCGCGCATCACCGACGACACCAGCGCCGGCCGCCCCATGCTGCGCGCCGCCCGCACCGCCGAGGCCGAATCGCGCACGTCCAGCGACGACATCCGTTGCAGCTCCCAGGCGTTGGGGGTGATCAGGTCGGCGCGCGGGACAAGGTCGTCCTGGATCGCCCGCGCCACATCGACCCCGACATAGAGCCCCTTGCCGGCGTCGCCCATCACCGGATCGACGACGATGTAGGGCTTGCGGGCGAACGCCCTTTCGCGAGGGGCCGCGCGCACCGCGTCAATCGCCCGGCCCGCCGCCCGCACCTGTTCAACGGAGGCGAAATAGCCGGTGATCACCAAGTCGACCAAGCCGAACAGCCCGTTGGCCTCGACCCCGTCCAGCATCCCCTCGAACGCCTCAATCGGCACCTGCGCTCCACCCGGCGCGCCCCAGCCGGGGTGACGGCCGTAGAGCACGGTGGGGATGTGCACCGGATCGATCTTGAAATTGGCCAGCGCCAACGCCTGAGCCGAACCGCCGACCCGGCTGCCGGCAACGTGGCTGGAAAGGAGAAGCGCCATGGGCATGCCAAAGGGCTTAGCGGACCACGAAACACCGCGCTACGCCGAAAAGCAAAAGAGGCGGAGACCTGCGCCTCCGCCCCTTCGCTATGCGGCTTTCGCCAACCTTAGTAGCGGTAGTGGTCCGGCTTGAACGGGCCCGCTTCCGGCACGCCGATGTAGTCGGCCTGTTCCTTGCGCAGGGTGGTCAGCTTGGCGCCCAGCTTGGCCAGGTGGAGCATGGCCACCTTCTCGTCGAGGTGCTTGGGAAGGGTGTAGACGCTGTTCTCGTACTTGGCCTTGTTGGTCCAAAGTTCGATCTGGGCCAGCGTCTGGTTGGTGAAGCTGGCGCTCATCACGAAGCTGGGGTGGCCGGTCGCGTTGCCGAGGTTCACCAGGCGGCCTTCCGACAGCAGGATGATCTTCTTGCCGTCCGGGAACTCGATGTGGTGGACCTGCGGCTTGATCTCGTCCCACTTGAAGTTCTTCAAGCCCGCGACCTGAATTTCGGAGTCGAAGTGGCCGATGTTGCAGACGATGGCGTTGTTCTTCATCGCCCGCATGTGGTCGACGGTGATGACGTCCTTGTTCCCCGTCGCGGTGACGAAGATGTCGGCGCGGCCGGCGCTGTCGCCCAGGGTCTGGACCTCATAGCCTTCCATCCCCGCCTGCAGGGCGCAGATCGGGTCGATCTCGGTTACGATTACGCGGGCGCCGCCCTGGCGCAGCGAGGCGGCCGAGCCCTTGCCGACGTCGCCGTAGCCGCAGACCACGGCGACCTTGCCCGACAGCATCACGTCGGTGCCCCGACGGATGGCGTCGACCAGGCTCTCGCGACAGCCGTACAGGTTGTCGAACTTCGACTTGGTGACGCTGTCGTTGACGTTGATGGCCGGGAACGGCAGCTCGCCGGCGGCGGCCATCTGGTAGAGGCGGTGGACGCCCGTGGTGGTCTCTTCGGAGACGCCATCACCGGCGTCTCCGAA
>JBKJSF010000057.1:0-5923 GCA_046595895.1 Caulobacter sp. | reverse complement strand
CACGACCCGCAGGTCCGCGCCGCCCTCCAGCAAGTGGGTGGCGAAGGCGTGGCGCAGGACGTGGGGGCTGACCCGGGCCGGGTCGATGCCGGCCGCCAGCGCCGCCTCTTCCAGCAGTTGCGAGAAGCGCCGGGGCGTCAGCCGTCCGGCCTTGCCGCGCGAGGGAAACAGCCAGGGGCTCTCTTTCACGCCCTTGGGCAGGAAGGCCTTGCGGACCTCCAGCCAAGCCTTGACCGCCGTCCGGGCCGCGCCGTTCAGCGGTGCCAGCCGCTCCTTGCCGCCCTTGCCCTTGACGATCAGATAGGCCGGATCGCGAGCCAGGACGCTGAGCGGCAGGGCCACCAGTTCCGACACCCGCAGGCCGGAGGCGTAGGTCAGCTCGATCAGGCAGGCCAGCCTTACTCCCCCAGCGTTTTTTGGCCCGCCGTCGCGGGCCGAGGCCGCCGCCAGGAGCCGATTGACCTCGTCCATGGACAGCACGCGTGGCAGCGGCCGCCCCTGCTTGGGCGCCTCGACCCGCCGCGAGGGGTCGTCCGTCCGCCAGCCTTCGCCGAGCACGAAGCGGTAGAACTGCCGCACCGCCGCCCGCCGCCGGGCCGCCGTCGAGGCGGAGAGGCCCCGCGCCGACAGGTCGATGAACCAGGCCTCGATGTCTTCGGCCGCCGCATCGGCGAAGCCCTTGCCTCGGCGAGCCAGAAAACCGGCCGCATCCTCCAGGTCCTTGCCGTAGGCGGTCAGGGTATTGGCGGCCGCGCCGCGCTCGGCCGCCATCATCTCCAGAAAGGCCTCGGGCCAGCCGCTGCTCACGACGCTGACAATCCTTTGAAGGCGAAGGCGCGGGCGTCCTGGCCAGGGACGCCTTGGCCGTAGGCAGAGGTGGCGATGAGGCAGGCGGCCATCAGGGGTGGGGGCAGCTTCATGGCCGCTACTCTACGCGCAAAGGACGGAGTTTGTTGAGCGGGCGCGATACGGCGTGTATCGCCAACACCGTGAACGCCGCCCCCGCCCACCTGCGCAACAAGACCATCGCCCTCGTCGGGCTGATGGGGGTCGGCAAGTCGAGTGTCGGCAGGCGGCTGGCGACGGCGCTGAACCTGCCCTTCAGGGACGCCGACACCGAGATCGAGGCCGCCGCCGGCCGCTCCATCCCCGACATCTTCGAGGGCTTCGGCGAGGCGGAGTTCCGCGACGGCGAGCGGCGGGTCATCGCCCGGCTGCTGGACGAGCCGCCGATGGTGCTGGCCACCGGCGGCGGGGCCTTCATGAACGCGGCGACCCGCGCCCTGATCGCCGAACGCGCCCTTTCCATCTGGCTGAAGGCCGACGTCGATATCCTCGCCCGCCGTGTTGCCCGCAAGGACAACCGCCCGCTGCTCCAGGGCAAGGACCCGCTGGAGATCCTCAGCCAGCTGGCCGCCATCCGCTATCCCGTCTACGCCCTGGCCGACATCACCGTCGAGCTGGGCGAAACCCCGCATCAGGAGTCGGTCGCCGCCATCCTGCGCGCGCTGGAGGCCCACGCGGCATGACCCTGCCCCCTTCTGTTGAGCGTGTTTCTGTGGCCTTGGCTGGCCGCGAATACGACGTCGTTATCGGCCAGCGCCTGATCGACCAGGCGGGCGGCTATATCGCCCCGCTGCTCAAGCGCGGCCGCACCGCCATTGTCGCCGACGAGACCGTCGCGCGCCTGCACGCCGGCCGCCTGGTCGCCAGCCTGGCCGCCGCCGGCATCGACGCCCATCTCATCACCATTCCACCGGGTGAGGCCTCCAAGAGCTTCGAGGGCCTGGCAGATCTCTCCGATCGGCTGCTGGCCCTCGAACTGGATCGCGGCGACCTGATCATCGCCTTTGGCGGCGGCGTGGTCGGCGACCTCGCCGGTTTCGCGGCCAGCATCTACAAGCGCGGCATCGACTTCATCCAGATCCCCACCACCCTGCTGGCCCAGGTCGATTCCTCGGTCGGCGGCAAGACCGCCATTGACACCCCGCGCGGCAAGAACCTGATCGGCGCCTTCCATCAGCCGAGACTGGTGCTGGCCGACCTTGGCGTCCTCGCCACCCTGCCGGACCGCGAGATGGCCTGCGGCATGGCCGAGGTCATCAAGTATGGCCTGCTCGGCGACGCCGGCTTCTTCGCCTGGCTGGAGGCCGATGGCGCCGGCGGTGCGTTGGCTCGCGAGCCGGTCGCCCTGGCCGAGGCCGTGCGCCGCTGCGTTGAGATGAAGGCGCAGATCGTCATCGAGGACGAGAAGGAGGCCGGCCGCCGCGCCCTGCTCAACCTCGGCCACACCTTCGGCCACGCCCTCGAGGCAGAGAACGGCTACGGCGAGGCCCTCAAGCATGGCGAGGCGGTCGCCGCCGGCTGCGCCCTGGCCTTCCGCTACGCCGCATGGCAAGGCGCCTGCGCGCCGGCGGACGCCGCCCGGGCCGAGGCCCTGCTGGCCGCCGCCGGCCTGCCGACGCGTCTCGATCAGGTCGCCGGACACCCGTTCGTCGCCCGGACGCTGGTCGGTCACATGGCCCAGGACAAGAAGGCCGAGGGCGGCGCCATCACCCTGATCTTGCCCACCGCGATCGGCGCGACGGCCGTGGTGCGCAATGTCGATCCGACCCCGCTGACCGCCTTTCTGCGCGCCGAGGGGGCCCTCTGAACTTTTTTCCGGCCGGTGCGGAACCGATCGCAACCCTGCTCGTTCTTGACCCTTGCGCGGAGCAGACCAACCACCGGTCCCGCGTTGGGCTAGGGTCGGCGCCGGGGCGCCGGCCGTCAGTATCGGGCGGAGGGGTTCGCATTGATGGTCGATAGCGTCGCAGGTCTCGATGGCTTTCGTGTGCTTGTCGTGGAGGACGAAATGCTCGTCTCCATGCTGGTCGAGGACATGCTGACGGAGTTCGGCTGCGACATCGTCGGCCCCGCCCCCGATCTCGACCAGGCAATGAGCCTGGCGGAAGACGCCGAACTCGACGCCGCGATCCTCGACGTCAATGTCGGCGGCCGCCAGATCTTCCCCGTCGCCGACCGCCTGAAAGCCCGCGGCATTCCCTTCGCCTTCGCCAGCGGCTACGGCGAAGCCGGCCTGATCGAAGCCCACCGCGGCACGCCAGTGCTGCAGAAGCCCTTCCGCCAGGCCGACCTGGAACGGGTGCTGAAGGACCTGGCGGCGAAGCGGAGCTAGCCGGGACGGCTCCGTCCCTCCCCGAATTGGGGAGGGCAGACGCGCGCTGCGCGTCGGGTGGGGAAGTCGGCCACAGGCTCCCAGAGCCACGCAATTATCAACGAATACTGGCCGCCGCAGTGACCCACTTCCCCACCCGGCCTTCGGCCTGCCCTCCCCAATTCGGGGAGGGAGGTCATTCTCCTGGCGCCGTCGCCTTGACGGAAAGCGCGTGAACGGGACCAGCGAGTTCTTCACGAAGCGCCACATAGACCGACCGCTGCCGCGCCACGCGGCCGACCCCGGCAAACGCCGCCGCCTCGATCACCACGTTGAAGTGACTCTCGCCGCCTTCGCGGTGTCCGGCGTGTCCCTGGTGGCGCGCGCTGTCGTCCACCACCTCCAGACGGGACGGGGCGAAGGCCAAGTTGAGCTTTTGATGGATCACTTTTGATATGGGGTGTGAGTCGGTCATGTTCAATTCTGGAAAAGGCCACGTTGTAAGCCCATACTTCGGACGATGAGTGGCGCCTTTCAATACCGACCCCGATTAGTCGACATCCGTGTCCGCCCGCCCAAGGAGGGCGAGAAGGAGGCGGAGAACGACGTCAACGCCCTCAAGCCTGGCGAGAAGGCCTGCGACCACGCCGGCTGCCGCACCCCGGCCACCGCCCGCGCGCCGAAATCGCGGCAGATGATGAACGAGCACTACTGGTTCTGTCAGCCGCACGCGGCCGAGTACAACAAGCAGTGGAACTTCTTCGCCGGAATGAGCGACGAGCAGGTCGCCGAGGTCCAGGCCTCGCGCCTGACCGGTGAGCGGCCGACCTGGTCGATGAAGGCCTCCAACCGCAGCCGCGAGGCCCAGGCCGGCACCCGCGATCCGGGCGCCTTCGTCGATCCCTTCAGCCTGTTCGGCAGCGGCACGTCACAGGTGCAGGCCAAGCCCCGCTCCGACGGACGGCTGCTCGGCAAGATGGAACGCGGCGCGCTTGCCGACCTCGACCTCGACGACACCGCCGAGCCCAAGGCCATCAAGAAGCGCTACCACGAGCTGCTGAAACGCTGTCACCCCGACAGCAACGGCGGCGACCGCTCGGCCGAGCACAAGCTGCAGCGGGTCATCCAGGCGTGGAAGACGCTGAAGAAGGCGAAGCTGGCTTAGACTCCAGCGCACGCCGCCCCCACTTCCGCTCGACCGCCCACACCCCCAGCCAGCAGACCATCGCCCAGGCGGCCCCGACGCACCAACCGGCCAGAACGTCGCTGGGCCAGTGGACGCCCAGATATACCCGGCTGACACCCACCATCACCGTCAGCACGGCCCCGGCGGTCATCGCGAACCACTTCACCCGTCGCCGCTCGGCGAACCGGGCGATCAGCGCCGCCAGGGTCAGATAGACCACCGCCGACATCATCGCGTGACCGCTCGGGAAGCTGGTGTTGATCACATCGACCAGCCGCCAGGCCTCTTCGGGCCGTTCGCGTCCAAAGCCCGCCTTCAGGGCCTGACCAATGGCCGTGCCGCCCATCGCAGCCACCAGCAGCAACCCGGCCTCGCGCCAACGCCGCAGGCTGGCGAACAGCCCGACGATCAGAACCACCACCAGGGTCAGCAAGGTCACCGACCCCAGGGCGGTGATGTCCAACATTCCCTCGCGCAGCCAGCGCCCGCCCAGTGGCGTCTCCGGCGCCCCCGGGGTGCGGAACATCAGCAGCAGGGCGCGGTCCACGGCCGCCGTCTCGCCCTCGGCCATCTCCTCGGCGATGCTCAGGAAGGCCCAGACCCCGAGCGTGACCAGCAGCACGGCGGCCACAGCCACCCGCTCGCGCAGAGCCAGCGCCCTAGCCCGGCCACCCAACGCCGCCCAACCGCCCGCCTGCAACAATTCCTTACGGATCATGCTTTGAATCCCAAGACTGGCCCGATCCAAGCATCGGATCGGATCAGACAGGCTGCAAACAAAAGAACCACGCGATCTGCATCGCGTGGTGGCGAACACCTGTTTGCCGAACGCACCAAACGCGGTATCGAACCATCAACATGGCCGACTTGACCGACAACCCCACCGCCGCCGACACCCTGATCAGCCTTGTCCCCGACAAGCAGGTTTCCATCCGTGACGTGTTCGGCGTCGACAGCGACATGAAGGTTCCCGCCTTCAGCCATCGCGACAGTCACGTGCCGGATCTGGACGAGGCCTACAAGTTCGACCCGCAGACGACACTGGCCATCGTCGCCGGCCTGGCCTTCGACCGCCGCGTCATGGTCCAGGGCTACCACGGCACCGGCAAGTCGACCCACATCGAACAGGTCGCCGCCCGCCTCAACTGGCCGCTGGTCCGGGTCAACCTCGACAGCCACGTCAGCCGCATCGACCTGATCGGCAAGGACGCCATCGTCCTGAAGGACGGCAAGCAGATCACCGAATTCCGCGAAGGCATTCTTCCGTGGTGCCTGCAGCGGCCGATGGCGCTGGTGTTCGACGAATACGACGCCGGCCGCCCGGACGTGATGTTCGTCATCCAGCGGGTGCTGGAAGCCGGCGGCAAGCTGACCCTGCTCGACCAGAACAAGGTCATCCGCGCCAACCCCTATTTCCGTCTCTTTTCCACGACCAATACGATTGGCCTCGGCGACACCACGGGGCTCTACCACGGCACCCAGCAGATCAATCAGGGCCAGATGGACCGCTGGTCGATCGTCACCACGCTCAACTACCTCGACCACGACGTCGAGGCCGAGATCGTGCTGGCCAAGAACCC
>JBKJSF010000238.1:0-2684 GCA_046595895.1 Caulobacter sp. | reverse complement strand
GCGCCAGGACCCCGCCCTGGGGTCGCAGCACCGGCGGGGCCGCGTCCTTCCAGAACGGCGCCCCGGCGACCTGGGCGTCGAGGATATGGTGGATGGCCATGGTGGCGGCGGAGATCGGCCGCCCGGGATTGACGAAGGCCGCGCCCCGGTCGGCGGTGACGGCCCAGCGCCCGTCCGGGCCTTGGGCGACGTCCTGCCAGCCGATCTCGCAGACGTCGGTCGCCAGCATGCCGGCGGTTTCCAGGTCAACGACACGAATTCGGGCGAGCGACATCGGCTCACTATAGCCGGTTCAGACCACCAGCCTGGCGCTCTTGATCCGCAGCGTGGCGATCAGGCCCTCGGGCGGCCAGACGTAGGTGACAGAGCCGCCGAAATGGCCGTTCACAATGCGGCCACCCTCTTCGCCCGGCCCGGAATCGGCGAGGCCAGCTTCGCGGGCGGGGTCGATCTGGTGGTCGCGGCCCTGTTCGGTGTCCTGCTGGCCTTCTTGATCGCCGCCCTGGCCTATGTGGGCCTGCGCAGCCTGAGCCCGCGCCGCCCGGCCTAGGCTGGCGTCAAGGCTTGCGCTTGAACACCAGCTCCTGGCCGCCCTGGCGCAGGGTCACATGTCCCGCCGGGGTATCGCCGCCCTCGAACTCCAGCGCCGCCTCGACCTCGACGATGTCAAACTTGACCGCCGAGGCCGGGCGCAGGGTCACCGGATCCTGCCCCGGCAGCTGCGCCTTCAGCGCTCCGCCATCGACGAACACCTTCATCAGCATGCCGCCGCCCTCATAGGATCCTGCCACCCGGTCCAGGGCGGCGCGCGGCAGGGTCACACCGGCCGGCGCCGCCGCCTTCGGCAGCGGCTCGGTGGTGCGGGCCCCGACGATGCCGGCCCCCTCGCCCATCTGGAAGAAGCGCATCGCGGCGATCGCCCCCTTGGCGTCGCGCTCCAGCGTCAACCGGTTGAAGCCGTCCTCATAGAGAAAGTCGTCCGGACCGATCGGGGTCAGCGGCGTTCGGGGCCCGCCGCCCCGCTGCGCCGTCAGCCTGCCACCCTCCACCCGCAGGACGCGGGTCGTCTCGGCGTCGAAGCGGTAGATCCCCTCGGCCGCCGTCAGCACCGACGCCTCCACCGGCACGGCCTTCGCGTCCGGATAGGGATTGCCCAGCGCCGCCGCCGCCAGCCGCCTGGCGATCTCGCCGGGACCTTCCCGGCCCTCCGCGCCATCGTCGTTCTCCAGCACCACCACGGTGATGTCGGATCCGGGGAGGTAGGTCAGTTGCGAGGTGAAGCCGAAGATGCCGCCGCTGTGTTCCAGCGCCAGGACTCCGCGCAACGGTCCGCTCCCGATGCCGAAGCCATAGCCGCGCCCCGCGGCTGCGCCGACCGGGGTGACCATCTGGCGGTAGGTCGGTTCCTTGAGCACCCGCCCCTCATGCAGGGCGCGATTCCACTTCAGCAGGTCATCGACCGTCGAAACCAGGGCCCCCGCCGCATGCGGCTGGGTCATGCTCAGCGTCCGCATCGGTCCCAGCTTGCCGCCCCCGAAGCTGTAACCCTTGACCTGCCGCGCCACGATCTTCGGGTCATGGCCATAGCCGGTGTTCTTCATGCCCAGCGGCTTGAACAGCGCCTTGTCCAGATAATCGTACCAGGGCATGCCGCTGGCCGCCTCGATCACCGCCCCGACCAGCACATAGCCGGAGTTGTTGTAGGCCCATTTGCTTCCCGGCTCGAAGTCGACGGGATGGTCCTTGAAAACCTCGATCATCTGGGCCGTGGTCAGGTCGCGCTTGATCAGCTCGGCCATATAGCCCGGCATGGCGGTGTAGCTCTTGATCCCCGAGGTGTGGTTGAGCAGCTGCAGCACGGTGATCTTGTCGCCGCCCGGATAGCCGGGGACGTATTTCGACAGCGGATCGTCGAGCTTCACCCTGCCGTCCTCGACCAGCTTCAGCACCCCGACGGCGGCAAACTGCTTGGTCACCGAGCCGATGCGGAACAGCTGGTCGGGCGACAGCGGCGTATGGGCCTCGATGTCGGCCTCGCCCCGGGCGCCCCGGAACAGCACCGTATCGCCCCGCGCCACCAGCACCGCCGCACCCGGTCCCTGGGCCGGGTAATTGCGCTCCAGCAGATCCTTGGCATAGCGGGTCACATCCGCCGGCGCCGGCGCGAAATCCGCCATCTGGGCCTGGGCCAGGCTTGGCGCGAGCGGGCTGAGGGCGAGGGTAAGAGCCAGCGCGAGGGCGTTGGGCTTGATCATTCAGGATGTCCGAAATTGAGGAAAAGCATGTTGGCCTGGGACTGTGGCGCAAAACCCCGCGCCTGCCTCGTTTCAAATCGGCAATCTTCGCCGCCCTCAGACGACCGGGCGGATGGGCCGGGTTCCATCCCACTCGGCCGCCTTGCGCCGGATGTGCTCGAAGAACGCCCCCTTGCCGCCGCTGATGTCGGAGATCTCGACCACCGTTCCGGGATGGCCTTGCGTGTCGAAATAGGCGAACCGCCCCTGCTCCCCGCCGATCTGACCCTCGTGCCCGACCCGGTAGCCGAGCGACAGCGCCCGGTCGTGAAGGCCCTGGTAGTCGCGGGTCCAGTAGCTCATGTGCTGCAGCCCCTCATGGCCGGCTCCCAGGAACTCCCGGTACATCGACGGCGCATCGTTAGTCGGTTGGATCAGCTCGATCTGCAG
>JBKJSF010000233.1:0-7160 GCA_046595895.1 Caulobacter sp. | reverse complement strand
CTTCTTCGACCCCGGGTTCGGCACGGCGGAGACCGACTCGGTCGGCTCCAAGGGCGTGCTGGAGGTGCGCAGCCACGAGACCCCCTTCCTGCTGGAGGACGGTCAGACCGTCGCCCGTCTGGTCTATGAGCCACTCACCGCCCGCCCGACCCGCCTCTATGGCGAAGACGGCTCGCACTACCTGCGCCAGGGGCTGAAGCTGTCGAAGCATTTCAAGGCCTGGACGTAGCGCCGTAGTCAGGTGAGCTAGACGTAGTGTCTAGAATTCTTGGCCATGAGCGAGGCTGACCTGCTGTCGGTTCAGTCCCGGACGATGAAGAACCTCGTTAAGGACGGACAGGGCCGCAAGGAGGCCGTGGCCTGGTCGATGGCTAGCGACCGCCAGGTGGTCGGCCAGGTCACCTTTGAGGGCATGACATCCGACCTGCGTGGTGAATTTGGCGCCATCAAAGCGCCGGTCACCGTGCTATACGCCCGGGACGTCAGCATGGGCTTCCTCGGCAACTTCATGGCCGGCTGTACAAGGAATTACGCCGGTCTCGATGGCGTGAAAATCGTCCTCATCGACAATTCACTCCACTTCGCCATGATCGACCAGCCGCGGGCCTTCCTGCGCGAGGTCAAAATCTTCCTTAAGTAACCCAAGCCTCAAGCCGGAGTTCTCATGTTCAAGTCGCTGCGGACCCTCTCGGTCCTCGCCGTCAGCTCTCTCGCCCTGCTCGGCGTCGCCTGCGCCAACCAAACGGCGGTGGCTCCGCCAGCCTCCGCCGTCGCCGAGGCTCCGGCCCCGGCCCCGGCCATGTGGGTCATCAAGGACCACGACTCGACAATCTACCTGTTCGGCACCGTCCACCTGATGAAGCCCGACCGGAAATGGCGCACGCCGAAGTTCGACGCTGCTTTCAATTCTGCCGAGGAGATCTGGCTGGAGATCAACGAGGGCGAGGATCCCTCCGCCATGCAGGCTTTGGTCATGCAGCTGGGCATGGACCCGGCCAACCCGCTGTCCAAGCGTCTGACGCCCGCTCAGTATGAACGCTTCAAGACGGCGGCGACCAAGTCCGGCCTGCCCCCCGCGGCGCTCGACCCGATGAAACCCTGGATGGCCGGCATCACCCTGTCCTTCGTTCCGATGATGAAGGCCGGCTATGATCCCAACGCCGGCGTCGACAGTGTCATCAAGGCCAGCGGCAAGGGCGCCGCCAAGCCGATCCGCGCCTTCGAGTCCGCCGAACAGCAGTTGCGCTTCTTCGACAGCCTGCCGAGCGACGTGCAGGTCGAATTCCTGATGAGCAGCGTCGATGAGCTCGACGAGAGCGCCGCCCTGCTCGACAGCATGGTCGATCACTGGGCCGTCGGCGATATCAAGGGTCTGGAGACCGAACTGGTCGCCGATATGAAGGCCAAGTACCCCGACCTCTACAGGGTGCTGCTGGTCGACCGGAACACCGCCTGGGCCGACGTCCTGGCCAAGCGACTGCAGGGCAGCGGGGTCAGCTTCGTCGCCGTCGGCTCAGCCCACCTGATCGGTGACGAGAGCGTGCAGACCTTCTTGGCCAGGAAGGGCATCAAGGCGACCCGCTATTAGGTCGCGGACAGGGCAAGGGAGCGGCTCGCTGGCCGTTCCCTGAAACTGACTCCGCGCTTCAAGCGACCTTTTCGCGCAGGTAGATCGAGCGTTTCGGCGCCATCATCACCCGCTGCAGCATCGGCTCGAAGGCTTCAAGCGGCATCGACTTGAAGTTCGGGTCAAAGGCCTCCTGGTCGAACAGGTGGCAGAACTGGGCGGTGTATTCGAAGTCCGGGTGGCCGCGGTACTGGTCGCGCATGTCGCGGTCCAGGCCCAGGTGGTGGAAGAAGTAGTAGCCCTGGAAAATGGCGTGGTTGGCGACCATCCAGTGGTTCCGCTCCGAGACGAACGGCAGGACGATGGCCGCGGCCACGTCGGCATGATTTCGAGGGCCGAGCGTGTCACCGATGTCGTGCAGAAGGGCGCAGACGACGTATTCTTCGTCCATGCCGGCCTGGTGGGCGCGGGTGGCGGTCTGCAGGCTGTGTTCCAGCCGATCAATGGCGAAGCCGCCGCAGTCGCCTTCCAGGAGCTTCATATGGGCGATCAGGCGGTCCGGCAGGCCACGGCCGAACTCGGCCGAAGCCTGGGCAATGGCCAGCCAGTCTTCCTGGGTGCCATCGACCATTGCGTGGAACTTGGCCTGCCCGTGTTCGCCATCAGCCATGGTGCGTCTCCCGAACGATTGTTTGACCCATGGTGCGGGAGGGAGGGGCAGGCGTCAATCTAGCGTGCGCAGGTAACCCACGCTGGCCTCGACGCTAGGCCAATAGGGCTTCGGCGGAACGTCGTGCTCGACGAAGAAATGCTCGACCCCGGCGGCGCGACCGGCGTCGATGATAGCGGGAAAATCGAGGGTGCCGGCGCCGACGTCGGTCATGGCGCCGTCAGGAAGAGCGTCCTTCAGGTGCAGCAGCTTCACCCGGCCGGCCAGCGTCTCGATCATCGCCGTCGGCTCCTCGCCGCCGGTCTTCAGCCAGTAGACGTCGAGTTCGAAGAAGAGGCGCGCGGGGTCGGATTCACCGACCAGGATATCGAACGGACGGAAGCCTTTGGCGTTGTCGAACTCAAAGTGGTGGTGGTGATAGCAGACCCGGAAGCCCTCATCCCCGGCGTGCCTGGAGAAGGCGTCCAGATCGGCCACGACGGCGCGCCAGTCGGCCTCGTTCGGATCAACAAAGGGCAGGACGATGAAGCGGCAGCCCAGGGTCTTTGCGACCGCCAGCACTCGTTCCGGCCGTCCCTTGATGTCGGCGAGGCCCACATGCACCGACGGGCAATCCAGCGCGATCTCCTGCATACGCATGGCCAGCGGCGCGAAGTCCATATCGAGCGGCGCGGCGAACTCGACCTCGTCGTAGCCCACCGCCTTGATGCGCTCGAGCGTGCCGATCGGGTCTTCGCCGAACGGCCGGCGCAGGGTGTAGAGCTGGAGGCCGACGGGGTTCATCAAAGGGCTCCTTGTTCGAGCAGATCGGCCGCGTGGTGGGCCGTGCGGGCCGACAGCGCCATGTAGGTCAACGACGGGTTCATCGAGGCGCTGGAGGTCATCACCGCGCCGTCGGAGCAGAACAGGCCCCGGATGTCATGCGCCTGGCCCCAGCCGTTGAACACCGATGTCGCCGGATCGCGGCCCATGCGCGCCGTGCCCATCTCATGGATGCGGTCGCCAGGCGGAGTGAGATAGGCGCCGGCCTCTTCCCAGGGGGTGATGTCGGTACAGCCGGCGGCGGCCAGCATGGCGTGGGAGTCACGCGCCGCGTCCATCATCATGGCGTACTCGTTGGGCCCGTGCTCGCAGTCGATGACCGGCAAGGGGATGCCCCAGCTGTCCCGTCGCGAGGGGGTCAGGGTGACGCGGTTGTCGGGGCTGGGCAGGATTTCGCCGAACGGCCCCAGATGCATGACCCAGACCTTCTTCGGCCGGCCGGAGGCGTCGAGCTCGCCGCCCTCGCGCCGCACCTTGCGGGCCCCGCCCTGGATGCCGAAGCCGCGCAGGTAGGGCTTGTCCTCTTCGGTGATGTTGCCATAGCGCGGCATGTAGATGCCGGTCGGCCGGTCGTCCTGCCAGGGCTGGTCCTCGCAGCCGGGGTAGGTCCCGACGACCTGCTTGCAACTGACGTGGTCCATCAGGTTGCGGCCGACCTGATCGCTGCCGTTGGCCAGGCCGCGCGGGAAGGCGTCGAACCGGGAATTCAGCAACAGGGCGGCGGTGTTGATCGCCGAGGCGTTGAGGAAGACCATCCGGGCCTCGTAGGTCACGCCCTCCTTCGTCAGCCGGTTGACCGCCCGCACGCCGGTGGCGCGCCCCGCGACCGGGTCATAGGTCACGCTCTCGACGATGGTGTCGGTCAGGATGGTCAGGTTGCCCGTCGCCCGGGCGGCCGGCAGGGTCGCGGCCAGCGAGGAGAAGTAGCTGCCGAGCTGGCAGCCGTGATGGCATTTCACATGCTGCTCGCAGCGTTGGCGCCCGACGTCCATCTGCGGCTTGGCGACCCGGCTGAGGTTGGCCGTGCGGCCCATGATCATCCGGCGGGTGGGGAAGGCGTCCTCGACCCGTTCCTTCACCGCCTCCTCGACACAGTTGAAGGGGAAGGGCGGCAGGAAGTCGCCGTCGGGCAGCTGCGGGATCTCGTCGTAGTTGCCGCTGACCCCTGCGAAAGCCTCGACGTGGTCGTACCAGGGCTCTAGGTCCTCGTAGCGGATCGGCCAGTCGACGCCGTGGCCGTCCGCCAGGTTTGACTCGAAATCCTGCGGCGCCCAGCGGTAGGACTGGCGGGCCCAGGTCAGCGACCGTCCGCCCAGGTGATAGCCGCGAATCCAGCGGTACGGTTTCCCGGGCACGGTCTCATAGGGATAGTCGTGATCGCTGGCCCAGAACTTCCGGTTGGAGTTGAACAGGGCGTAGCTGACCCCTTCGTAGTAGGGGTAGTGCAGCCGCTTGTCCTCGTCCGAAACCTGATCCTCGCTGGGCCGCAGCCGGAGGGCGGTGTCCTTGCTGTAGTCGGTCCCGCCGTGCTCGATGTCCGGCCCGCGTTCCAGCATGAGCACCTTCAGGCCGCGCTGGCACAGCTCCTTGGCGACCCAGCCGCCACTGATCCCGGAGCCCACGACGATTGCGTCGAACGCCATTGCTTCCCCCTACGGAGCGTTGAACAGGTCTATCGCCTGCTTGAGCGCGGCGATCGGCTCGCCGCGCGGAATGAATTCGTGGCCGACCCAGCGCTCGTAGCCCAGATGGGTCAACAGGCCGGCGATGCCGCGCCAGTTGATCTCCTGTCGGTCGTCCAGATCGCGCCGGCCCGGCGCGCCGGCCGTGTGCACATGGCCGATAAGATCGAGGTTGGCCTTGATGGTCCGGGACAGGTCGCCCTCCATCAGCTGCATGTGATAGCCGTCGTAGAGCAGCTTCAGGGCCGGCGAGTTGATCCCTTGCACGACCTGCGCGCCGAAGGCCGTGCTGTCGCATTGCTGGCCGGGATGGTCGACCTTGCTGTTCAGCAGCTCCATCAGCAGTCGCACGCCGGCGTCGGCGGCATGGGCGACGACGGGCTCCAGCCCCTTCACACAGGCGGCGATGGCGCGATCATCATCGCCGTCGCCGAAGCGGTTGCCGGCGAACACGATCACGGCCTCGCAGCCGCCATTGGCGGCCGCATCGATGTTCCGGCGTACTTGCGTCTGCAGGGCAGGGTGGCGGCCGGGGTCGTTGAACCCCTCTTCCAGCCTGTGGCCGGTCAGGGTGACAAGGTCGAGCCCGAGATCGCGCGCCATCGGCCAATGCTCTTCCGGCAGCATCTCGACGCCCTGCGCGCCGGCCGCCGCCGCCGCCGCCAGGAACGACGCCGGTTCGACGTCCCGCCCCATCGTGAACGACCACCAGGCGAAGCTCTGCCTCATCACCGCGCCCCTTCGTTCAACAGGACCCAGCGCCCGTCGGCGGCGGCGCTGGCCACGGCGGCTGCGATGAAGCGCACCCCATCCACGCCGTCGGCGATGCCGGGCAGCATCGGGGCCGTGCCGCCGCCGATCAGATCGGCCGCGTCGGCGTAGATCCGGGCGAAGCCTTCGAGGTAGCCCTCCGGATGTCCGGCCGGAATGCGTGTCGCCGCCTGGGCCGCCGACGACAGGCCCGGGCCCCCACGGCGCAGGAGCTGAGGGGCTTCGCCAAGCCGCGTGAAGCGCAACAAATCCGGCTCCTCCTGCGACCATTCCAGCGCCGCCTTCTCCCCGTAGAGGCGCAGCCGCAGCCCGTTGGCCACGCCGATGGCGATCTGGCTGGCCCACAGCTGTCCGCGCGCGCCGCTCGCCCAGCGCAGCCGCAGCTGCACGTCGTCGTCGAGACGCCGGCCGGGCACGAACCGCGAGGTCTCGGCGCTGACCGCCTCGGCCACAGCGCCGGTCACGAAGGTCGCGAGATGATAGGCATGGGTGGCGATGTCGCCCAGCGCTCCGCCAGCCCCGGCCCGTTCCGGATCGCCGCGCCAGTCGGCCTGCTTGTTGCCCGATTGATCGCTGGCCAGCCAATCCTGCGCATACTCCGCCTGCACCACGCGAATCGCGCCCAGCAAGCCGTCGGCGACCATCGCTCGCATCTGACGCACCATCGCGTAGCCACTGTAGTTGTGGGTCAGTACGAAGGGGACGCCCGCGCGGCGCACGGCCTCCCCCAGGTCCAGCGCATCGGCCAGGGTCGTCGTCAGCGGCTTGTCGCAGATCACCGCGATGCCGGCGTCAAGAAAGGCCCGTGCCGGCCCGTGATGTTGGTGATTGGGCGTGACGATGGCGACTGCGTCGATCCCGTCCGGACGCTCGGCTTCGGCTTGCGCCATCTGTTCCCAGCCGTCGTAGCAGCGCTCGTCCGCCAGCCCGAGCGAGCGCCCAAATGCCCGGGAGCGAGCGGCATCCCCGCTGAAAGCGCCGGCGACCAGTGTCCAACGATCATCCAGGCGGGCGGCCATTCGATGAACGCCGCCTATGAAGGCGCCGTCGCCCCCGCCGACCATGCCGAGCTTTAGCCGCACGTCAGCGGTCAAGGCCGAGCATCCGGCGATTGGCCGCCGCGTCGACGCCGGTGGCGACGAAATCATCGAAGCTCTTGCCCGTTACCTGAATGATGTGGTCGCGGATGAAGGGTGCGCCCTCCCGGGCCCCGTCGACCGGGTCCTTCAGCGCGCACTCCCATTCGAGCACCGCCCATCCCTCGTAGCCGTACTGGGCGAACTTCGAGAAGATCGCTTTGAAGTCGATCTGCCCATCGCCGAGCGAGCGGAAGCGGCCGGCGCGCTCCTTCCACCCAGCGTAGCCGCTATAGACGCCCTGGCGGCCCGTCGGCCGGAACTCCGCGTCCTTGACGTGAAACATCTTTATGCGGTCGTGGTAGAGGTCGATGTACTCGAGATAGTCCAGCTGCTGCAGCAGGAAGTGGCTCGGGTCGTAGAGCAGGCAGGCGCGGGGATGGTGATCCACCCGGTCCCAGAACATCTCGACCGTGGCCCCGTCGAACAGATCCTCGCTCGGATGGACCTCGTAGCAGAGATCGACCCCGACCTCGTCGAAGGCGTCGAGGATCGGCCGCCAGCGCCGCGCC
>JBKJSF010000187.1:0-2993 GCA_046595895.1 Caulobacter sp. | reverse complement strand
GGATCTTCCACAAACCGCCGCAGCCCCACCTGTATAGCCGGTTTCGGGTCGGGAGGGAAGCGGAAGGCGTTGAAGCGGCGAGGGTTTTCGGGCATAATCTCGGCATGGAAAACGTCTCGATTGACCGGCTGGCCAAGGTGCTCTTGAAGAGCCGCGCGCCGGGTCAGACGAAGGACGAATGGGCCAAGGTCGCCGTCCGCAACATCTTGGTGGCCCTGCGGAACGCAGACGACGACCTGTTGGACGCCGCCGACGATGCCTTCCACGACGCGTGGCGGCGTGCCCGTGAACTCAACGAGCGGACGGGGCGCGAGGGATACGGCTCCGGCATGTTCTCCGAACCGATGTGGCGGGCAATGTTCGACTACCTCCTCGCCGAGCCTCTCGAAGACAAAGCCGCCGCCTAGACGCAGAAAAGGCCCGCCACCGGTAATGGTGACGGGCCTGATCCAATTGCGGGATAATCCCGTATTTGGCCCGAGGCCAAAGCCTTCAAGGGCGGGTTGTTTGCAGAAATTGCAAAGAACTACCCCGGCTTCGGAGGCCCGCTTGTCAGGCGCTTCCACCATGGCCGGCTATCCAGCTTGGCGGCGGCCTTGGCCTCTTCCGCCTCGCAGGCTTCCACGATCCAGAGCATGGTAGCCTTGCGGTCGTTGGCGCTTTCCAGTCGTCCGGTTTGTGCATCCCCGAAGGCCACCCACTCGCCGATGCTGTTGTCAGCGGGGAGAGGGGCGCCGGTAACGTCAGCGCGGAGCTGGGGCGGGATGCGTCCCGCGCAGTCCAACGCAACGGGGATGGTCAGCGTAGTCGGCCCTGCGGCACAGGCCGGCAAGGCCAGCGTCGCCAGCAGCGCCAGCGTCATCGGAAGCGTTGGGCGCCTTGAGGATTGCATCGCGGTTCTCCTGCTCCGTGGCCATGCGGCCGAGGTCTCGTTGGGATTGGGCGCCAGAGGCCTCCAGAGCGGCGTCAGAGGCCGTCTTGCCAGCTTGGCCCACCACAGCCCCCGCGCGGTCGTGAGCGGCTGCGTTGGCCTTCCAGCCGAATGGATCTGACAGGAACGCTCCGAACCTCGCGCCCATGGTCATGATGATGACCAGCACCAGGACGGCGGAGACGATACCGGCCAGCCAGTTCCACGGCGGGGGGATGAGCTTGAGGGGGTTCATGCGAGGATGCCCTTGGCCGCCGCCGTCGCCGCGACCCTCTCGGCATAGCCGTTGAGCCCGCCGTTCACCTTGAGGGTGACCCCCTTCACGTCGTCAGCCAGCGCGAACGGAACGCAGCCGTGCTTGACGAAGAAGTTAGCCGCCGCTTCGGCGCTGGCCCTGATGTCGGTGCGGAGAGCGTCGGGGTCGTCCTCGTGCCCGGCCTCGCGGTAGTTGGCCCGCCCGGTGATCTGCTTCACGCCGCCGCCCCGGTATCGCCAGCCGTCGCCGGGGGTGGTGTTGCCGAGGTTCTTCCGGCCCCACTCCCCGCCGTAGACGATGTTGGCGATGGCGTTCTGGTTGGCGGGCTTTCCCGGACCACGGCCGAACGTCTGGCAGTCGGCGGCGCTGATACGGTGCCGGCCGAACGTCGCCAACAGGCCCGAGACGCTGTAGTTCAGGTTCTCGGCAAGGGTGGCAAAGCCCGCGCTCTCGACGCGCATCTGGCCCAGCCAGTGAGCCATCACCAGGCGCTCGGTCATGCCGTGTTTGACCGCCGCCGCCTCAAGGGCCGCCAGCGTGCCGGGCAGGGCCTTGGGGGCGAAGCTGGCGAACTTGGCCGGGTTGATGAGGGTCATGGCTTCTTCTCCGGTTCAGCCGCTTCAACGGTGACGGTGCCAGTCGGCGGGATGACGGTGACGCTGCCGGCGCCGGGCTCCGGTTCCGTGGTCGGCTTCTTGTTCCCCCACCGCGCGCCGACATAGGCGCCCAGCGCGGCGCCGAAGATGCCCGACGCCAGCGACGCGAGGATCGGCAGGTTCGGTTGGGGGATCTGAATGAACACCAGCGCCCACATCACCGCCGCCATGATGATCAGGCAGGCGATGACCACGATGGCGTCGAGGGTCCGGTAGTCGCGGGTCATTTGGCTATCCCGTCAGGAGCGCCAGGCCCCTCGTTCGGACCCCAGACCATGCCGCCGTCGAGGGTGAGTTCAGCCAGCGCCGGGCCGACCAAGCCGGAGCGTATCGAGGCAGGCTCAACCCCCGGCCAAAGCCCCGTGTTCGATTGCGCGCGAGCCCGGCGGATGGCCTCTGATCGGCCGCACGAGGCGACGTTGAGGAGGTGACGGATACGGGCGTGCAGCCGGGCTGGAAGCCACTGGCGCAACACCTGCTCAAGCAGCAACGCCTGCACCACGGCCACAGCTAACGTCACCGCCGTAACGCCAAGCGGAACATACACCGGCTCGGGTGCAAAGGCCCCAACCGTGATCTCCACAGCCCGGTAGTACAGCGTCACCATCCAGACAGTCATCGCCCACCGGACGCGGCGGCTGGCTGTCGGATAGTTGGGCCGATCAGGAGCCAGCAATATCTCGTGCAGCCCCAGGCAGGTGGCCCCGAAGAACAGGACAATCCCCGTGATCAGGGTCATCATCATGGCTTGTCGTCCTTTCCCATGCGCTCGCCGATGCCCACCAGCCAGCCGCCGATAAAGCGTTTCAGGCCCTTGCCCATCTCATCGACCAGCAGAGGCCACAGAGCGTTCGCCGATAGCCCGATGACCAGAGCCACCGCCGGCTCGCCAAGCCTGCCGTCCGAAAGCTGCACGACCTCGCCGGTTACAGCTCCGGCCGCCAAGGGGCCGAAGATCACCGCGACCACGAACTGAGCGAGAGCCCGGTTTCGCAGTCTCGGCGTCATGTCTCCATCGGCGGTCAGGGCCGTAGTCAATCGACCCCCGGCGTAGACCAAGGCCCTGACTGCCGACGCCGAGCTGACGCCGAGACTGCGAAACCGGGCTCTCGCTCAGTTCGTGGTCGCGGTGATCTTCGGCCCCTTGGCG
>JBKJSF010000036.1:0-12370 GCA_046595895.1 Caulobacter sp. | reverse complement strand
GGAGAGAGTGGTGCCGCTTACAGGACTCGAACCTGTGACCCCCTCATTACGAATGAGGTGCTCTACCAGCTGAGCTAAAGCGGCCGGACAGACGGGTCTGTCTTCTGGAGGGGGGCTATTTAGCCGGACGCGGGGCGGTTGCCAAGCGGCGGCGTCGTCCTGGCGGTTTGGCCGCAACGGCTTCGTCCGGAACACCCTCATGGAAGCCGTCGATGCCCGGATCATCGGGGATCGGCAGGGCCATGGCGCCGGTCCCGGCGGCGGCCAGGAACGGCGTGCTCTCCACATAGGAAACCGGAAGCTCGGGCAGGTCGCTCATCGCCCGCTCGCGACGCTCCAGGCGCGGGTGGATCAGCTCGCCGGTCTCGGCATAGGTCGAGACGAGGCGCGCCCAGTCGTCGGGCTGGTAGGCGAAGGCCTGGCCGGCGGGGTCGAGGTCGGACCAGTCGGCCTCCTGCGGGGCGCCGGCCCCGCGGGTCATCCAGGCGCGGGCCTCATCGACGGCCCCGGCGGCGTTGGCGGCGCGGGCGAACAGGCCGGCCAGGCGGGCGGTCAGGGGCTCGGCCTCCAGGGTGGCGGCGGCGGTGCGAGCGGCGCCGATCTCGCCGGCGATCAGGGCCTGCTCGACGACCAGGATGCGCGACTCGCGGTCGTCAGGCTTGAGGGCGGCGAGGCTGGCCAGGCGCCGGGCCCGTTCGCGCGGCGTTTCGGCGGTGACCAGGTCGCGATAGGCCAGCCACAGGGCCGGGTGCGGGCGCTGTCTCCAGGCCGCCTCAATGAAGCCGGCGGCGCGATTGGCGCGGGTCTCGCCGCTCAGCCGGGCGGCCATCACAGCGCCCGGCGCGAAGTCGGGCGCCAGGCGGGCCGACTGGGCGGCGTAGTCGGCGGCCTGGCGGCGGGCCTTGTCGTCGCCGCCCTCGAGGCTGGCGGCCGAGGCGGCCAGCAGGGCGGCGCGAGCCCGGTCGGCGACGATCGGCGAGACGATCTTGCGCTCCAGGGCGCTCTTGACCAGTTCCAGGGCCCCGGCCCAGTCGCCGGCTTCCAGGCGGGCCTCGAGCACGGCGCGCCAGGCCCAGCGGGCGGTGCGGGCCAAGCCGTAGGCGGCCTCGGCGTGGCGCAGGGCGGCGGCCTTGTCGCCCTCGGACAGGGCGGCGGTCATCAGGCCCTTCTGGCCGGCCAGGCGCATCTCCGGGAAGGCGACCATGGCGCCGTATGCGGCCTTGGCGGCGACGATGTCGCCGGCCGCCTCGGCCGCCTGGGCGGTGAGGATGCGGACCAGGGCGGGGCTGTCGTCGGCCAGGTCGCCGGCTTTCAGGGCCAGGCGGCGGGCCTCGCCGCCATCGCCGGCGGCGGCCGCGAGAAAGCCGCGGGCCAAGGCTTCGCCGGCCTCCTTGCGGCGGCGCTCGATGCGGGCCAGCTCGGCGCGGCGCGGGATTTCCAGCAACCAGATAGCCAGGCGCCACAGCAGGGTGGCGGTCAGGGCGGTGAAGATCACCAGCAACAGGGCCGTCGAGGCGGTCATCTGCACCCGCCAGCCCAGCCAGACCAGATGCGCCTCGCCGGCGTCGCGGGTCAGGGCCATCAGGGCGACGGCCGCGGCGGCCAGGATGAAGACAACGATGGCGGTGCGGATCACGGGCGGGCGCCTCTCGCAGGAGCAACGTTGGCCATCGCCCCGTTCGCCTGGGCCAGATCGGCGAGTGCCTGGGCGCGAATGTTGGCCAGGTGCTGGTCCAGCGCCACCCTTTGCCGGGCCCGGGCCTGCCAGCCGCTCATCGCCGTGGCGGCGCCGGGCGGCAGGGCTCGCAAAGTGGCCAGGGCCGCGACCAGGTCGCCCTCGGCGGCCTGACGCTCGGCGCGCGCGAGGATGGCGTCCGGGCCGTTGCCGCTGGTCTCACTGACCCGGCGGATGCTGACCACCGCTGACAGGGCGTGGAAGATGCGATCGACCACCACGGCCCCTTCGCCTGGCTCGCGGGCGGCGGTCGAGGCGCGGGCGGCGGCGACGGGATACTCGGCGGCCAGGGCGGCGCGGCTGGGCGCCCCGGTCTCGGCCATGGGTCGCAGGGCGCGGGCGTCGGGCGACAGGGGCAGGACCCGCTCAAGGGCGGCCAGTTCGCGCTCGAAGGGCCGCGAGGTCTGGGCCGCCTCGGCCAGACCGGCGGCGGCCAGGGCGGCGCCGGCGGCCGTCAGGGTGCGGTGCTGGCCGGCCTCGACGGATGCCAGGCGGGCTTCGAGGTCCTCGTAGCCCGAGGCGCTGACGGGGGCGACCGATGGGGCGCCGGCCAGGACGGGAGCCGGGGCGCGGGCCTGGCGATCGAGGCTGGGCGGGGTGGCGGGCTCGGCCGGCGGCGCGGCCGGGCTCTGGGCGCCGAAGCGGCTGGCGAGCTGCGAGCCGGCGAAGCCGAGCAGGACGCAGATAACGCACAGGGCGGCGATGGCGACGATGCCGATGCCTCGGCCGCGCGGCCTGGCGAAGGCGGCCGGATCGCGGGGCGGGGTGATGTCGTCGGTGTCGGGCGCGGTCATCGGGGCGAATCGTTCCGGCGGGCCTTGATGGCTTTCAGAGCAGATTAAGCAGGGAAGCCTCGTTGGGGAACGGGGCGACGGCGATCTTCGCATTTTCCAGGGCGCGAAGGGGGGCAGAGACAGCCTCCGACAGGGTCAGGAGGCGCAGCGATGGGGCCGGATGGGCGGTCAGGAGGTCGGCGAGCAGCCTGGCGGCCCTGGGCGAGTGGACGAGGACGGCGGCGATGTCCGGCAGGCGTGAGAGGGCCGGGACGGGATCGACCGGCAGGGTTTCGTAAAGGGCGACAGTGCGGGCGGCGAGCCCTCGGGCGGTCAGATCGCCGATCAGATCGCCCGCCGGATGCAAGGCGCCGGCGTGCAGGACACGGCCCGGGCGGGTGTTGGCGATGAGATGGGCGAGGGCGACGACGTCGCCGGCGGCCGAGCGGACGTCGCTGAAGCCAGCGGCGCGGGCGGCCTCGGCGGTAGCGTCTCCGACCGTGAAGACAGGCATGCGGGTGTCCGTGAGCGCGGCGAAGGCGCGGATGCCCTGGGCGCTGGTGAAGGCCAGGGCTTCGACGCCCGTCAGGTCGAGGGCCACATCCGGCAGGGTACGCGCTTCCAGCAGCGGGGCGACCAGCGGGGTCCAGCCCATTGCCTCGACCCGCCGCGCCGTCGCTTCGGCGCCGGGCTCGGCGCGGGTGATCCAGACGAGGCGCGCCGGGTCACCCACCTACTCGTGCAGCACGATGGCGTCGCCGCCTTCGAACCGGACGGCATCACCCAGTTCCTGCCCGAGCGCCCGGGCGGCGGCCTCGGCCCCGTCTTCCGGCAGCATGATCCCCCCCTCCCGGCGGAAGCGCCTGCTGCCGTCGGGCGTCAAGGCTTCAACGATCAGGGTCAGGTGGCCACCCTCCAGCCGGGCATGGGCGCCGATGGCGGTGCGGCAGCTGCCTTCGAGGGCGGCCAGGGCGCCGCGTTCGGCGGCGACGGCGATGACGGTGTCGAGATCACGCACGGCGGCCAGCCAGTCGGAGCCGACGTCCGCCACCCGGGTCTGGATGGCCAGGGCGCCCTGCCCGGGAGCCGGCGGGTTGATGACCGGATCGAAGAAGCTTTTCACGACGCTGCCCAGACCCAGCCGGTTGAGGCCCGAGGCGGCCAGCAGGATGGCGTCGGCCTCGCCCCGGGCCAGCTTGCCCAGCCGCGTATCGACATTGCCGCGCAGCATGACGATCTCCAGGTCCGGCCTGGCCGCCAGGCATTGGGCGGCGCGGCGCAGGGAGGCGGTGCCGAGGCGGGCGCCCTGGGGCAGGCTCTCCAGTGTCTCCCATTGCTCGCTGATGAAGGCGTCGCGGGGGTCCTCGCGCTCGGGGATGGCGGCGATGATCAGGCCCGGCGGCATCTCCGCCGGGACATCCTTCATCGAATGGACGGCGAGATCGACGCGGCCGTCCAGCAGGGCCTCCTCGATCTCCTTGGTGAACAGCGCCTTGCCGCCGATTTCCAGCAGCCGGCGGTCCTGGATGCGGTCGCCTGTGGTGGTGATCTGGACCAGCGGCGCGACCTCATCGGCCCGGTCGGGCGCGCCCAGGGCGGTGGCGATGCGCAGCTGCATCATACGCGACTGGGCCAGAGCCAGCTTGGAGGCGCGGGTGCCGATCCGGACGACAGGTTGCGGCGACATGACGGGAGGGCTACCTCGGGCGTTCAATTCAGACTGGGCTGCTACAGGAGCGGCCCCGGAACCGCAAATCCGTATGACCACGCAGACCGTGCTCGGCCTCGAAACCAGCTGTGACGAAACCGCCGCCTCGGTGGTGCGGCTGGACGCCGATGGCCGGGCCACGGTGCTGTCCTCGGTGATCGCCAGCCAGATCGCCGAGCACGCCCCGTTCGGCGGAGTGGTGCCGGAAATCGCCGCCCGGGCCCACGTCGAGAGCATCGACGGCATCGTCGGGCGGGCCATGGCGGAAGCGGGCGTGACCTATGGCGACCTCAGCGGCGTCGCCGCCACGGCCGGGCCGGGGCTGGTCGGCGGGGTGATGGTCGGCCTGTCGTTCGGCAAGGCGGTGGCGCTGGCGCGGGGCCTGCCGCTGGTGGCGGTCAACCACCTGGAGGGCCATGCGGTCTCCGCCCGGCTGGGGGCCGACGTTCCCTATCCTTTTCTGCTGCTGCTGGTCAGCGGCGGCCATTGCCAATTGTTGGAGGTCGAGGGCGTTGGGCGATGCAAGCGCCTCGGCTCGACCATCGATGACGCGGCCGGCGAGGCCTTCGACAAGATCGCCAAGGCCATGGGTCTGCCCTATCCCGGCGGCCCGGCCTTGGAAAAGCTGGCTGAGGGGGGCGATGCCAAACGCTTTCCGCTGCCGCGTTCCCTGCTTGGCCGCGACGACTGCGATTTCTCCTTCTCCGGCCTGAAGACGGCGGCGGCGCGGATGGCCGAGAAGGTCACGGCTCCGGAAGACCAGCGCGACCTCGCCGCCTCCGTGCAGGAAGCCATCGCCCGCCAGCTGACCGAGCGTTCGGAGCGGGCGATGAAGGCCTATGCCGAGCGGCACGGCGAAAGCCTGCGCTTTGTGGTCGCCGGCGGGGTGGCGGCCAACAGGCATGTCAGGGCCCGGCTGCAGGCGGCGGCCGAGGGCCATGGCTTCAGCTTCACCGCCCCGCCGCTGGCCTACTGCACCGACAACGCCGCGATGATCGCCCTGGCCGGGGCCGAGCGGCTGCAACTGGGCTTGAGCGACGGTCTCGACGCTGTCGCCCGCCCGCGCTGGCCCCTAGACCAGGCGGCCGCAGCGGCCAGCCCGATGCACATCCCCGGACGCAAAGGCGCGAAAGCATGAAGCGAGCAGCGGTGATCGGCGGCGGGGCCTGGGGCACCGCCCTGGCCCAGGTGGCGGCTCGCGCCGGCCTGCAGGTCTGCCTGCAGATCCGCGAGGCCGAGGCCGTGCGGCAGATCCGCGAGACCCGCGAGAACACGATGTTTTTGCCCGGGGTAAAACTCGACGAGGCCATCGCCGCCACCACCGACATGGCCGATCTGGCCGGCGCCGACCTGGTGCTGGCCGTCGCCCCGGCCCAGTTCCTGCGCTCGGCCCTCAGGGAGTTCGCGCCCCACGCCCATGCGGGCCTGCCGATCCTGTTGTGCAGCAAAGGCGTCGAGCAGGGCTCGCTGAAGCTGATGACCGAGGTGCTGACCGAGACCCTGCCGGACTGCGCGCCCGCCGTGCTGTCGGGGCCCAGCTTCGCCGGCGAGGTGTCGCGCGGATTGCCGACGGCGGTGACGCTGGCCTGCCCCGACGAGGCGCTCGGCAAACGCCTGGCCGCCGCCATCGCCACCCCGACCTTCCGCCCCTACCTGGCCAGCGACATGATCGGGGCCGAGGCCGGCGGGGCGATCAAGAACGTGCTGGCCATCGCCTGCGGCATCGTCGAGGGCAAGGGCCTGGGCCGCAGCGCCCATGCCGCCCTGATCACCCGCGGCTTCGCCGAAATGACCCGCATGGCCGAGGCGCTGGGCGGCGAAGCCGAGACGGTGGCCGGACTCTGTGGCCTCGGTGACCTGGTGCTGACCTGCTCCAGCCCGCAGTCGCGCAACATGAGCGTCGGCCTGGCCCTCGGCGCCGGCGTGACGCTGTCGGACGCCCTGGCCGGCAAGCTGTCGGTCGCCGAGGGCGTCGCCTCGGCGCCGGCGGTGCGCGACCTGGCCATCGCCAAGGGCGTCGACATGCCGATCTGTAATGCCGTCGCCGCCATCCTGGCCGGCGACGTCGGGGTCGACGAAGCCATCCTCGGGCTGCTGTCGCGGCCCCTCAAATCCGAACGATAAGGACGATAAATGGCCCTCTTCGTCATTTCCTGGCTCGACCGCGACGGCGGACTGCCGATCCGGCTGGCGACCCGTGAGGCGCATCTGACCTATGTCGCCGCCCATCCAGGGGTGGTGAAGCTGGGCGGTCCGTTCCTGAGCGGTGACGACATGGCCGGCTCGATGCTGATCGTCGAGGCCGCAACCCAAGCCGCCGCCCAGGCCTTCCACGACGCCGATCCCTACAAACTGGCCGGACTGTTCGAGACCAGCACCGTGCGGCCCTGGCGCGTCACCGTCGGGGGGCTGGCCTGAATCCGGCCCGCCCCTCTTCGGGCACACCGCTCTGTCCCGTTGAGGGGATCGACGAGCCTGGCGCCAAGGGGTTCAGGTTCCGTAAGGGCGAAGCCCTGTTCGCCGGCTTCGTGGTCCGCAAGGACGGGCGGCTGTACGGCTACGTCGATGTCTGCCCGCATGCCGGCTGGCCGCTGGCGATCATGGACAACTATCTCACGCGCCAAAAGGACCGGCTGCTCTGCGCCGGCCACGGGGCCCTGTTCCGCATCGAGGACGGGGTCAGCACGTCGGGGCCGTGCGCCGGCCAGGCGCTGGAGGCCTGGCCGGTAACGGTCCGCGACGGCGTGATCGTCGTCGCCTGAACGGCTACTTCTTTTCGGGGGCGACGTTGTCGGCCGCCTGCTGCGCGGCGCTGGAGACGCCATCGGCGGCCTTGCCGGCGGCCTCGGAAACATTGGCTGCGGCGTCGGTGACCGCCTCGGTGCGCAGGGCGTCGTTGTTGTTCTGGCTCATCAGGAAGAAGGCGACGATGGCCACCAGGGCCAGCACGCCGATGCCGATGAGGATGGCGCCCATGCCGCCGCCGCCCTTGCGCTCGACGTAGACCGGCGATGCGGTATCGCGGGTGACTTCCCGTTCGGTGGTGACACCGTCCGTACGCTCGACGACGCGCTCGACCATGACTGAAATCCCTCTGCTTGTCCCAATTGCTCACAACGGGGCAGCGGGGCGAGGGTTCCGGTCAGGAGCCTGAAACGACGAAGGGCGGCCCGAAGGCCGCCCTTTGCGATGGTCCCGAATGGAGCGGGCGAAGAGATTCGAACTCTCGACCCCAACCTTGGCAAGGTTGTGCTCTACCACTGAGCTACGCCCGCGCTCCAGGGCGACTTGCGCCGCCCGAATTCGAGAGCGCGGCTTATGGCAGAGGGCGCAAACCTTTGCAAGCCGGTTTGGCGCTCCGGTTTCTCAGCCTTCAGAATCCCATTTTCGGGGCCTTCAGCCGCCGCTTGTTGACGTGCTTGGCCGGGGCCGGGCCGACCTCCTCGGGGATCTCGCCGCGGAAGTAGAACCGCTGCCAGGCCTCGCGCATGGTCTCGGGGTCCTGCTTGGCCAGCTTGGCGTTGAACTCCGAGCGCGACTTGTACCAGGCCTCGTACTGGTCCCGCAGATCGGGGTTCTTGTTGAGGCTCTTGGTGATCGGCTGGGTCACCTGAAGCGCGCTGTCGGGCATCAGGGTGATGAAGCAGAAGGGTTCGCCCTTCTCGAAGCGGATGCGGCCTGGCCTCGTGAACATCCAGTTCATGGTGAAGGGGAAGGGCAGCCAGTCGGTCTCGACCAGGCCAGTCAGCGGCTGCACCCCATCCTTGATGTGGTTGGGGGGACCCGCGCACCACATCGACCAGCCGGGCGGGGTGCGGAACAGATACCCGGTGTGGAAGGTGATGATGCCGCGCGAGAAGTGGCTCTTGACCAGGTCGTGGAACGAGGGGTGCTGCTGGTCGGGCGTGAAGGTGATGCAGTCCTGATGCGCCCCGCCGTTCCACTCGGCGGTGAAGCCGACCGGATTGAGGATCTCCCAGCCGGTGGTGTTGGCCATGGTCAGCGGCAGGCAGCGGTAGGGATGGCGCTCGGCGAAGGCGTCCATCCAGGCTCGTTGCGGGCGGCCGGGCACGATGTCCGGCGGCCGCTCGTTGGTCGGATAGCATTCCAGGATCAGGGGCGGCTTGATCAGGTCTTCGCTCATGGCCCTATCCTCTCGCGCCCCGCCGGGGATTTCGCAAGAGGCCGCGCGATGCACGCGGATGCAACATCATGGCGCGGGCGCCTTGGTTGCGGCGAATTCCGGCGCCAGACTGGACCCCACAGGTGGAAATCGGCCAAGGTCGGGAACGCCATGGACCACAGCCAGAGACGGCCGCCCCCCAGGGGTCGCCCAAGGACCTAGATGACGCCCGCCGATACGGACGACCAGACCCCCAATGACAGCCCCGATGCGGAAGCCGCGACCGCGGCCAACACGCCCCAGATGGGCGAGGCTGACCGCGCGCCCGGAAGTTGGGCCCGCTCCCGCGGCGTTTCGCTGACCATGGGCGCCCTGCCCAAGGCGCCGCCGCCCAAGCCGAGGATGCAGACCAGCGCCGTGCCGACCATGGCCCCGCCGACCCTGCGCCGCGCCCCCGAGCCGCCCAAGCCGCCGCCCGCGCCGCCGCGCGAGAGCAGCATCCTGACAGGCTCAGCCATCCCCAACGCCCGCCCCTGGGCGCCCAGCAAGCCGACTGGCGTGGTGCCGACAGCGGGTCCCATTTCGCTGGACAACGTCGACCCGACGGCCTTGCGGGCCCTCGGCCTCGGCGGCGCACCGCCGCCGCCGACCCGGCCGGCCTTCAAGGCCATGCCGGCGGCCTCGCCCCTGTCGCGGGCCCGGGACGAGGCCCCGCGCCAGGCCCCGATGTCCTTCCACGCCGCCCGTCCGGCGCCGCGGCCGGAGGCGCCCGAGAGCATGGTGCGGGGTCCCGCCGCGCCCGTGCCGATCGCCGAGGAGCCGGCGGTCAGACCCGTTCGCACGCCGACGCCGGCCCGGAGTCCCCTTCCTGAGCCTCTCGCCGAGGCAGAGCCCGCCTTCGTCCCGGTTCGTCCGGCCGACCCGGCCCGAAAGAAACCCGCCATCGGCCTGCTGCCCCTGGCCGCCGGCGGCGCGGCGGTTCTGGCCCTTGGCGCGGTTGTCGCCGGCCTGCTGCTGCGCCAGGGCCCGGCCGCCCCGGCCGTTGTGCCGGCGCCGGTTCCTCAGACCGCTCCGACCAACCTGCCGCCGGTGACGCCCGAGCAGACCGCGCCGGCCCCGACCGACCTTCGTCCGTCGCAGGCCGCGACCCTCACGCCGCCGACGCCCGCGCCGGCGGCCAAGGCGGCTCCGACCCCGAAAACCGCCACGCCGCCC
Source organism: Caulobacter sp. (assembly GCA_046595895.1). Lineage (GTDB taxonomy): Bacteria > Pseudomonadota > Alphaproteobacteria > Caulobacterales > Caulobacteraceae > Caulobacter. Next base: position 2,816 of record JBKJSF010000036.1, on the reverse strand, counting down.
GCCCCGAAAGCGGCCGCCCCCGCGCCGATCGTTGAGCCGCCACCGGCCCCGGTCGTCGTCGCCCCGCCGCTGCCGGTCCCCGAGCCGCCGGCGCCCAAGCCCGCCGCCCCGCCGCCGCCGGCCGCCAAGCGTCCTCCGGCCGATCCGGACGCGCCGCTGTCGACGCGGGACAACGGCGGCTAGCAGGCCAGGCGATGCGCACCAGGGACGAGCTGCTGGCCTTTCTCGAAGGCCTGGGCATCGCCCACACGACCCTCGACCATCCGGCCGTCTTCCGGGTCGGCGAGGGCGATGAGGTCAAGGCCAGCCTGCCGGGCGGCCACAGCAAGAACCTGTTCCTGAAGGACGCCAAGGACCGGCTGTGGCTGATCTCGGCGCTTGGCGAGACGCAGATCGACCTCAAGCGACTGCATCCGGTGATCGGTTCGGCCCGGCTGTCGTTCGGCAATGCCGGGCTGATGGAAGAGACGCTCGGCGTCACGCCGGGCTCGGTCACCGCCTTCGCCCTGGTCAATGACAAGGACCACCGGGTGACCTTCGTGCTTGACGCCGCCCTGGCCGCGAGCGATCCGGTCAACTTCCACCCCCTGACCAACACTGCCACCACTGGCGTCTGCCAGGCCGACTTCCGGCGCTTTCTGACGGCGCTCGGCCGGGAACCGATCATTGTCGATTTCGCTGAATTGAAGCGGATCGACGCTTAGCTGCGTTGAACCGACGCAGGCTTGCGCCCATCTTTCGCGCCAAGCGCTCATTCACGGACCCTGCATGACCCTCATCGGCGAAACCACCCCGGCCCCTGGCGCCCTCCAAGGCGCGGCTGACCTGATCAAGGAAGGCTCCGATGCCGGCTTCATGGCCGACGTCATTGAGGCCTCGAAGATCCAGCCGGTCATCGTCGATTTCTGGGCCACCTGGTGCGGGCCCTGCAAGCAGCTGACGCCGGTGCTGGAAAAGGTCGTCGCCTCGATGAACGGGGCGGTGAAGCTGGTGAAGATCGACGTCGACAAGAACCCGGCCTACGCCGGCCAACTGAAGGTGCAGTCGATCCCGACCGTCTATGCCTTTGTGAACGGCCAGCCGGTCGACGGCTTCCAGGGCGCCCTGCCGGAGAGCCAGGTCCGCCAGTTCATCGAGCGCCAGGCTGGGCCGCCGCCGGCCAGCGCCATCGACGAGGTACTCGCCCTGGCGAAGGAATCGGTTGATCTCGGCGATGTCGGCGGCGCCGCCCAGGCCTATGCCGAAGCGCTTCAGATGGACCCCACCAATGTGAAGGCCATCGGCGGCCTGGCCCGCATCTACGTCGCCCAGGGCGACTTCGAACAGGCCGCAGAGCTCGCCGCCCTGGCCGCTCCCGACGCCAGGGACGCTGACCTCGAGGCCGTTCGCGCCAGCCTGACCCTGGCCAAGAACGGGGCCGGCGAAACCGCGCCGCTGGAGGCCGCCCTGCAGGCCGATCCCGGTGACCAACAGGTCCGTTTCGACCTCGCCGGCGCCTATGCCGGTCAGGGTCGACACGAAGAGGCCGCCGCCCTGCTGCTCGACATCATCGCCGCCGACCGGACCTGGAACGAGGAGGCGGCCCGCAAACAGCTGCTGGTGGTCTTCGAGGCCGCCGGCCTTACATCGGACGTGACGAAGCCGGGCCGCCGGCGGCTGTCGTCAATTCTGTTCAGCTAGGAGACGCCCCCATGGTCACGGGCTATCGCAAGATCGACGACCTGCCCCAGGCCATACCGGTCTTTCCGCTCGACGGGGCGGTGGTGCTGCCCGGCGGCCAGCTGCCGCTGAACATCTTTGAGCCGCGCTACCTCAACATGTTTGACGACGCCATGGGCGGCGACCGGATGATCGCCATGATCCAGACCCGGGCCGGTGGCGACCCTGAGCGACCGCCCCTCGCCCCCGTTGGCACGGCCGGCCGCGTCACCGCCTTTGCCGAGACCGGCGATGGCCGCTACCTCGTCACCCTGACCGGCGTCTGCCGCTTCCGGATCAAGGAGGAGCTGGGCATCATGGCCCCCTATCGGCAGGTCCGCGCCGACTACCAGCCCTTCATCGGCGACCTGCAGCCGCCGCCCGAGTGCGCCATCCAGAAGATCGAATTCCTCGACGCCCTGCGCGGCTATCTGGAGCCGCGTGGCTTGGCCGTTGACTGGGATGCGGCGGGGGCGGCCCCATCCGAGAGCCTGATCGACAGCCTGGCCATGGGCCTGCCCTTCGAGCCGGCCGAGAAACAGGCCTTGCTGGAGGCGGTCACCCACAGCGACCGCGCCGAAATCCTCATCGCCTTGCTGCGTATCGGCGCGGTGATCGGGGACGACGACGAACCGTCGATGCAGTAAGACCTCCTCCATGACTGAAGCTCCCTCTCCCATCGACGTCGATCCGCGCCTGCTGGAAGCCCTGGTCTGCCCGGTTACCCGTGGCCCGCTGGAGTATGACCGCGCGGCCGGCGAGCTGATCAGCCGGGGCGCGAAACTGGCCTATCCGATCCGCGACGGCGTGCCGGTCATGCTGCCGGAAGAGGCGCGGGAGTTGGCCGAGTAGTTCCTCCGCCATCGGGGGAGGGGGACCATCGCGCAGCGATGGGAGGGGGTCCGCTCCCCAAGTCAGCGGGTAAACTGTTCGCGGCTGAACCGCCGCGGTGGGGACCCCCTCCACCACGCGCGTACCGCGCGCGGTCCCCCTCCCCCGATGCTACTGGATTCACACATTGTGGTTTGAGCCAAGGATGCTGAGGGCTCGCTTGGCGGCTTGTATTTCGAGCCACCCCTCGAGCATGACGATGGGGCCTGGTTTTCCGTAGTAGCCGG
>JBKJSF010000118.1:0-3366 GCA_046595895.1 Caulobacter sp. | reverse complement strand
GCTGGAAGGTGCGCTCACCGGCCCGCAGATCGCCGCCGCGCAGGCCGAGGTCGGCGTCGACCACGCCGACCAGGGTCAGACCGGGGAAGTTGTGGCCCTTGGCGGCGGCCTGGGTGGCGACCAGGATGTCGATCTCGCCGCGCTCCATGGTCTCGACGAGCTCGCGAGCCGACTGGGCCGAGAACATGGTGTCGGAGGAGAAGATAGCCGTGCGGGCCTCGGGGAACAGGCGTTTTGCCTCCTCCTCGACCCGTTCGACGCCGGGGCCGATGGAGACCAGGCTGTCCCTGGCCCCGCAATGGGGACAGGCGGCCGGCTTGGGCATCGAAAAGCCGGTCAGGTGGCAGACCAGCCGGCCGGTGTAGCGGTGCTCGACCAGCCAGCTGTCGGTGTCCGGGGCGGTCAGGCGTTCGCCGCAGGCCTTGCAGAGGACCACGGGCGCATAGCCTCGGCGGTTGAGGAACAGCAGCGTCTGCTCGCCGCGCTCCAGGGTCTCGATCATGGCGGCGACCAGCGGCGGTGAGAGCCAGTGGTCACGCTCCGGCGGGGTCTCGCGCAGGTCGATCATCGTCACGTCGGGCAGGGTGGCCGTCCCATGGCGCGCGTTCAGTTTCAGCCAGCCGTAGCGCCCTTGCTCGGCGTTCCACAGCGTCTCCAGGCTGGGGGTGGCCGAGGCCAGGACCACGGCGCAGCCCTCCAGATGGGCGCGGGCGACGGCCAGGTCGCGCCCCTGGTAGATGAAGCCGTCCTCCTGTTTGTAGCTGCCGTCATGCTCCTCATCGACAATGATGAGGGCCAGCTTGCGGAACGGCAGGAACAGGGCCGAGCGGGCCCCGACGACGATGCGGGCCCGGCCGGCGGCGACGTCTTCCCACAGGGTGCGGCGGCGGGGCGGCGGGACGGCGCTGTGCCACTCGCCAGGGGGGCTGCCGAAGCGCGCGGCGACGCCGGCGATGCCGGCCTGGGTCAGGGCGATTTCGGGCAGCAGGATGAGGACCTGGGCGTCGGGGTCTGCGCGGAGGGCATGGGCGGCGGCCTCCAGGTAGACCTCGGTCTTGCCGGAGCCGGTGACGCCGTCGAGCAGGGTGGCCGAGAAGGCGTTGGTGTCGAGCTTCTTGATCAGTTCGGCGGCGGCGGCGGACTGGCCGGGGTTGAGGGCGTCGGCGCGCGGGGAGAGGTCGAGTGTCGGCGGGGTGCGATCGGGGAGGCGTTCCAGGGTGGCCAGGCAGCCCTCGTCGAGGAGGCCTTTGACGACGCCGGAAGAAACGCCGGCGGCCTCGGCGAGGCGCGGTCCGGGAAGCGCCTCGCGGGAGGCGGCCTCGAGAACCTTTGCGCGGGCCGGCGTGGGGCGCTTGGGGTCGAGACCCGTCGGGACCAGGACGCGCTCTGGCTTCGGTTTCGGCGCGCGCAGGCCCCGCAGGGCCATGGCCAGCGGCCAGCCGGGGGTATCGGCGGCGTAGCGGGCGGCCCAGTCGATGAAGTCGAGCGTCAATTGCGGAAGGGCCGGATCATCGATCCTGTGGGCGATGGGCTTCAGCGGCCGGTTGCCGCCGGTCCCATCGCGGATGGCGGTGACGACGCCGCGCAGCAGGCGCGGGCCAAGGGGGGCCGCCACCTGGTCGCCGACGGAAAGGCCCATGCCCTCGGGCTCGGCGTAGTCGAAGGCCTCGGGCAACGGCATGGGCAGGAGGACGGAGGCGATGCGGTTCATCGGCGCGCCGACCCATGAAGGCTTCGCCTCTGGGCGCCCTTCTCCCCTCGCGGGAGAAGGTGGCGCGAAGCGCCGAATGAGGGGTCGATGACTCTTTGACGCTGCGATGAGGCGGTGATGACGGGCTGTGTCGGAAGCCGGTGCGACCCCTCATCCGTCGGCTTCGCCGACACCTTCTCCCGCAAGGGGAGAAGGGAGCCCCGAGGCGAACCTCCTCGCAGGGGTGCGTCTGATGTGCGCTTGGTATACAACCCCCGACCCACCTCCACGGACGCCCGGACAATGCAGCTCTTCCTCGACACCACCGACACCGCCGTCCTGGCGGACCTGGCCAAGACCGGTCTCGTGGACGGGGTCACCACCAATCCCACGCTGATCGCCAAGTCGGGTCGTCCCATGGCGGAGGTCATCGCCGAGATTTGCGGTCTCGTCGAGGGGCCTGTCAGCGCCGAGGCCGTCGCCAGCGATGTGGAGACCATGGTCGCCGAGGGCCGCAAGCTGGCCGACATCGCCGGCAATGTGGTGGTCAAGCTGCCGCTGACCCGCAACGGCTTGATCGCATGCGCCCAGTTCGCCGCCGACGGCATCGCCACCAACGTCACCCTCTGCTTTTCGGTGGCCCAGGCGCTGATGGCCGCCAAGGCCGGCGCCACCTACGTTTCGCCCTTCGTCGGCCGGCTCGACGATCACGGGGCCGATGGCTGCGCCCTGATCGGCGACATCCGCACCGTCTATGACAACTACGGCTTTGACACCGAGATCCTGGCGGCCTCGGTGCGCACCACCGATCATGTGGCGCGCTGCGCCGAGTTCGGGGCCGACTGCGCCACCCTGCCGCCGAACGTCTTCGAGGCGCTCTTCAAGCACCCCTTAACGGACAAGGGGTTAGAAGCCTTCCTGAGCGACTGGGCCAAGGCGGGCCAGTCCATCCTCTAGAAGAAAGCGAACAGGCATGTCGGACGGGGCGCGGATCAAGAAACTGGATGGCGCCCCGGACCTGGCGGCCTTGCGCGACCTGATCCGGGACAACGGCGCCCTGCTGCGCGACGATCCGGAATTGCTGAGCGACCTGGGCTTGCGGCTCGACGCCGCCAACCTGGTCGACTTCGGCCCGGCGGCCCTGGCCCGGGTCGCCGCCACCGCCAAGCGCGAGGGCAAGGCCCGGCGGATGCTGGAGGCCACGGCCCGCGCCAATTTCTCGGCCCAGGCCCAGACCCATGCGGCGGTCATCGACCTGCTGGAAGCCCGCAACCATTCCGACCTCGCCCGCCGGGTGGACGAGGTGGCGACGCTTCGTTTCGGCCTGACCGGCGCGGCGGTGGCGCTGGAAGGTCCCGAGCGCGTTCCGGCCGGCTGGTATCCGCTGGTCGAGGGGCAGGTGGATCTGATCCTCGGAGCCCAGAAGCTGGCCCGCATGGGCTTCCATGCCCCGGCCCTGGGCCTGTTCGGCGACAAGGCCGCGAGCGTGAAATCCATGGCCATGGTTCGGTTGGCCATCTGGGAGCCCGCGCGTGAGGGCGTGCTGGCCTTCGGATCGCCGGAGCCGGACGGCTTCACGAAAGACATGGGCCACGAGCTGGTCGACTTCCTCGGCCGGGTGTTCGAACGCACCGCCGAGCGCTGGCCGGTGCTGTGACCGGCGACCAGGCCCTCGA